>CAXUNH010000096.1:0-12486 GCA_964252405.1 uncultured Acidobacteriaceae bacterium | reverse complement strand
AGTCGGCGATCCAGCGCGTCATCACCGGGTAAATAAACGTGGAGCCTGCCCCGGAAACAACGGTAGTGGACCCGCCTGAGCCCCCCTTGCAAGAGGTGAGCGCCCCCGCAAGGGCGACGGTGGGGGCAAGGGCGTCAACGCGGGCGAAGAGCTCTTGCGCGGAAAGAATCTTGGGCGAGGTGGTGAGGGACAACCTGAGGCTCCGGTGCGGCTGGCTGCTGCTCCGATCAGTAGATCAGGGTGGCGAGGCTTGTGCCAACCGCCGCGGATGTGCCAGGGTGATGGTCAGTCCGAGATACGAGGGGCGAGTACAAGAGAGTGAGTGCGACGAACCATGGCAAGCATTTTTGTGGTGATGGGTGTGAGCGGCTCGGGGAAGACGACGATCGGGACGCTGCTGGCGAAGGATCTTGGGGCCGTGTTTGCGGATGCGGATGACTATCACTCGCCCGAGAACAAGGAGAAGATGCGGGCAGGGGTCGCGCTGACGGACGAGGACCGCGCACCGTGGCTGCAAACCCTGAACCGTCTGCTGAAGGGTTGGGCGGAGACGGGCGTGAAGGGTGTGCTGGCCTGCTCGGCGTTGAAGGCGAGCTACCGGGACACATTGAGTGCCGGCATAGGGTCTGCGGTG
This sequence comes from uncultured Acidobacteriaceae bacterium, assembly GCA_964252405.1. Classification (GTDB taxonomy): domain Bacteria; phylum Acidobacteriota; class Terriglobia; order Terriglobales; family Acidobacteriaceae; genus Granulicella. Next base: position 11,852 of record CAXUNH010000096.1, on the reverse strand, counting down.
TTGCGGTTTGTGTGGCTGGATGGCGATCCGAAGATGATTGCGGAGAGATTGGCGGCGCGGAAGGGGACGTATATGGATCCGGCGTTGTTGGGCAGCCAGATTGCTACCTTAGAACCGCCTGCGGATGCTCTGCGGGTCGTAAACGACCGGGCGCCGGAAGAAGTGGTGCAGGAGATCCTGGGGCAGGTGGGCGCGGAGGGTTGACGGGCTTGCGCCTCTGGCGCTCGCACGGGAACAGCGGGGGTTCCCTTCGGGAATGACAACAGAAAAGCGAGGCGGGACGGAAGGCTGGACCAGAGATGGGGCGGAGGCGGCTAGTGGGCGCCTGCGGGGCCTTTGCCTGGGCGTACTTTTTTCAGCAGCCAGACCACGCCTACGCAGAAGAAGCACATAAGGGAAAGCCAGCGGAAGACGTCGACAAAGGACCAGAGCGAGGCCTGCTGCTGAAGTTGGCCGTAGAGGCTGGATTGAGCGGCGTACCGGGCGTTGGCGGGGCCGAACTGGCTGGTGAGGGCGCCCTGGGTGGCGTTCAGGGAGTTCTGGAAGGCCTGGCCCGTGCGGGGAACGGCGTTGGCAATGTCGTTCTGGTGGGCTGCGGCGCGGCGGGTGAGCAGCGTGGTCGCGATGGAGATGCCGATAGACCCGCCGACATTCCGCATCAGGTTGAAGAGGCCGGAGGCGTTGCCGATCTGAGTGTTCTTGAGGGTCCCGTACGCGGCGGCGTTGATGGGGACGAAGACGAAGCTGAGGCCAAAGCCGGTAATCAGAATGGGCAAGAAGAGCGTTGTGGGCGAGATCCCGAGGGTGACATTTCCAAAATAGAGCGTGGTGAGTCCGAAGACGATGAAGCCGAAGGTGAGCAGGTAGCGGGGGTCGATTCTGTTAGACAGCGCGCCGATGACAGGCATGCCCAGGATGGCTCCAAGGCCGCGCGGGGCAACCACCAGGCCGGCGGTGAAGGCGGTGTAGCCGAGCAGTTCTTGGTAGAAGAGCGGGAGAACCGTGACCGTCGAGTAGATGCCGATCCCGAACAGAAAAATCAGGACGCACCCCAGCATGAAGTTACGGTCCTTCAGGATCTGAAGGTCAACGAGGGGGTTCTTGCAGTACCAGGACTGGTAGACGAACCAGACCAGGGCGATGGCGAAGGCGAGAGTGGCCCAGCGAAGCCAGACCGCGCCGAACCAGTCCACCTCCTGGCCTTTGTCGAGGATGACCTGAAGACAGCCCGTCCAGACGCAAAGGGTCGTGAAGCCGATCTTGTCAAAGGGCGCTACCTTGGCGTTCTTGATATAGGGCGGGTCATTGACATAGCGGTTGATCATGAACAGTGCCAGGGCGCCGATCGGGATGTTGATATAGAAGGCGTACCGCCAGGAGTAGGTGTCGGTAAGCCAGCCGCCGAGGGTGGGGCCGAGCACGGGCGCGACGACCACGCCGAACGCAAACACCGCCAGGGCCTGGCCGCGTTTGGCGGGCGGAAAGCTTTCAAGCAGGATGGCGTTGCTGAGGGGTTGGAGAGCGCCTCCGCCGGCCCCCTGGACGACCCGGGCGAGGAGCATCAGACCGAGCGTTGGGGCAGCCCCGCAGGCGAAGCTGGCGACCGTAAAGATGGCCACACAGGACAGCAGAAACCGTTTGCGGCCGAAGCGGAGCGAGAACCAGTTGCTGGCCGGGAGCACGATGGCGTTGGCGACCAGGTAGCTGGTGAGAACCCAGGTGGCTTCGTCGTTGGAGGCGGAGAGCGAGCCGGCGATGTACGGCAGCGCGACCGAGGCGATGGCGGTGTCGAGCACCTCCATAAAGGTGGCGAGCATGACCGAGGCCGCGATGATCCAGGGATTGACGCCCTTGGTCACCTCCAGCGGCGGCTGGAGCGTTGATCGTATGGGCGATGCCACATTGGCGGCATCGGCTGTATTGGCGACGGCAGCGGCACCCATCAGTCGCAGATCCTCCCTGGGAGTTGTGGCCTGCGGGCAGCTTACCGGATTCCGATGCAGGTTGCTCCCTGGAAACTCAGCGAGTCTGCCGCCCAGCGTCTACAGCCGGCTGCACCCCCAGGGCCAGCTTCAGCCAGGGTGAAATGGCCCGCGAGAGAAGCGGTGTTTGAGGCGGAGAAAGGGAGTCTCGAACACCGTAAAGGAGAGCCAGGCGGCTGCCGTGGTGAGGGGAAGTGCGCAGAGCAGACGGGCCGTCTGGTACGCGAAACCGCTGTCCGCATGGGAAAGAAAGCCGCCGAGGCGATCAAACAGAGGTTCCAGAAGGATGTGCATCACGTAGAAGCCATAGCTGATGCGGCCCAGAAAGACGAGAGGCCTGGTGCTAAGGCCAGTGCGGAGCAGGTTGGGCTTGAGCGTGAGCGCAACCAGGGCTGCCGAGAAAAGATCGGCTGCGGGCAGCAGGAAAACAAACGAGCTGCGGCTGTTCAGCAGGAAGCTGTGGGTCCGGGAGGCGGTCAGAACGATGAGGGCGAGGCTTGCGGCGAGCGCGAAGAGGAGGACTGGCTGGCTCGTGGCTGTGAACCTCTGCCGGGGACTGCGGGTCCCCGGGCTTTGAACCGTCCTCACAGAGAGGACAGGCGCTGGCGTGGAAGGATTGGCGGCCACGGCAAGTGCGTCGTGCGAGACGGTGACGGGGCAGGGCGCGGCGCGACCACGGTAGAGGGCGAGGGCGCTGCCGAGAGCGAGGGCTCCGGCCCGCGAGGGGAGGAACGTCGCGAAGCTGCCCGCAGACGCCCAGGAGAATAGGGGAGGCGCGAAGATGGCCGCGCGAAACAGGCAGCTTGCGGCGAAGATCCATACGCTAAGGTGAAGCGCGCGGCGCGGTGTGCGGGCCGCGAGTAAGGCGAAAGGCCAGAGCAGGTAAAACTGCTCCTCTACCGCGAGGCTCCAAAGGTGAAAGACAGGGAGCGGAGGCGGAGTGTGGAGAGCGGACTGGAGAAGGGGAGGGAGATTCTGGAGAAAGGTCGCGTAGATGAGCAAAGGTTTCAGGTCGGGGAGGCTAGCGCCAGTGACGCGGGCCGCGGCTGCGCAGGCAAGCAGGGCGGCGAGGTAGAGCGGGAGGATGCGAAGGGCGCGGCGGGCGTAGAAGCTGCGCAGAGGGCGCTGGTAATGAAGCACGCTGTCTGCTTCGGATGGAACGCTGAGGAGGTCCGCGGCGAGAAGGCCGGTGATGAGAAAGCCGGAAAGGGCAAAGAAGAGGTCAACGCCGATCCAACCTGCCTGGGTGAGGTAGCCGAGGGCTCGCAGAAGCGGATTGTGCGCCCGCAGGCCGCCGCCGTAGTGAAACAGGAAGACGAGCAGAACGGCGAAGCCGCGAAAGCCGTCGAGTGCCGGGTCGCGAGGGAACGGCGCAGGCGGCTGGGATGCGGTGGGCACGTAAGGGTAAGGCTAGGGAGAGCAACGGCGGGCGTCAACGGGGGAGTATGTTGCGAGACGGTTCGCGGGGTCCGTTGGTTGCCGCTGTTCCGCGGTGAGGCGTGCCCATTCCTCGAACTCCCTGAGAGCGGCCACATAGCGCCCGCCATCTTACGCCCGGCAACCGCCGTTGAGGCGCGCCGTGTGTGCGCGCCCCAGCGGCCCGAGCAGACCAGAGGCTAGCTGCCCTGACGCGTCATCGTGGACGACACGCCGGTGTCGGCCCCGCAGGCGCCGGAGCTGGTCCAGCCGGTGACGGTCAGGGTGGATGCGTCCGAGGCAAAGGTTCCGGTCGCGGTAACACTGGAGCCGTTGGCCGCGTAGGTGAACGTGAAGGTGCCGCCGGTGACCTGCGTATTCGAGACCGGGACGGCGGTCGGGAAGCATGGATTGTTGGACACCGTGGCCGTGCCGGCCAGGGTGAAGTTGCCGTTCGCGTCCGGGGTGGTGGACTGCGAGAAGTTGGCGGTGACCTGGGCGACCTGGCCGTCCGTGTCGGCGAAGTTGCCGGTGTAGTTGCCGGTGACGGGGCTGAACGCCTGGGCGGTGGCCTGGACCTTCGCCGGGAGGGCACACGCCCCGCCTACGACGTTGTAGCTGGCGCCCGTGAGTGATTTTCCGTCGGCGGCAAGGGTGCCGGTCAGGGTGAGGGTACCGCCCGCTACCGGGCCGCTGAGCGTGACCAGGTTGTTCTCGCCCCCGGAACCCGTCAGCTCGAAGCTGGCGGTGGGGGAGACACAGGCCGAGGCTGCCTGCGCGTGAAGGATGCCGGTGATCGTGCCGGCCTGGGTGGTGAACTCGCCGGAGAACACGGGGAGTTTGGCTGCGGAGGTTGCGGCGGCGGCGTTGATCTGCCAGTTGCCCTTGGCCATAGGCGTCGCGGCAGGATTGGCCGTCGTGGTTCCATCGCCGGAGCAGCCGATGGCGAGCAGGAGGGGGAACGAGAGACTGGCGCAGAAGCCTGCGCGGAGGAGACGAGAGTGCGAGGACATACGAAGCTCCGGCCCGGTGGTGCCTTGTTGTGTCTCTGGGGAAGTCCAGGGATGAAGAAAGTATCGCCATGGTGCGACTTTCGTGCCATTCCCTGAAAGCGTTACGGGGTGGCTGGTGGCGGTCGCCGCGGAGGAGTCGAAGATACGGTTCAGCGCTGGACATCGTGACGCGGCCTGCAACTTGTAGTGATTCATCGCATCATATTGGTTGACAGTAACTCACTCAAGATGCGAGAGTGGGTAGGTCAACAGTTCCGCGGCGGTGGCCGCGAGGGGCTTTAGGACGGAGGAGCAACATATGGCAAAGATTATTGGCATTGACCTCGGCACGACGAATAGCTGCGTGGCGGTGATGGAAGGTGGGGAGCCGAAGGTGATCGCCAACGAGGAGGGCGGGCGTACGACGCCGTCTATCGTGGCGTTTACCAAGAACGGCGAGCGGCTGGTGGGGCAGGTGGCCAAACGGCAGGCGATCACCAACCCGGAGAACACGATCTATTCGATCAAGCGCTTTATGGGGCGCCGCTTCAACGAAGTGAACGACGAGATGAAGATGGTGCCCTACAAGGTAGTGCAGCAGGGCGACCACATCGACGTCGTGGCTCAGGGCAAGAACTACACGCCGGCGCAGGTCTCGGCGATGATCCTTCAGAAGCTGAAGAAGGCTGCGGAAGACTATCTGGGCGGCAGCGTGACCGAGGCGGTCATCACTGTTCCGGCGTACTTCAACGACGCGCAGCGCCAGGCGACCAAGGACGCGGGCAAGATTGCCGGTCTGGACGTGAAGCGCATTGTCAACGAGCCGACAGCGGCTGCGTTGGCCTACGGTCTGGACAAGAAGAAGGACGAGACCATTGCGGTCTATGACTTCGGCGGCGGAACGTTCGACATCTCGATCCTGGAGGTCGGTGATGGCGTGATCGAGGTGAAGTCGACCAATGGGGATACGCACCTGGGCGGCGACAACCTGGACCAGCGCATTGTGGAGTGGCTCATCGCGGAGTTCAAGTCGGAGTCGGGTCTGGACCTGACCTCGAAGGGCAATGAGATGGCCTTGCAGCGCCTGAAGGATGCGGCGGAGCGCGCCAAAATCGAGCTTTCGACCGCGCAGGAGACGGAGATCAACCTGCCGTTCATCACGGCGGACGCCTCCGGACCGAAGCACCTGGTGCGCACTCTGAGCCGCGCGAAGCTGGAGTCGCTGGTCGACGACCTGCTGCAGAAGTCGGTGGGACCGTGCAAGCAGGCGATGAAGGATGCGGGCATTGACGCGAGCAAGATCGACGAAGTGGTTCTGGTCGGTGGACAGACCCGTATGCCGGCGATTCAGAAGCTGGTGAAGGACCTGTTCGGCAAGGAACCGCACAAGGGCGTGAACCCGGACGAAGTTGTTGCGATTGGCGCGGCCGTGCAGGCCGGCGTGCTCTCCGGCGATGTGAAGGATCTGCTGCTACTGGACGTGACGCCGCTGACGCTGGCCATCGAGACCATGGGCGGCGTGGCAACGCCGATGATCCCGCGCAATACGACTATTCCGACCAAGAAGACGGAGACGTTTTCGACGGCTGCCGACAACCAGACCGAGGTCGAGATTCATGTGCTGCAGGGCGAGCGGCCGATGGCTGGGCAGAACCGCACACTCGGCAAGTTCAAGCTGGGTGGCATTCCGCCGGCGCAACGTGGCATGCCGCAGATCGAGGTCACTTTTGATATCGACGCGAACGGCATCCTGAACGTCACGGCCAAGGACAACGCCACGGGCAAGGACCAGAAGATCACGATTACGAGCTCTTCGGGTCTGAGCAAGGAAGAGGTCGAGCGGATGGCACGCGAGGCCGAGGCGCACGCGGCGGAGGACAAGGAAGCCAAGGAGAAGATCGAGGCACGCAACCAGCTTGACTCCATGGTCTACAACGTCGAGAAGATGCTGAAGGACGGCGGCGAGAAGGTGGATGCGGCGGACAAGGGCGACGTGGAATCGGCGCTGGCCAATGCGAAGTCCACGCTGGCCGGCGACCCGAGTGCAAGCGACCTGAACGGGGCACGTGAGCGGCTGACGACGGCGAGCCACAAGCTGGCGGAGGCGCTCTACAAGGCGCAGGCCGCCGGTGCAGGTGTCCCACCCACGGACGGTGCTAGTGCCGGGGCGGGAACTGCCGATAATCAGCACAAGGACGAAGGCGTGATCGACGCCGAGTACGTGGACGCGGAGAAGTAAGCGCGGTGACCAACTGAAAGCCCGTCGAAGCGGTGTTTGGCGGATGCAAACGGGGAGAGGTCGAAGCTGGCCTCTCCCTTTTGCGTACCGAATCGGTTTCGCAGAACGTGGGTCTAATTAAAGAGACGTGATGGCACCACGTGGCAGCAAGGATTGGGGGTAAGAGGGATGAATAAGTCGAAATTAAAGCAGGGCATGGATCAGGCTTGGCCGCAGGCGATCTCTTTCAACCTGGGCATGGGCCCGGCGGGAGCTGCGGAGATATTGTGGCGCTGTGAGGGCTCGCGCGGTGGACGTGTGTATACGTCAGGGCTGTTTGCCTCGCTGGAGGAAGCGCAGCAGTTTGCCCTGCAATTGCAGAAGCAGGAGCCGGACCAGATCTTCAACGTGGAGCAGATCAAGGCGAGCGCGGTGTGGAACTAGGTTCAGGCCGGACGTGTGCGGATCACCTCGAACCGCTGCTTGAAGCGAAGGATCGGCTTTTCGAAGTAGCGGTACGAGAGTGAGGCAACAAGGACCGTGAGCACAAAGGCGAGAGCATCTCTCAGGGAGGCTGAGAAAGGGCGCAGTGGATGGACGAAACGGGTGACGGCGAGAACTGCGTAGCTGCTGATCTCCAGTAGCCCGTAGTGGAACGTGTACAGTCCATAGGAGATCTTGCCCAGATAGACCATCGGTCTGGCGCGTTCGGAAGTATTTGCCCCGAGAAATCCAAGCAGCAGGGCAAGGCAGCCCGCGTTGACCAGGAGATACCCGGGCACGATCATAGAAGCCTTCGGCTGCGCGGCGAACTTGACGTGGAACACGCCCTGCGCGAGATAGAACGCCGCAAATCCAGCCAGGATCAGAACACAGCGGATGCCCGGATGCAGTTGCGGAGCCTTGTTCTTCAGCGCAAGCGCAAGCAGAACGCCGGTGGCAAAAAACTGAAACTGGACAAAGCTGTTGACCCAGATCGCTGTGTCGACGTCGGAATGCCATCGACACAGCATGATGAGCGCGAGGTAGGCGATCAGGAGCGCAACGACGCCGAAGATCATCAGGCCGGAACGGCGCGCAAACCGGCTTACCGAAGGGCAAAGCAGGTAGAACTGTTCCTCGACGGAGATGCTCCACAGAGGCATGGACCAGCTCCAGAGAAAGCCATGCCGTGCGACAAACCAGTTGCCGGCGAGCAGCAGAAACGAAGCGAGATGGCCAACCGTGAAGGCTCCTGGAGCCTTGATGCGCAGAAAGGCGAAGTCAAGGAAGAGGATGGCGAAGTACAGCGGCCAGATCCGCAGAATTCGCCGTGCATAGAACGCGCGGAGGCGTACCGTTCCGGTGCTTCGAAACTCCCGTTCGAGCAGATCGGTGATGAGGAAAGCGCTTAGGAGAAAGAAGAGGCAAACGCCGAAGGCACCTGCCCTGCGGAAGGTCTCCAGCCATGGCGGAAGGTAAAAGGTGGTGTGGTGAAGGAAGACAAGGCAGAAGGCCAGAGCGCGGAGGATGTCCAGTTCAGGGCGATAGAAGCGCTGGTGCTTGCTCAAACCTGATTGGAACTCCCCGCCTGAACGGTGCGCATTTCAACGTCGCCTGAGTGGCATCTTATCACTGGGATCGAGGAGCTTTTGGCTGATTGGGTAGCGGTACAGGCAGTGGCGAATACGGCATTGGTGCTCACCAGCGGTGGCGCGATCGCCTATGCCGCGCGGCAACTGAAGCATGAGCGCGAGTATCGCTCCGTGGACAACCTCGAAAAGCAGCTGACCTTTTTCCTGAGTGAATCGTTTCTTGGCGCGCGCCGGCGACTGGCCGAGGCACGAACCCGGGGCGGCGACCTGGTTCCGCTACTGCCCGACGATCCACCCGCCGTGGCCCTGGAAGTGTTGGACTTCTACGACCATCTGGGGCTGCTGGTGAAGAAGGGCCACCTGGACGTGTACGACGTTTGGCACACGTTCTACGAGTGGGCGCAGCCGGTGTATGTGGATCTGCAGCCGTTGATCGAGGGGGAGGACAGCAGCTATCGCGACCACTACAGCGACCTGCGTACGCTGATGCGGCGCATGGATGATATCCAGATCAAGCGCATGCACGCCAAAAACGCGAATCACTGGGCTTTGTGGACTCCGGAGCGCATTGTGGACCACTACCGGTATGAGTTGGAGGTGGGCCTCGATCAACGGCGGAGGCGGCGCGGGCGTGTGGACCGCGCGGAGACGGCACGGCTCCTGGACAGCACAGGGGCAGAGGTGAGCACGACGGAGGAGACAGTTGCCGGAAGGAAATGAGGTTCATCGCTGGGCGGAGCGGCACAATGCCGCGTTTGGCGGGCGAAAGCTGAGTGTATTACCTGGGCCGGGGCACCGCTTCCATGATGCGCACCTGGTGGACGGGAAGAAGCTGAAGCGGGTGCATGCCGTGGGCAAGCACCTCGGCTATGAGTTTGGCGACGACCTGATGCTGCATGTGCACCTGGGCAGGTTTGGCGACTGGACGGAAGGATGCGGGCCTCTGCCGGAACCGCGAGGCGCGTTGCGTGCGGTGCTGCAGCGGGCTGGATCCGGTCGTGTGGCGCGGCGTGTAAAGGGCCAGCCGCACAACCTCCCATGCGCGAAGGATGATGGGACGCAGCCGTTTCCGCCCGAACAGGTGGAGTGGTGCGAGCTGCGGGGACCGACGGACTGCAGTGTGTACACCCGGGCGAAGTGGCAGGCCCTGCTGGAGCGGCTTGGGCCCGATCCGCTGGGTGAGGATCCGGAGGGACATGACGATCCGCAACGTTACGTCGATGCCGTTCTGAAAAGCAGGAAGCCGATTGCGGAACTGCTGATGGACCAGAACGTACTGTCTGGCGTGGGCAACATCTACCGGGCGGAGATGCTGTTCCGGTATGGGGTGAATCCGTTCACGCCCGGCCAGGAGATGCCGCCCGCTGTACTGAAGGCGATGTGGAAGGACGCGATTCCGCTGCTGCGGGCGGGCATGGTGGATCGGCGGATTGTGTGTACAAAGCGGGCGGACCGGCCGAGTAAAAAGGAGCCGGCGTTGCGTGGAGAGGAGCACTATGCGTACCGGCGGCATGGCAAACCGTGCTTTGTTTGCGGTACGCGGGTTCTGCACCGGGATCTAGCGGGGCGGACGTTGTTTTGGTGTCCAGCGTGCCAGGGGACAACGGAGGCGCAGAATGCCGAGGCATGGGAGCATGGCGTGAGTCTGCGGGCGTCGCGGGCGAAGGTGAAGGCTCGGAAGGCTGGCGTGCTAGGGTGAGCCGACTGACTGTGTGCTTGCCAGAGCTTTTTTGACCGAAAACGCTTGCGGCTTGGGTGGATGCATGGCATGGTAGATCTGTTTTGGATTTGAGAGAGGACGCCCACGTGGTCATTCACTTGCCATTGCGAGATGACGGGCAGCGCCGGATGCTTCGCCGGCTCTGCTGTGCCGGGGCGTTGCTCCGTCTCAGCTAGCCGAACAGCTCGTTTCTCACGCACATACTTTGGTTATCTGACGCGTCCTGAAGGCGCGACTTTGCCGCATGCCGCTGGTGTGGTGTGGTCGACCGCCAAGAGAATGGATCGCTTGTGTCCCTTTTGCGCCACCTGGCCCTGTGCGCCGGTGAGAGAGAAACGTATGTTTGCGTACTCGAAGGTGTTCTCGGCGGCGAGACTGGCTGTCCCGAGTGGTTTCTGGTGGATGCTGGCCGGGGGCGCGGGGCTGTGGCTGCGGTCGTTGCCTGAGCAGGTTTGGAACGCCGTGCTGGGGCAGACCACGCTCCTGGTGACGGTGAAAGATGAGGACGCGGCGTTTCAGTGGGTGAAGGAGTGGTTTCATGAGCAGAGCTTTCTGCGCCGGGTGCGCCGGGTGGATCTGGACACGACGCTTCGCGGGACGGAGCTTGCGCTTATGCCTGCGCCGGGGGTGCATCTGTTCTGGCGAGGCGGAAGACCGTTCTGGGTGCGTTACGAGCGCAGCAGCGAGGCCCGGGATAAAACGCGGCGACGGACGGAGTCGCTGACGTTCCATACCGTGGGCCGGGATCAGCGTGTGCTGCGGGAGTTTGTGCAGGAGATCGTGAGCTCACACCGGCGTCGGGAACAGATGCAGTCGTGCCTGTATGCCTATGACGATTTCTGGTCGCAGGTGCAGGCGTATGCCTCGCGGCGGCTGGCGTCGGTAATCCTGAACCCGGGTGAGAAGGAGCGACTGGTGGCCGATGTGAAGCGCTTCCGGGCGTCGCGAGAGCGCTACCGGACCCTTGGCGTGCCGTACCATCGCGGCTACCTGTTCTTTGGCCCGCCAGGGACGGGCAAGACGTCGCTGGTCTCGGCGCTTGCGGGGGCTTTCGGGATGCCGATTTACGCGATGGATTTGACGGGGCTCAACGACCGGTCGCTGAAGGCGGCGATGGGGGAGGTTCCGCCGAATGCGGTTGTGCTCTTTGAGGATATCGATTGCATGAGCGCTGGGCATGGGGAGCGTGGCACGGAGGCGCGGTCTGGTGAGGAGCTTTCGAGGGCTGTTGCGGGGCAGGGCGTTCGGGTCACGCTGTCCGGTCTGCTCAACGTGCTGGATGGCTTCCATGCGCCGGAGAGCGTGATCTTTGTGATGACGACGAACCATCCGGAGGCGCTGGATCCGGCGCTACTCCGTCCTGGGCGGATCGATTACAAGCTGTACTTGGGTCAGGCCGGAGAGGAACAAAAGATCGAGCTTTACCAACGGTTCTTCCCGGAGGCTTCGCGGGACGAGGCGCGTTGCTTCTGCGCGGGACGTGGTGCGGCGACGATGGCTGACTTCCAGGGCTTGTTGCTGCGGTTGGAAGCTGAACCGGGCGTGCGCGTCGACGTCGAGGAGCATGTGCGGACCGAGGAGCGGGTTTGCGAAAACGCGGGTGTTGCGGTGTGACTTGCGAGAGATGAGACAAGTTGAGTCCCCGATCATCTAAAGTGTTGAGAACGCGGACTGGATGTGCCGCGTATGTAGACATCTATGGCACAGACACAACAGAAGGATTATTACGGCACGCTGGGGGTGAAGAAGACCGCCACGGCCGATGACATTCGGAAGGCGTTTCGGAAGCTGGCGCGGAAGTATCACCCGGATGTAAATCCGGGAGATAAGAAGGCGGAGGAGAAGTTCAAGGAGATCTCCGAAGCGAACGATGTGCTGAGCGACGAGAAGAAGCGCAAGATTTACGACCAGCTTGGCTTCTACTCCGACTCCATTGATCCAGCGGCGGCG
>CAXUNH010000095.1:0-12556 GCA_964252405.1 uncultured Acidobacteriaceae bacterium | reverse complement strand
GTCCATAAAGCGCTCGACCACGGCATCAACTTCTTCGACAACGCCTGGGAGTACCACAAGGGCAAGTCCGAAGAGGTCGTCGGCCACGCCCTCAAGGGCCACCGCGATCAGGCCATCGTGATGACCAAGGTCTGCACCCACGGCCGCAAGAAAGACGTCGCCATGCAGCAGCTCGAAGAATCCCTCAAGCGCCTGCAAACCGACCACCTCGACGTCTGGCAGGTCCACGAGTGCGTCTACTACAACGACCCCGAGCTCCACTACGCCCCCGACGGCGTCCTCGAAGCCCTTGCCCAGGCCAAAAAAGACGGCAAGGTCCGCTTCGTCGGCTTCACCGGCCACAAAAATCCCTCCATCCACCTCGATATGCTCCACCGCGGCTTCCCCTTCGACACCGTCCAGATGCCCATCAACCCCTTCGACCCCAGCTATCGCTCCTTCGAGCGCAACGTCCTCCCCGTCGCCGTACAAAAGGGCATGGCCGTCTTCAGCATGAAGTCCATGTCCGGCTCCGGCGAGTCCATCACCCACGGCGCCCTCACCCCCACCGAAGCCCTCAGCTACGCCATGAGCGTCCCCGGCGTCAGCGTCACCATCTCCGGCATGGACTCCGTCGCCGTCCTCGACCAGAACCTGGAAATCCTCCGCAACTTCCAGCCCCTCACCGACGCCCAGATGAACCAGCTCCGCGAACACGGCAAACAGTTCTCCGACGGCCGTTACGAACTCTTCAAATCCACGGTCAAGTACGACGGCGACCTCGGCCGCCAGCAACACCACTACCCCACCACCGACGAACTCCCCGCCTGATCAACCCACGCCCCAGTCACCCGATCCCGCAATACAACAAAAGTGTTGCGGATCCATGCACTTCAAGCGTGTATCACTAGTCAACTCTCCGCTGCTCTAGTCGATCAGGAAGAGCACTTAGGGGAACACGTTGGGGTGCGTGCGACGCCGACACTGTGTCTTAACAGCAGGTACTGGATGCACTCCCCTTTGTTGATTTATCAAATTTACCAAAGCGAATGAGAGCCGGCAGCTAGCCCTAGGAGAATCTAACAGGGCTGCGCGCTACAATAGTTCTACAAGAGATCCTCTTTTTAAAACCCAGAACCCTGCCGCAAGTGCGAAGATCTACTATGTCGGACGCTACCAACACAACGGCTCTCACCAAGCGTTCCCAGTGGCCGAGTCCGATTTGATAGTGATCGGCAGAGTCGTATCCGAGTCAGCGCATCTTAGCCAAGATGGAACTTCTGTCTACAGCGTATTTTCATTGGTGCCGAGCTCTCCAACCAGCTATTTGAAAGGTCCAAATCCTGAACATCAACATCGCTCGAACGAACGGGGGGGGGGCGTAGTAATTCTTTCCCTCAGGCAAGAAACGATTTGAAGGAGTATATGGACAGGCAGTCCAATACCAGGACATACCTACCTTTTATTCCTTAAGAAGGCAGATAGCTCCTGTAAGATACTCAATGGCTACTCCCTTGACAGCGTTCCTCCGGTAGCCCTAGATGCTGCAGATGACAAAGTGCAAGCCTCAGACAATCACGAACTTGTATGTCAAGTACAGCAGGAGATCGCAGCTCGTTGATGTGCCGAGAGAAGGAAAGTGTTACATCTTCAGGAAACACGCACTACACATAAGTCATCTCTTTTAAACAGCGCATTTATCGGCGTGGGACTTGTTGTATCGGCACCGGTTATTGGTGCTCAGGTGTGTTCGACATGCTCCCTTTCGGGGCAAAACTGCGGTGAGCCGACTGCATCCAACAGTTTAGGCTGGAACAACGCATGGATTGCGGGCACAGCAGTAACTGTGAACATCAATACGACTGGCTTTACAGCCGACCAGGTAAACGCGGTTCTGGCAGCATTCAACAATTAACTGGTATCGGGAGGAATTTATTCCGAAGCATATCGCTAGTATCACAAGTGGCACAAACACCTATAATTTAGGCTCTGGTCCCCTGGACTCCGACGCAAAACGCTTATTCTGAACCAGGTCAAGACAACAACGGCCACACACTAAACGATAGAACTATCGTAAACAACCAATTTACTTGTCTTACGTGCATAACAAGAGCGATGGCGCACGATATTGGTCATTCGTTCTTCGCCATCATCCCCGAACGCACCCCCCGCCGGTACACCGGCGAAGCCCTCGCCATGATCAACAGCACCGGCGCGCTCGGCGGCTTCGCCGGCAGCTACCTCGTCGGCCTGCTCAGCGCGCTCACGAGAGGCCACCGCGCCGGCGACCTGCTCATGTCCTTCTCCCTCATCGCGTCAGCCTTCCTGCTCTTTCTTGTTCCAAGGTCCCTGCCCGACAGCCGGCACCCGAGATTAAAGGCGTTCTGAGTGGCTCCCTTCAGGCCTTCTCGGCCGCCTCAATCGCAACGATCAACGTGCCGGCATCGAAAGAGCCTTTGTGCTGCTGGCCGTTGATGTAAAACGTCGGCGTCCCCGTCACGCCGCTCTCCTCGCCACTCTCAACGTCTGCCTCAACGCGTTCCGCAAACTCACCCTCCTCGAGCGCGCGCTCCATAGCCTTCTCTTTCAAGCGCAGATTGCCGGCCAGTTCTGCGAACAACTCGGGGCTCAGGTCCTCCTGGTTCTCGTACAGCGCATCGTGCATGGGCCAGAACTTGCCCTGCGTCGACGCGAACTCGGAGGCCTCCGCTGCGGGCTCAGCCATGGGGTGTTGTTCCAACGGAAAATGGCGATACACAAAGCGCAGCCGGTCGCCGAAGTGCTTCTGCACATGCTTCACGATCGCGTACGCCTGCCCGCAGCTAGGACACTCAAAATCCCCGTACTCCACAAGCGTGACGGGCGCGGACGCGGAGCCCTCGATGTGGTCCTGTTCGTGAACGGGCGTGGTGAGTTGGGACACGGATTCGACCTTTCTGCTTCGCCCCTTTGGATGCAGCCGAACGAACAGCGATCATTCCCGCTTGCGAAAGGTAGTGCATCGCGACCCTCACTCTAGTTCCGGGTGACTTCGCTCATGCTCTCCCCAAAGGCGGACGGCAGCCTGACTGGTTTCCCGCAGCGCTCCCCCGGTCGGTTGCACAGCAGGAAAAGCTGCCCGGGGCGAGACAAAACAGGCGCCCAAAGGAGACCATGATCTGCAGGCCATGACCATGCAGCGGCGCACCCCAGGCACGATCGCGGCGAACATCCTCGACGGCCCGTCTCACCTCTACAGCACGACACCTACCCACGCCCGGGGCCCGGAAGGCACCCTCCCCATCACGCCGGAGATGCTCCTCACGCAGCCGTCCGGCAACCTTTCGGACTCACGCAAAATGCCGGCATGGCTGGGAACCACAGCGCCTGCTCGACCCTGAGTTCCTGATCCTCAGCACCCACGGCGGCCTCCGCAGCACGGATGGCACCCCGATTGCGCTGGGGTTCCACACCGGTTACTGGGAGGTCGGACTCCTTGTCGCCGAAGCTGCTCGCGAAGTCGCAACCTGCACGCCACTTCCTTCGCCGGCGCGGTCACCAACCCCTGCGACGGCCGCACCCAGGGCACCGCGGGCATGCTCGATTCACTTCCGTTTCGCAACGACGCCGCCATGGTACTCCGCCGTCCTATGCGATCGCTGCCTACGCGCCGAGGCGTCCTCGACTGGTGGGCGCAGTCCGAGCGCCGCCGAGCCCTGAAACAACGCCTCCGCGACCTCGACGGCATCGACCCTGACGAAGTGATCTTCTCGCCGGACCGCGCCCGCAGCCGCGGCATGACCGCCACCGTCTGCTTCCCTGCCGGGAATCTCGTGCCGGAGGGCTCCGTGATCAAATCCACCTCCATCGATCCTTCCCTCATCGATGAACACAACGCCTACATTCACACCGGCCCCGCCCGCGTCTTCACCACCGAAGCCGCCGCGATCGACGCCACAAGCACGGGCAGGTAGGACACGGCGATTTGATCGTCCTCATCTGCGGCGGCCCCCTGGGCGACGGCATGCAGGAGATCTACCAGGTCACCTCCGCGCTGAAAGCTCTTCCCTTCTGCAAACACGTCGCCGTCCTCACCGACGCCCGCTTCTCCGGCGTGTCCACCGGGACGTGCGTCGGCCACATCTCCCCCGAGGCTCTCGCCGGCGGCCCCATCGGTCGCGTTCGCGTAGCCGACACTCTCCAGATCTCCGTTGACCGGAGCACCCTCCACGCCTCCGTAGACCTTATCGGCGAAAATGACGAAACCTTTAGCCCGGAAGAAGGCGCCCGCCGCTTCGCCACCTGTCCCGCGCGCCCAGACCTCGCTCCGCACCCAGAACTCCCCGACGACACCCGCCTCTGGGCCGCCCTCGTGCAGGCCTCCGGCGGCGTCTCTGGGGTGGCTGTGTCTACGACACCGACCAGATCCTCCATCGGCTGAACTCCGTTCACCAGGAAACCGAAGATGAAGCTCTACAACACGGAACAAGGCATCCTCGTCGTCGGCCCCGGCGCCCCCGTCCGCATCCGCAGCGATGCCACGTGGTCCGTCCCCGAGCCTGAACTCACCCTGCTCCTCAACCCCGCCGGTCGATTCCTCGGTTACACCATCGGCAACGACATGAGCTCCCGCGACACCGAGGGCGAAAACCCGCTCTACCTCCCGCAAGCCAAGGTCTACGACGGCTCGTGCGCTCTTGGCCCCTGCGTCCTCCTCGCCGAACACGCCCTCCCCAGGACCACGGCCATCACCCTCACAATGACGCGAGCCAAGGGCGACCAGGGCCGTCCCGTGTTCTCCGGCGAACCACCCTGGCCGAACTAAAACGCGACCCCAAGGAACTCGCCAGCTACCTGTTCCGCGACACCACTTTCCCCGCCGGCGCCTACCTCCTCACCGGCACAGGCATCGTCCCCGGCGACGACTTCACCTTAGACCACGGCGACACCGTCTCTCACCATCGAAGGCATAGGCACCCTCACCAATACCGTAACTGACTGCGACCGAGGTCGAAGAGAAGCCCGTCCGCAGATACTGGATTCCACCACTGACGAGAAGGCGAATACTAGGGCGAATGTAGAGGGTTGACGAATCTGCACCGTCCCATGAATCATCTTCAGCTTTCAGGGGGCCCCATGATCGAAGGACAGGTCGTTGCTATTACGGGCGCGAGCAGCGGGATAGGAAAGGGAACGGCACTTGAGTTAGCTCGCCTCGGAGCAAAACTCGTTTTGGGTGCACGGCATGATGAGGCTCTTCTTCAGGTAGCCGAGCAGATTCGCCTCGCCGGAGGCGAAGTGGTCTACCGCCCGACAGACGTGAGTAAGCGCGAAGACGTGATTTCTCTGGTGAGCCTTGCCCAAGAGAACTTCGGCCGATAGATGTTCTGTTTAGCAACGCCGGAGCTATGCCGATCGGTCCCTTTGACGAACTTGCGGTCGAAGACTGGGAAGCGATGGTGGATGTCAACATCAAGGGTGTCCTGTACGGAATTGCGCCTGCTCTCCCAATCTTTCGGGAACAAGGATCTGGCCACTTCATCCACACGGCATCCACGGCCGCCCGAAAGACTGTACCGAACCAAGTGGTCTACTCGGCCACGAAGGCGGCAGTCCTTGCCCTCTCGGATGGTCTTCGACAGGAGCTGGCTGGCCGGATGCGGGTGAGCACCATTTTGCCGGGCTTCACGGACACGGCCTTCAGCGAACACGTAAAAAGCCCGCAGCTGAAAGCCCAGATGAAGCGAGCGGGAGAGGGGTTCGCCA
Organism: uncultured Acidobacteriaceae bacterium; assembly: GCA_964252405.1. GTDB lineage: Bacteria > Acidobacteriota > Terriglobia > Terriglobales > Acidobacteriaceae > Granulicella. The sequence continues at coordinate 6,832 of CAXUNH010000095.1, read as the reverse complement.
TGTCCCCTGACGCTGTGGCAAACGCGATCGTGTACATTCTCCAGCAGCCTGAGGAGGTAAACATCGGAGAGGTGACCCTTCGCTCAAAAGCGCAAGCCTGATGTTCGTCACCGCCCCACAGCGGCCGGAACGCGGTCCTCGTCAAGGACGGTAAATCGGCTTCTCGCACACGGATCAGCCACCCGTGCCAGATCGGGTCTGCTAAGCCCTTTCTCACCGCGCAAGCGAAGCGATCATGGCTGGCGACCCATTTCCACTCTGGGCCGATCTAATCCCGTCCCACCATCCCATTCACCATCGGCAAACCCCCACGGATTCCCACGCCGCAACGCCTTCGGCAAAACCCCGTCCGGGAAATCTGGTAGCAAACCGGCCGCACAAACCGCAGCATGGCACGGGTGCCCACATTCGTCCATCGTCCATCGCTGGTCGCCGGGAACGGGCCGCCGTGCACCATCGCATGGCAAACCCCACCCCCGTGGGGTACCCGTTGACAGGATGCGCCCCACCTTGGCCTCCAGCACGCGCACTAGATCCCCAGCCTCGGCGAGATCCTCCCCGGTGCCATGCAAGGTAGCCGTCAGGTGCCCATGCAACGCCCGCGCGGCGTCCACCAGCGACTTCACCCCGACGCAAGTCGCCGCAGAAACGCCGCACGCTCCGGGCCGGAAACCCCTGCGAACACCGGTGCAGCCTCTGCCGCAGCCCGCACCGCGGCTTCCAACTCCTCAGGGTGCGCGGAACGGAACGCCGGCTCCAGCTCTTGTCCGGTGGCCGGGTTTACCGCCCGAAACACATTCTCACTTCCCGTGTCCATCCACCCTGCCGACATCCGTTCCTCCATCCTCGACTGCCCACCAATCTTCGCAAACTGCATTGCCGCCGGTCACGCCCTCCACAAAAGGGTCGTGCCCTCTCTGGGCACATGCTATTTCACTTGACCTTTGCTCTGCCCCCTCGCATACTTCCGCAATCCTCCCGGCCCCCGCGCTCTGCGGTTCCCAGGCCCGCTCATGGCGACCGCTCCCTGCGGTAGCCCACTTCTCCGCAAAAGAGATCCAAGCCATGCCCGACCCCCTTCCCCATTCCGAACACCCGGCGTCCATCAAGCGTTGCAAAAACATCGTCGTCTGCTGTGACGGCACAGGAAACCAGTTCGGCCCCAAAAACCCGCGGAACCCCACCGAATTCAACGTCTCCAACGTGGTCAAGCTCTACACCGCCATGGACGTAGACAACGCCCAGGTTGCTTACTACCATCCCGGCGTCGGCACCATGGGCGCGGCGACGGCGAAGACCAACTTCGGCAAGACGGTAAGCAAACTGAAAGGACTCGCCTTCGCCGCCGGCTTCCGCGACAACGTCGTCGACGCCTACCGCTACCTCATGGAGGCCTACAACGACGGCGACCACATCTTTCTGTTCGGCTTCTCCCGCGGCGCCTACACCGCCCGCGCCCTTGCCGGGATGATCCACGGCTACGGCCTGCTCTGCAGAGGCAACGAAGGTCACATCCCCTATATCTGGCGCGACTTCAAGGCCCAGGTCAGCGCCATCCGTCGCAGCAACAAAGGTCTCGCCAAAGCCGACAAACAAACCACCGTAAATCCCGCCGATGCGTTCAAGCACACCTTCTCCCACCCCAACCTGCAGATACACTTCGTCGGCCTGTGGGACACCGTCTCCTCCGTCGGCTGGATCACCCAGCCCCTGGAACTGCTGCACGTCGCCACCAACCCCACGGTTTGTATCGGCCGGCATGCCATCTCGGTCGACGAGCGCCGCTGCTTCTACCAGGACAACCTCTGGGGCAAGGCAGAGCCCCACCAGGACATGCTCCAGGTCTGGTTCCCCGGCGCGCACTCCGACGTGGGTGGCAGCTACTCGCTCGAAAGCAGCTACCTGTCCAATGAAGCACTCCGCTGGTTGCTGAGGGAAGCCGAACTCGCCGGCCTCCGTCTCAATGAGGAGCGCAAGCAAATGGTCCTCGGCACGGCGCCCGAGTTCCATCACCCAGCCGCTCCCCTTTACCATCCCGCGCCCGCACCGGACTACAAGGATCTGCCTCACAATTCACTGCAGGGACCCTGGTGGCTCCTCGAACTGCTCCCCCACCGCTTTTACGACAAGGATGACGGCCAACAGCGCTGGCGCATCCCGCTCGGTCATCCGCGCCAGCTTCCCAGAAACGCCATCGTTCACTCCAGCGCGATGGAGCGCATGGAGAATTTCGGCTACGCCCCCCGAAACTTGCCCAAGGAGAGCCTGCACCGCATCGAGCAACTGCCCGACACCAGCTCGGACGTGGCCGGCTTCTATCGCTACCAGCCCTCCAGCACACCGGTTCCTCAGCCCAAGACGGTCCCGGCGAAGGCGGTTGCGGGCGCTGCTGCGGCCGCAGCACTCCTCGGCGGAGGCCTCCTGCTCGCTCGCTGGCTACGCGACCTGCACTAGCGGCCCTGCTGCTCATGGCCCGGTCCGCAACGGCGCTTGAGTCGCGCGCTCGCCCGCCGCGCGGCACACAAGAGCCGGTTTCCTGATGGCCGGAAAGCCCCTCGCGCCGCTCAGCGCATCCAACCTCTTCAGGTCTCCGGCGAGTTGCGCACGCTTCTCGACGCTCACGTTGCGCTCCCAGGCGATCCAGCAAGACCGTTTCAGGAGTCTGCACGGATGCTCAGGTCCAAGCACTGGCTACTCACCGCCTTTTATGCAGTCGCCACAGTACAAATCGCCTGGTGCTATCTCTGGCTAACCCGGCCCTACGTCAACACCCTCCTCTACGAGCGCGGCCTCGAGCGCATGCCGTTTCAGGGCCGCTGCCTCATGATGCTGCCCATGCGCCTGGCGCACTCCAGTACCGCGCTCCATCTCGCGGGCAGGCTCTTCGCGCTCTCGCACTTCTGGTTCCCGCGACCAGTCCAGCCGGAGGTCCTGGTCCAAGGCCTCACGAACATCGTCTGCCTCGCCCTCACCGGCATCCTTACCACCCGCATCTACCAGGCCAGCTCCCGCCGACGCCTGCTCACGCCAGTGATTTACCCGCTCACGCTCGGCGCTTTCGCTGCCACCTACCTGCTGCACACGGTCCAGAACTTCCGCTTCATCTACGACCTGCCCAGCCTCGCGTTTTTCACCACGGCGCTCTACCTGCTCTACTTCCGCCGCCACTGGGCGTGGTTTGCCGCGCTTTTCGTCGTCGCCACCGTCAACCGTGAAACCACCTTGCTCCTGCTTCCGCTCTACCTCATCGACCACGCCTTCCAGAACGGCCGCATCCTTCCCAGACGCCTCCTCCAGCCGCGCACACTCGCCCTGGTCGTTCCGCTCGCGCTTTTCTGGGTCGCCTGGGAGATCTTTATCCGCCACCATTTCGCGGCCAACCGCTCCGAGTTCTACCCCCGCCTGAACTGGAACATCAAGTCCATCCTTCTCCCGCACGCCTGGCCCCAGATGCTTTCGGCCTGCGGCTATCTCCTGCCCTTTGTGCTGATCATGCACCGCCGCCTGCCCGACCCCCGGCTCCGCGCCTGGCTCTGGCTCTTCCCCATCTGGCTGGCGTTCATGTTCAGCTACGGCATCCTTATCGAAACCCGCGTCTTCGGCGAGTTGATTCCGCTGGTCGTATGCAGCAGCACCCTGATCTTTGAAGAACTCCTGCTCGCCCGTCTGCGGGCTACGGAAGTCAGGCCATACACACAGCAGGAAGACCTCCCACACCGGCTGAAAAAGGTCGCCTAAAGGCGCCCGCCACACGAGAAACGGGTAGGCCCGCGGCAATCTCCGTGGCGTACCTCCGCGTCCTTCACGCTCGTTCCGTCGGCCTTCTTCGCCAGACGTGTACTGCTTATTTGGGCAAAGGCTCCGTGCCCCGCACCGCAAACTCCCCCTCACTCTTCTGTGCCGTCTCTTCCGGCTGCGCCGACCCTACACTCAACCGGTAGCGCCCCGCGAGAACCGCGCGCTCCCCCTTCTCATCCACGCTCGAAATCGACCGCGGATCCAGGGTCAGCGTTACGTCGCGACTCTCGCCCGGCTCCAGGCGCACCCGCTGAAACCCAGCCAGCGAATGCCGTGGCCCGTCCTTCAGAGGCGTCTTCACATACGCCTCCACCACCTCATCGCCGGCAACCGATCCCGTATTGCGCACGCTCACTGACGCCGTCACGGGCTCACCCGCCTTGACCTCACGCGGCAGCTTCAGCGGCCCATACGCAAAACTCGCATAGCTCAACCCATACCCAAAGCCCCACAAGGGTTTACCCGTGTAATACCGGTAGGTCCGGTTCTTCATCGCATAGTTCGTGAAGTCCGGCAGATCCTGCGTGCCTGCATAGAACGTCACCGGCAGACGTCCCGCTGGATTGTTCAATCCAGCCAGGGTCTCCGCCACGGCCGTCCCACCCGCCACACCCGGGTACCACCCCTGCAGCACCGCGGCCGCATGCTCGTTCGCCCAGCGGAGCGCCACCGCGCTGCCGCTCAGGTTCACCACAATCACCGGCTTGCCCGCCGCCGCGACCGCCTCGAGCAGTCTCCCCTGCGACGCCGGCAGGTCGATGCTCGTGCGATCGCCGCCCGCAAAGCCTTCAATCTTCACCGGCATCTCTTCGCCCTCAAGCTGCGGCGACAAGCCCGTGAAGGCGACGACCACATCAGACGCCTTCGCCACCGCCACCGCCTCGGCCAACTGCGCGTCTGCCGGCGCCTGCCAGCTCAGCGTCACGCCGCCACCAGACCGGTCGCCCGAGTGGCTGTACTCGAGGACAAAGCTATGCGGCTCCGTATCGTTGACCGTCAACTCGACCCCCGCCGCTTTGGCGCCGTTCATCAGCGGCGGCGCCGACTTGTTCGCGCCCGTGCCAAGCTGGAAGTTGCCCATATTCGGGCGCCCTTCGCCGCTCAGGCTGCCCTCGCCTGCCACCTTGCCGTCCACGACGAGCTTGTAGCTCTCTTTCGGCGAGTACGGAAAGACCTCCGGATAACCCGCTACCGTCAGGTGATATGTCCCCGCCACTGGTACCCTCATCGTCCCGCTGAAGCGCACCGAGTAATCATGCGTCTTCAACTCCGGCACCGGGATCGCATCCTTCCAGTCGTACTGGATGGAGCTCTCGGTGCGCACTGCCACCGGCACGCCCGTCAGGTCCGGCCCCGCAAAAAACTCCGTCTTCAGGCCATTGCCGAACACGGTCCGCGGTACTGGAACGATGAAGCCATCGGCCAGGTTTGCGCCCTGCGCGTAGCGCACCGTCGCGCCCGCAAACTGCTGCTTGATGCCGTCCAGCGGCGTCACCGGGTGCAGCGGCGCGCCGTTGTAGTTGCCCTCCAGCGAGAAGATCAGATCCGCCGTCGGCCCCACCACGCCAATCGACTCCACGCCCGGCTTCAGCGGCAACACACCCGTGTTCTTCAGCAGCACCATCGACTCCTCGGCTGCCTTCAGCGCCAGCGCCCGGTGCGCCTCCGACGCTACCTCCGTCATCGGAATCCGGTCCAACGGCGAGGTGCCCAGGGGATCGAACAGGCCCAGCTCCATGCGCGCCGTGTACAGCCGTTCCGCTGCCTGCGTCACCAGGTCCTCACTCACCAGACCCTGCTGCACCGCTTTGTTCAAGGTATTGAACCCCGGCGCCCAGATGCTGCAGGAAAGGTCCGTGCCCGCCTTCAACGAGATCGCCGCCGCATGGGTGATGTCCGGCGCATCATGGTGCCCGTTCGTCACGTCCATAATCGCGGCACAGTCGCTCACCACAAAGCCCTTGAAGCCCCACGCGTCGCGCAGATGATCCTTCAGCAGCATCGTGTTCGCGCACGCCGCGTGGTTGTCGATGGCGTTGTACGCGCACATCAGCGACTTCACCTGGCCATCGACCACGGTCTTGCGAAACGCCGGAAGGTACGTCTCTTCCAGGTCATGATTGCTCACCACAGCGTCGAACGTGTGCCGCTGGGACTCCGGCCCGCTATGCACGGCGAAGTGCTTGCTCGTCGCAACCGCCTTGGGGTGCTCGGGGTCAGGCCCCTGCACGCCCTGAATGAACGCGGTGCCCATCGTTCCGGTCAGGAACGGGTCTTCGCCATAGGTCTCCTGCCCACGGCCCCAGCGGGGATCGCGGAAGATGTTGATGTTCGGCGACCAGAACGTCAGGCCGTAAAAGATGCGGTGATTGTTTTCCGCCTGTGCCTCGTTGTACTTCGCGCGGCCCTCGGTGGCGATGACGTCGCCCATCTCGTGCACCATCCGCGGGTCCCACGTGGCGGCCATGCCGATCGCCTGCGGAAACACCGTCGCAAACCCCGCGCGCGCAACGCCATGCAGAGCCTCGCTCCAGGTCTGATAGCTGGGGACACCGAGTCGCGGAATCGGCTCCGCCCAGTCTTCGAGTTGCGACACCTTTTCGTCCAGCGTCATGCGCCCGACCAGGTCATGCGCCCGCACCGCAGCGGGCAAACCTGGATCAAGGTAGGCGGGGTGTTCGGTGGCGGGCACCTGTCCGGCGGCAACGGGGAGCACACACAGCGCGGCGCACGAGGCGAGAACGAAGCGGTTGATCAAGAGGGCAACTCCGGATTAGTTTGGCTGCCCTATAAGACCGGATGCCAGGCACAAATGGCAAGAGGGTTGCGGGGCGAGAGCCCTGTGCACGCACTTTGGATCGAAGAAATGTTTCGGGACGGCAAAGAAATCGGGCTGTGGACCCCCGCAACGGTGATCACGCCGCCACCCGAACGCAGATTCCCTGCGGGAATGACAACAAAGAGCACCAACGCGGCATCACCAGCAACCAGCAACCAGCAACCAGCAACCAGCAACCAGCAACCAGCAACCAGC
>CAXUNH010000094.1:0-12617 GCA_964252405.1 uncultured Acidobacteriaceae bacterium | reverse complement strand
GGGTAGCGGCGGGCGCGGGCATGGAGGGCTGCTGGGCCGGGGCTGCAACTGAAAGGAGCGCAGCCAGGAGAGCGAGATACGGTCGCATGTCGGGTGTAGTGTACGACGGCGCCGGCAGGGGTAGCCGGGTATGCTACCGGAAAGCCACGATCGCTGCGCGAAAACGGTGGCTCAGCCTGGCGGGATGCATCCGTTCCCCCGCAGTCGCCTGCTGGATACAAGAACGCTGTGAAGTACGCTCAGCCGGTGTTGCGCAGGCCCGCGCTGATGCCGTTGATGGTGGCGGTGATCGCGCGGTCCAATGGATCAGACTCCGCTTCGGGCACGCCCTCGCGCTTGCGGCGAAGCAGTTCGAGCTGCAGCAGGCTCATGGGATCGACGTAAGGATTGCGCAGGCGGATGGAGTTGGCGAGCACAGCGTTGCGTTCCAACAACTCCGTCTGGCCGGTGATCAGAAGCAGCAGGCGGCGGGTGCGTTCGAACTCGGCACGCAACATGCCGAAGACACGCTCGCAGACGTCGCTGTCGTGGGCCAGGGTGCTGTACAGCGCGGCGATGCCGAAGTCGGCCTTGGCCAGGGCCATCTCGACGTTGCGGATGATGTCCAGGAAGAGCGGGAAACTGGCGGCCATCCCTTGCAGGAGGGTGAGGCCGTTTTCGTGTGTCTCGGCATAGCTTTCGAGCGCGTGGCCCACGCCGAAGTAGGCGGGCACAACGATGCGGGACTGCATCCAGCCGAAGACCCAGGGGATGGCGCGGAGGTCGGCCATGGTGCGCTGTTGGGTGGCGCTGGCATCGGCGCGCTTCGCAGGGCGCGATCCGATGCGGGCGTGCTCCAGTTCGGCGACGGGGGTGGCCTGCTCGAAGAAGGTGAAGACCTCCGGGTCGCCCACGATGTGCTGCTGGTAGAAGGCGAGCGACGTAGCGGAGAGCTCATTCATCGCGTCTTCCCAGGCCGGATCGATGGCGCCGGTCAGGTGCGTGCGCGTCGGATCGCCGTGCAGGTCGGGCCGCGCGAGTGCGTCGAGCGAGGCGGCGATCATCAGCTCCAGGTTGCGTTCGGCGAGCACCACATCGGAGTACTTCCAGTTCAGCACCTCGCCCTGTTCGGTCAGGCGGAGCGCGCCGGTGAAGCTGTCGACCGGCTGGGCGAAGAGGGCGCGATGGGTAGGACCGCCGCCACGGCCCACGGTGCCGCCGCGGCCGTGAAAGAGGCGAAGATGGACGCCGCACTCGCGGGCCACGGCGTGCAACGCCCGGTGCGCCTTCCAGATCTCCCAGGTGGAGGCGATCATGCCGCCGTCCTTGTTGGAGTCCGAGTAGCCGAGCATGACCTCCTGCCGGTGACCCCAGGATTCGAGCAACGGACGGTATACCTCACTGGTCCAGAGGGCGCGGCAGATGTCCGGCGCGTGCTGCAGGTCCTCAATCGATTCAAACAGGGGAACGGGCTGGAGCCCGGGATCGGACCTGGTTTCTCCGGCAGGTCCGCCCTCCACGCGCACGTTGCTCAGGCGTGCCAGCCACAGCACGCGTAGGGCGTCCTCCGGGGAACTTGCGCCGGAGATGACATACTGCGCAATCACATTGGGTCCCTGGGACTTCAGCGCTGCGACTCCGCGTAAGGTCGCCAAGACTTCGCTGGTCTGCGCGGAAGGAGCGGAAGGCAACTGAAGTTCACCGCTGGCCGCGTGCCACGCCGAGATCTCCTTGACCGCGGCCTGGTGAACGCGCGCATGCTGACGCACGTCCAGGGTATGCAGGTGCAGGCCGAAGGTGCGAACGGCCAGCAGCAGCGGATCGAGGTACAGCTTCGCCAGGCGCTCGCCACGGTTCTGCGCAAGCGAATCCCGCAACACAGTGAGGTCGTCGCCTAACTCCGCCGCATTCTCATAGCGCGGTAAGGTCGCGGCGTCCGAGAGCGCCAGGTTGCGATGCATGCTCACCTGCGGCGTTCCACCGAGGCGCAGGGTGATGCAGGCGATGGCCAGACGCACGGCCTCATGCGGAAAGCGCTCTGCAAAGGCGGTGTGCCCAGAGGCGCGAAGCTGGTCAAGGTAGCCCGCGAGGCGCCGTTGCAGCGCTTCTGAGATGGGGGCCTGCTGCGTGGACGAGGCAAGCTGATCGAAGATGACGAGCAACTGCGCGAGATAGTAGCGGCGCAACAGATCGTGCGCCATCCCGGCCGCTTCGGCGGTCGTCTCCGCCGTGACAAAGGGATTGCCATCGCGGTCGCCGCCGATCCACGAGCCGAAACGTAAGACGATCGGCAGGTCAGCCAGGCTGAGGGGCACACCGTCTGGGAACTCGGCTTCCAGTGCGGACGCGATTTCTGTGTAAAGCACCGGGATCGTGCTGAACAGCGAGGCCTCATAGTAGTCCAGGCCCATACGGATCTCGTCGCGCACGGTGGGCCGTGCGATGCGCACATCGTCCGTCTGCCATAGGGCCGTGATCTCGGCGAGCAACTCGTCCTGAAGGCGGTCGAGTTCGCTGGGCGGCAGTCCGAGGGTGTCGAGCTGCTCCAACAGCTCGGAGATACGGCGCCGCTTGAACATCACGCTGCGCCGGGCCACCTCCGTGGGATGCGCGGTGAACACCGGCACAACGCAGATCTGCCGGAGCAGAGCCATCACGCTGTCCCGGGTGTGTCCCGCCTGCCGCAAGCGCCGGAGTGTGCCGCGCAGGCTGCCCCGCTGTGGGGCCGCACCGGCATCCAGCATGGACGCACGGCGGCGCCGTTTGCGATGTGCCGTTTCGGCCAGGTTGATCAGTTCGAAGTAGAACGCGAATGCGCGTGCGAGCTCGTAGGCGCGTTGTGGATTTTCGGCTGCTTTGCGGGTGAGGGCTTGCGCCTCTTCCAGATGGCGCTGCGCGGCAGCCGCATCGCCCCCTGCCTCTGCTTCGCGACGCGAGATCGCGATGCGCCGGAGTGATTCGACGGTGGCAAACAGCTCTTCACCGGCCTGCTCTCGCAGCACTTGACCGAGCAGTGCACCCAGGGAGCGGATGTCGCGGCGCAGGGGTGCCTGCTTCAACTCGCTGGTTTGCGCCTCCAGTTCAGAAAGGCGGTCAGACCAGCGCGAGGGTTGCCAATGGGAGGGCATAGGGTGATGATGCCATGGTCGCGCCGCGGGTCGCCCCGCGGGGTCAGCCGCGGCCGGCCTCGTACACCTTTAACTGGACGTAAGCCGCGGTCAGCAGCGGGACTGGAACGTCTTTGGCGCGGTCCAGCAGATCGCCCAGGATGTGATCCGCTTCCACCGGCGCACCCTTGATCATGTCGCGGTACATCGAGGAGGTGAGCGTCGACGCACGCTCCGTGTAGCGGGCCATGTGCTGCTGATACATCGCCGGGTCGGGTGGGTAGCCGTTTGCTGTGGCGATATTCGTGGCCTCTTTCAAGATTGCGAGGACAAACTCGGGGCCGTGCGGGACCGTTGCGGCCTGCCCGATGGTACCGCGGGCGAGAACACAGATCGCGCCCATGCTGGCGAGAATCCACCACTTCTGCCAGAGGGTGGCGATGATGTCGGGCTGCAGAATCGCACTGAAGCCGGCGTCCTGCATGATTTCATCGACCGCAAGGATTCGCGGCGTCCTCTCTTCCGTGAGCTCCCCATAGTTCATCTCGTCCAGCGGACTCATCTGCAGGATGCGGCCTTCGGAGTCCAGATCGGAGACGATACGGACGGTGCCGCCGAGCACGTGACTGGCGCCGAAACGCGTGCTGAGGGCGTCGATCTGACGCATGCCGTTGAGGATGGGAAGGATCGCCGTCTCGGGGCCGACCGCGGGCGCGATGTCGTTCATCGCGGCTTCGAGCTGGTAGGACTTCGTGCTGACCACGATGAGGTCAAAGGGTTGGTGGGGGCGGTAGAGGTCCTCTGCGGTGAGGCACGGCGGATGCACTGTGAGCTGATCGCCGGTGTGAGTGAGGATCTGCAGACCGGCTTCGCGGATCTGCTGCGCACGGCCTTCGCGCAGCAAAAATGTCACATCGCGCCCAGCCTTGAACAGCATGCCACCGTAGAACCCGCCCGTCGCTCCCGCGCCCACTATCAACACTCGCATCGTCCCTCTAGTGTCTCAGGTCCATGGGCCGGCGGAGTGTGGGGGAGGGGAGCAATGCCGCTTCTGTAGCAAGGCTTCCGCGGCATGGGTCTTCTATGCTGCGCGGAGCGCTTTCATCGGGCTTCCTAGGTGCGCGATTGGACATGCAGGGCAAAACCGAGATTGCCAAAAGCAACACGGCCCTGCGCGAACAGGGCCGTCACTTCCCCATGAAAGGAGGATTGGAGCTATGTTGCGTCTGCAACTACGTTTCAACCTCGCCGTCCATCCGGGGTCCCCGGCGAACTTGTTCGCTGGGGTGATCTGCCCTCCGGTGGATGGCAGCGCTGCTTTACCTCTTGCGGTAGAGCGGACCCACAACTCTCGGTGGTGTGAGGCCCCACCGGGAGTCAAGAACCGAATACGCCGATCCCCTCAGGACGCAACGTTACTTTCGTAGAAGGTGAGGCTGGATCCTAAGCCGTCGTCTGTTCTTCCAACTGCGTCGCAAGCTCTTCCCACTCGGCGGTAAGCGCTGCCTGGCGATCGCGCATGGCACCGAGTTCATTGGCCAGAGTACGGGCTGCATCGGCGTTGGTGAACACGCCTTGCTGTTGCTCGGCCTGCGTGATGCGCGCTTCCAGTTCCGGCAGTTCTTCCTCGATCGCTTCCACGCGGTCCTCAATCTGCTTGAGTTTGAGCGGATTCAGCCGCTTCGCGGGCGGCTTGGGTGTCGCCTTCACCGGCGCAAGTGAGCCGTTGATCTCATGGGCGGACGGATGGCCGTTCAGGCTGGGCGGAGGCGCGGTCCACGCGGAGTCGCTGGCCTCCGCTTTCGGTGTCGCCGGCACGGGCTCGGCGGCCTTGCCCACCTGCTTCACGGGCTTGAGCATGCCCGTTGCCGCGTCCACGGTGGCGCCGGTGGAGGCATCGGTCTTCAGTCGCGCCGCGGCCTCGGCCGTGCTGGTCGGCATGCCTCCGTTTTTGCGGAAGACATAGTCCTCGTAGTTGCCGGGATAGATGTGCACGCGGCGATCCTCGACCTCGAAGACACGCGTGGCGAGGCCGTCGATGAAGTAGCGGTCGTGCGACACGAAGAGCACTGTGCCGGTGAAGTTGTGGACAGCCTCCAGCAGCACGTCTTTTGCGCGCATGTCGAGATGGTTTGTCGGCTCGTCCAGCAGAAGGAAGTTGGCGGGTGAGACGAGCATCTTGGCCAACGCGTAGCGATTGCGTTCACCGCCGGAGAGCACGCCCAGCTTCTTGAAGACATCATCGCCGGTGAAGATGAAGCAACCCAGTAGCGAGCGTAGCGTCACGACATCCACACGCGGGTTGGAGCCGGTGATGTCGTCCAGCATCTGCGCATCCGGGTTCAGCACTTTGTATTGGTCCTGCGCGAAGTAGTCTGCCACGACGTTATGCCCGAGCTTGATGGAGCCGCTCGTGGGCTTCTCCAGGCCGGCGAGCATGCGCAGCAGCGTGGATTTACCGGCACCGTTGACGCCGACCAGGGCAATGCGATCTCCGCGTTCGATGGTGAAGTCGACATTCTCCAGGACGCGCTTGATGCCGCCGTTCGGGGCAGGGTAGTGCTTGGTCAGGCCTTTGACTTCGAGCACGGTGCGGCCGCTCGCGGGCGGTTGCGGGAAGGTGAAGTGGATAGTCGCTTCTTCTTCGGGGATCTCGATGCGCTCGATCTTGTCGAGCTCCTTGATGCGCGACTGCACCTGCTTGGCCTTGGTGGCCTGGTAGCGAAAGCGGTTGATGAAGGCTTCCAAGTCCTCGATGCGCTCGCGCTGATTTTTGTACGCGCTCATCAGCTGCGTTCGGCGCTCGTCCTTGAGCGTGAGGTATTTGCTGTAGTTGCCGTGGTAGACGTGCATGCGCTTGTTCCAGACCTCCACCGTTTTGTTCACGGTCTGGTCGAGGAAGTAGCGATCGTGCGAGATCAGGATGAAGGCGTTTTCATAGGTGCCGAGGTACTCTTCCAGCCAGTTGCGGCTTTCCAGATCAAGGTGGTTCGTCGGCTCGTCCAGCAATAGCAGCGAGGGCTTTTGCAGCAGCAGCTTGGCCAGCGCGATGCGCATCTGCCAGCCGCCGGAGAACTCCTCGGTCCGGCGCTCCCAGTCTTCCTTGCTGAAGCCGAGACCGCCGAGCACTGCGCCGACCTGCGCGTCCAGGGTGTAGATGTCGTTCACATGGATGAGTTCGGCGATCTCGGAGTAGCGATCGGCGGCCGCCGCGTACTCCCTGGATTGGGGGTCGGCGTCGCTCAGGGTGTGGGTGAGGTCTTCGTATTCACGCTCCAGGTCGCGCAGTGCATCGAAGACGCTCAGGCACTCTTCGAACACCGTCCGTCCAGAGAGCGCCAGGCCATCCTGCGGCAGGTACCCGAGGGTCATGCCGCGAGTGTGCGTGCGCTGCCCGTAGTCCAGGCTTTCCAGCCCCGCAAGCACCTTCAGCAGCGTGGATTTCCCTGTGCCGTTTCCGCCGACAAGACCGGTGCGCTCGTTGGGCGTGATGAGCCAGTTAACATCTTCAAAGAGGAGTTTGTGACCGTAGCGCTTACCCGCGCCTGACAGTTGCAGCATTGTCTTCCATTCTCGCAGAACGCACCGGCTGGCCGTCGCTCAGCGAGGTATCCTGACCTGATTTCATCGCATCGAAACAGGTGTTTTGGAGCCCCCGAACGTGACCGGCGTCCAGGATTCGATGGCCCTGCAAGCCCATGCGGCTCGCCGCCGCTGGTGGCGGGGCCGTTGGCTCAAGGTTGTGGGGATGGTCCTGCTGGCCGTGTGCCTGGGCCTGGTTTTTGCGGCTGAGTACATGCTCCACAACGCCGAGCCGATTCTGCGCAAACGGATCATCGAGACGCTTTCTGTGCGTTTCGATGCACCCGTCGAGCTTGACCGTGTGGAGATCTCGCTGTTCAGGGGCATCGAGGTCGACGGCTACGGTTTGCGCATCCCGTTTGGGGCGGGGAAGTCGCCGGGAGCGCCGAGGCATCCGATGATCGGCGTCCAGCACTTCGCGTTTCGTACAACGTTCAGAGGCTTACTCCGGCAGCCCACGGATGTGGCCGCGGTGCGCGTGGAGGGCATGGACGTCCATATACCCCCGCCGGCAGAACGCAACCGGATTCTTGGGACGGACGAAGGCTTGCGCCTCGCTGATCCCGAAAATCCAAAGACGAAGCCGAAGGTCGCGATCGTGGTCAAGGAACTGCGGTGCCGGGACGTGAAGCTCTTTGTGGAGTCCGGCAAACCGGGGAAGGAATCGCTGGAGTTCGATGTGGCCGCCCTGGACATGCGCGATGTCGGTCGCGATCAGGCGATGCTGTACGACGCCCAACTGACGAACCCCAAACCCGTCGGCGCCATCCATGCGGCCGGGCATTTCGGTCCGTGGGCCGGCGCGCCCGCACAGCGCAGCGATCCCGGCGCGACGCCGCCCGATCCCGGCCGGACGCCGGTGGATGGCGACTACACGTTCGACCAGGCGGATCTGAGCACGATCAAGGGCCTGCGCGGAACACTGTCGTCCAAGGGGCACTTCAGCGGTGTGCTGGACAGGATCACCGTCGATGGCGAGACGAGTGTTCCGGATTTTTCGCTCGATCTCAGCAACCGCGCCGTGCCGCTGCACACAACGTTCCATGCGGTCGTCGACGGCACGAGCGGTGACACGTTTCTTCAGCCTGTTTCCGCGCGCCTGGCGGCGTCCGAGTTCACCGTGGCCGGCAAGGTGGTGAAGACCGGTCACCGGGGCCACGATATTCAACTCGATGTCGACATTCCGCGCGGGAGGGTGCAGGATTTTCTGCATCTTGCCATCAAGACGGATCCTCCGTTGATGAACGGCACACTGGCGATGAAGGCCCGGCTGCACATTTCCCCGGGGGATGTGCGGGTGCTGGAGAAGCTGAGCATGGAAGGCGGTCTGCACCTGACCGACGTGCGGTTCAACAACGCACGCATGCAGGATCGCATCGATGGTCTGAGCGCGCGGGCGCAGGGCAAGCCGGAGGAGGCCGCCGGGGTGAGCCACGATGGCGAGACCGAGGCCCACTCGCAGCTTGCCGCGAAGTTCAGCCTGAATCACGGTGTCATGCAGGTCGAGGACGTGCAGTATGCGATCCCCGGAGCCCTGGTGCTGCTGAACGGGGTGTATTCGATGGATGGCCGATTGTTCGAGTTCAAGGGCCACGTTCGCACGAACGCCACAGCGTCGCAGATGGTCTCCGGCTGGAAGAGCTGGCTGTTGAAGCCGGTGGACCGCTTTCTGAAGAAGGATGGCGCCGGGCTGGAACTGCCGGTGGAGATCAGCGGCACGGAGGGCGACGTGCACTTCGGCCTGGCGATGCACGGCACCGACCAAAGCCCCAAGCAGATGCTCGCGGAGGTAAAGGAGAAGGACCGGCAGAAGCGCGAGATGGTTGCAGCGCGAAAAGAGGAGGCGCGGGCCGACGCCGAAGATGTACAAGCCGCGAAGGCGCCGACCCTGGAGGCTGCGGAACAGGCGCACAACGCCGCCGTACGTCACCGGGCCGAGGCCCAGAGCCGCGCCCTGAATGCGCAGAGGCCTGCGGGGGCACCGGAGCGCTGAGGCTTCACCGGCCTGAAGCCGGCCAGTGGGGAGAGCCGGGCGGGAGACGCGGACGGCAGCCCCCTGATAACGTGGAAGGGATGCCGGCGCCCACCCAAGGCGAGCTCTTCCCGGAGACCCCTCCCGTCGCCACGGGCGGCGACTCTGACCTTGCTCCCGTGTGGCTGCAGCGGCTGAGCCTGGCCGTGCTGGTGATCTTCTGCTTCTACATCGGCGGGCTGCTCACGCTGGTGCCCTGGTCGCCACGCTACTGGAACGGCAATGGGTGGATCATGAGTCACCCCGCGGCTGCGAACTGGCTGCTGCGCGGCTGGGTTCGCGGGTTGGTCAGCGGTCTTGGGCTGATGGATCTGTGGATTGGCGTGAGCGAACTGCTGCACTACCGTGATCTTCGCCGCTGAAGGCGCTTTGCACGGCGGCGATGCACTCGCGGTATGCTCTTGCGATGGCAATCCCGGGCACCGGTAGCACCGCAACAGGCAACAACAGCCACAATCTCCAGGAGCACGAGGCCGCGGAAGCCCCGGCCGGCCCCACGTCGCTGGAACAGGCGCCGCTGGCGTATCAGAACGATGAGTTTCTCAACTCTCCGGACGGCCGGCTGCTCCGCATTCTTGCCGAGTACTCTGAGCCCATGGCGCGGTTCCGCCGCGAGCGGGTTCAGGACACCGTGGTGTTCTTTGGGTCGGCCCGGTTTCGCGCGCTGGATGAGGCAAACCATGAGCTGCAGCTCCTGGCCAACGAGGGGTCCAGCGAGCCGGCGCCCGCGGAAGAGCAGCCGGCCCGTGCGGGCGAGCTGCACCTCGGCCAGACCACGGAGCTGAAGCGCAAACGCGCCGAAGCGGCGGTGGAGATGGCGCGCTATTACGAAGATGCCCGCACGCTGGCCCGCACCATGGCGACCTGGGCGAAGAAGCTTCCCGGTCGCCGGCACCGGTTTGTGGTCACCTCCGGCGGCGGGCCAGGCATCATGGAGGCCGCTAACCGGGGCGCGTGGGAGGCGGGCGCCAAGACGATTGGCCTGAACATCGTTCTGCCGTTTGAGCAGGTGCCGAACCGCTACATCACACCGGCCCTGAACTTCAACTTCCATTACTTCTTCATGCGCAAGTACTGGTTTGCGTACCTGGCCAAGGCTCTGGTCGTCTTCCCGGGCGGTTTTGGCACGCTGGACGAGATGTTCGAGCTGCTCACGCTGGACCAGACAGGCAAGTTGGCCAAAAAGATCACGGTTGTGCTGTACGGTTCGGAGTACTGGAAGGCAGTGATCAATATCGACCTCCTCGCCGAAAAGGGGGCGATCTCCATCCACGATCTTGATCTGTTCCGGTTCGCGGACACGCCGGAAGAGGCTTTCCAGGTGCTGACGGATGGCCTGACAAAGAACCACCTGATGGACCAGACGGAGCGCGAGCCGACGGAAGGACCGATCCCGAGCGAACCTGCGCCCAACGCGCAGGAGGAACTCGGCCCCGACATCGCCAAAACGCGCCCCTGACGGCGCTCTCCGGGCGACTTGTGGGTTTTTGCGGGTTCCTCTCCTTGCTGGAGGAGACCTTGCATGTTCCGCAGATCCTCAGCACGGATCCATCTGCGATAAGCTGCCCGGCATGCGCAGGTTGCAGCTCCTGCTTCCATTGGCAGCGGTCGTCGCCCTGGGGCCCTTTCTGTTTGGGGACTGGTCCTGCGGCGTGGATCAGCCTTTCCACCTTCAATCCTGGATCGATGCTGCGCACCAGCTTCGTAAGGGCGTGTTGTACCCGCGCTGGACCTTTGCCGCGGCGTACAACTCTGGCGAGCCCCGCTTCACGTTTTATCCTCCGCTCTCCTGGGAGCTGGGCAGCTTCCTGACGATGCTTCTGCCCATTGGAATCGCTGCGAAGGTCTTTGTGTGGGCCGTCCTCTCTCTCGCGGGCTTCACGGCGTTTCGTCTGGTCCGGCAGTTCACGTCGCCGGCCAAAGCCATGTTGTGCGCCTGCGTGTATCTGGCGAACCCCTACATGCTGTACACGGTTGTGAGGCGGGCGGCGTACGGCGAACTGCTGGCCGCCGCCTGGTGTCCGCTGCTGTTTGCGGCCATGCTCGCTGAAACGCCGAGTGCCTGGAGCATCGGCGTCCCGCTCGCGCTGATCTGGCTAAGCGATGTGCCGGCCGCCGTGATCGCGACCTATCTCTTTGGGCTGCTGGCGCTGACCCGGATCGTCCTCGCCTGGTGGGCTCTTCGCGATGGCAGGCCCGGGGACCGTGGCAGGGCACTGTTGCGGCTGCTCGGAGTCTTCTCCGGCGGTCTCGCCTTCGGCTTGAGCCTCCCTGCCGTTTTCCTGGTTCCGGCGATCTCCGAGCGGAACCTGATCCGCATGGACGACGCCTTTTCCCCGGGGATGCGCGCGTTCGACAATCTTCTTCTGTTGCGGCCGCTGGATCCTGTTGCGGACCAGTTCCTGATCCACATCGAGCACATCGCGCTGGGTCTGGGCCTCGCCACGGCCATGGCGCTGGCTATCGCCTGGTGGCGAGGCCTGCGGGAGTTCCGGGATGGCCCGCGAAACAGGGTTCTTTGGCCTGTGTCCATTGCCGGCGGGGCGGCGATCTTCCTGCTGCTTGCACCGGCCGCCCCGCTTTGGCGAACGCTGCCTGTGCTGTGGGTCGCGCAGTTTCCGTGGCGAACGCTGTTCGTTCTAGCCTGCTGTCTGGCGCTGGCCCTCGCGGCCGCGCTCCCGGGTGCCCGGTTGCGTGCCTCCGTTGCAACAGGCCTCGCCTTTGCTTTTGTTGCGGTCTCCGGGTTCGTCGCCGGCCGGAGCTTTCACCGGGCTTGCGAGCCTTCCCGCCGCCCGGCTGCACTGCAGGCCACGCTGGAACGCCACCACACGCCCGAGCCCACCGAAGAGTACGTTTCCGTGGATGCCGACGCGGAGTACATGCGGCCCGACAATCCCCCGTTCTGGCTCGCACAGCACCCGCAGGCGTACGCTCCCGGCACCACGCCGAACACAACCCACGCCGACCCCACAGCGCTGATGCCGACGGCCCCCGCCGGGGCGCGCCTGGCCGCGACCCCGCTGCGCTTCGGCATCGTGTCATCCGGGCCGGCTTATCTGATCATGAACCTGCAAAGCTTCCCGAAGTGGCGCGTGGCGTGCAACGGTGGGGTCGTGCGGGGCTTCCAGCGTCGCCCGGACGGGTTGATCGCCTTCGCCGTGCCGCCCGGCTCATCGGCGATCCGTGTCACGTGGCATCACGGCGTTGACGAGTGGGCGGGCTGGCTGGTGTCTGCGGCGGCTCTGCTGGCCGGCCTCGCGCAGAAACACCGGCGAGCAGGAAGGCTGGAGACAGGGCGCGTTCCCGCCCCGGAGCCGGCTGCTTTCTAAGCGTCGGTGTCGGCGGGGTTAGCGTAATCGGTCTGCCTACACCTACTGAGCGCGTCGGTGACGTTCTGCCCGGCCTGACCGCGAGGACGCTCCGGGACGGATCTCCCCGAGGAAGACGGCATGGGGCGGCAGGGCCAGGTCCGCAGTCGTCTCCCCCGTAAGTGCCTCGCGGGAGAACGCAAACAGCGGCCGAAGCGCACCCGGGCGCATACCGAGCGCCACAATGTCGCTGTCCAGGGCCAGGACGACAGGTTTGCCGGTCAGGTTTGCCGCGACCACCACATCCGCCGCGGTTCGCGACCCGGCGGGCGCTCGCCGAATCCAGACCAGAGCGCCGTCGGCATCGCGGTTGACCACCAACTGCGGGCCGTTGCGCAGGGCCGGATTGTCGTGATGCAGACCGATCAGTTGCCGGTAGGCGTTCAGCAGCGACTTCGGATCGCGGTCCTCGGCCGTGACGTTCAGGGCGGCTCCATCTGTGGGCGGGACCGGCAACCTGCCTGTAGTGAATCCGGGCAGTGAGTCGGGATCGGGTAACGCCAGCGGAACGTTCGCGTCCACCGTGACTTTGGGGGAGGCGGGGGTGGG
>CAXUNH010000093.1:0-12747 GCA_964252405.1 uncultured Acidobacteriaceae bacterium | reverse complement strand
CCCGCCCACACCCCGAGCGACAGCCACCAGCGCGCGTGCAGCACAACACCCAGCAGGGTCACGACAGAACCGCCCGCAGCCCACAGCAACAGGTACCAGAACAGGCTGTAGCTGCGCTTGACCATGGCCCTATGCTACGAAATTAATGCGCTGCGGGCTCGGAGAGGCTCATGTCCGGAACGCGAACCAACGGGATGTCAAAGCGGTACCCCGCACCCCGGAGGGTCTTCAGAAACCGTGGCGTCTCGGGCTCGGCCTCGATTTTCTCCCGCAACCGGCGGACATACACGTCCACGCTGCGGGGCGTGACGAAACGGGCGTCGCCCCAGACGGCGTCGAGCAGCTGATCCCGGCTGAAGACCCGGCCCGGATGGCGCGCCAGGTACTCCAACAGGCGAAACTCGGTGGTGGTTGTGGTGATCAGATCGCCCCGCACCCGGACCTGCATAGACCCGGAGTCAATCTCGAGCTCCTCGATGGTCAGCACGGCAGGGGTCCGATCGCCCTCCTCCGGCGTTTCGGACCGGCGGAGCACCGCGCGGATGCGGGCCAACAGCTCGCGAACCGCAAACGGTTTCACGATGTAGTCGTCCGCGCCAAGCTCCAAGCCAAGAACGCGATCGTCTTCGGAAGCCCGCGCCGTCAGAAAGATCACCGGCACGCTGCTCAAGGCAGAACTCTGCCGGAGCCGTTTGCAGAGATCCAATCCGCTGCCTCCGGGGACCATGATGTCCAGCAGAAACAGCGAGGGACGCTGGCGTTCCGCGTCCTGCATGATCGATCCGGGCGCCGAATACACCCGCACCGCGTACCCCGCGCTTTCCAGCCGGTACTGGATCAATCGCCGGATATCCGCATCGTCTTCCAACACAAAGATTGTCTGAGTCACCCGATCTCCGCCGCGCGCCAAGGGCGCCGCCTCGAGCCCAGCCTACCCCGATTGCCTGGCGCAAATGCTAACGAGCCGTGAAAAGGGTTAGCCCGCCACCGGCCGGGGAACCGGAACCCACTCCTACAACCTACGGGTCATCTGCCCCTGACAGAGCAGTTGTATGATGCATCATAGAAAAGACCAACCGATTCATTCTTTTTTGCGTGGAGGCAACATGCGTCTTAACCTGACGGCCCTGGGTCTGCTCTTTCCCGTTGCTGCTGTTCTTTCCGGCTGTGGCATGGGAAACGCCGGAAGCCTCGCCGCCACTGGCTCGCACAGCTCCGGACCGGCGGCCGCCGCGATCAAGGGCAAAGCCTACGGCGGTCAGCAACCGGTGGCGGGCTCGATCATCGCTTTGTACTCCTTCGGCTCCACGGGTTACGGCTCCACGGGGCAGCTGCTAGCCGAGACCACCACGGACCCCTCGGGCTACTTCAATATCGACCCGAACAGCATCCAGTGCCCTAGCCCGGCCACGCCGGTGTACCTGCTTTCCATCGGCGGCGACCCCGGATTCGGCCCAAACTCCGCCATCCTCCTCGGGTCTGGCATCGGCGCCTGCCAGAACGCTGCAAACGCCTTTGTGACCATTAACGAGGTCAGCACCGCAGCGCTGGCGTATACCTTTTCGCACTTCTTCAGCAACGCACCCGGCCTTGATACCCTCACCACCGACCACTTTGGCGCCCCGGCGAGCGCCACGTCCACGGTCATCAACGCCAACAGCGGCACCCTATTTACCTTTTTGGACGTCGAGAATGGCTATCCGCGGGTGAATACAGCCAACTACCGGTTCGAAGGCGCCAAGCTGATCACGGTCGGCAACATCCTCGGGGCCTGCGTGAACTCCATTGGGCCATCCTCACCCAGCTGCTCCTCCCTTTTCCGCTACATCTCAGCGCCGGACGGCAGCAAGCCAACCAACACTCTGGAAGCCGCTGTTGATCTCGCGTTAAGCCCGCAACAGAATGTTCCCTTCATCTTTGCCCTGCAGCCACCCTCGGGGGCGGCGGCCTTCAGCGGCGGCCTTACCTCCGCCCCGTTCGACTGGAGCCTTTCGGCCAGCTACACCTCGCCCAACTTTGCCTTGGGAGTGAACACCCGCACAACCAGCACGATTGACATCGATACGGCTGGCCGCGTGTGGTTCCCCAGCAACGGGCCCGGCAAAGCCGGGGTCGGCTTCTACGATCCGAGCAACGGAACCTTCAGCCAGCTCCTCACCGGCGGCCTAACCCACCCGGAGCAGGTAGCCATTGACGTCGATAACTATGTCTGGGCCACAGATACGGCTTCCCCCAACATCGCCGGATTCACCGCCGGCTCCACCACAGCCCAGGTGGCCCTGACGCTTCCCGGAACAACCTCTACGGCGGTGACGGTCGCCTATGACAACTCCATCGGGTACGGCATCGTTGCCCCGGACGGCCAGCCTGGTTTCGCCAAGGTGACCGGAAAGAGTACCTACACGCAGGTTGGGGAGGTTCCCGGCGGCGGTGGCTTCATCGCCTCCAGCCTCGCCGGGGATGTGATTGGCGGTTTCGGTGTCGCCGGACAGGAACTCCGGACCCCCACAACGTACGACCTGTACTTCGCCCCGAACGGGTCACTGACTCCCATCACGTACCAGACCTACGAGGACGCCGGTCAGGTCGTCTTCACTGGCAACAACTTTGTAGGTACCCGCGGTGGCTACAGCAACGGCAACGACGGCATTTGTATCTGGTCCGCGCAAGGGTGCTTCCCGATGGCGAACAGCACCAACCTGTTCCGGCATCCCTCAGGCATGTCCGTGGACGGTGCCGGCTCTCTCTGGCTGGCGGATCAGAACGGGGTGACGGTCGAGCAGATCCCGCTCATCAACGGGTCCTACCTCAACGCCAACAACCAGGCCAACAACCTGCTCTACCTTCA
This sequence comes from uncultured Acidobacteriaceae bacterium, assembly GCA_964252405.1. Lineage (GTDB taxonomy): Bacteria > Acidobacteriota > Terriglobia > Terriglobales > Acidobacteriaceae > Granulicella. Next base: position 9,899 of record CAXUNH010000093.1, on the reverse strand, counting down.
CAACAGCGACAACGGCGGCACCCTGCCCACGCCTACCGGCATCGCGGTCGACGGCGCAGGCAACGTGTGGGTGAGCAACTTCGGCTGCTACGGAGACGGCTGCACCCCCGGGAACTTTACCTTATCCGAGATCATCGGCCTGGCTGCCCCCACGATCACCCCTGTCTCCCGGCAGGTCGTCATCAACGATCTGGCCGGAACGGAACCGCAGAAGAAGGCTGGGGCCGGCGCCGCGAAGTAGGCGCCTGCCTGTCCCCTCTACACAAGAGCCCGCCCCGCGCGGGCTCTTACCCGTTTCGCCCGAAAGCGACCCGCCGTACACTGATGTTGTCCCACTCAGGCCGCGGTTTCCCGAGGAGAGTCCCATGACCAAAATCGATCTTACCGACCGGGTATCTGCCCTGGGAGACCTAACGCGGCGGGACAGCGAAGTCATCGTTGAAACCATGTTCGACGCCATCGTGGGCGCCCTGAAAACCGGTGAAAAAGTGGAGATTCGCGGCTTCGGCAGCTTCCGGACGCGACAGCGGAACTCCCGAACCGGCCGCAACCCCAAGACCGGCGCCTCGGTGTCCGTGCCCGCCAAGCGGGTCCCCTTTTTCAAGCCGAGCAAGGAGCTTCGCGAGTTGGTCGGCCTCCCGCCCGGAGCGCCCACGGGCGCCGAAGCCGGCGACGACGATAACGGCACGTCCGAGCCGTAGCCCAGCCTTCGCCGACTGACACCCACTGACCCGCGCGGACCGGTGTGTAGAACAAGGAGTTATGATCACACCCGCCATCGAAACGAGGGCGCTGTCGCGGATCTTCCACGGCTACCATGCTGTGGAGTCGCTCGAGCTCACCGTGGAACGCGGGCAGTTCTTCGGCTTTCTCGGCCCGAATGGCGCGGGCAAATCGACCACCATCAAGATGCTCACCGGACTGCTGGCCCCTTCGTCAGGCCTGATCCGCATCTTCGGCGAAGACCTGCTCGCCCACCCCGTCGAGGTGAAGCGGCAGATCGGTGTCGTCCCCGAGGGTATGGCCCTTTTCGGCAAGCTCACCGCCTCGGAGTACCTCACCTTTGTGGGCCGCATGTATGGCCTGGACCGCCAGACCACGCAGAGCCGCAGCACCGAGCTGCTCGAGTTCATGGGCCTCGCGGACGAGCGAAAAAAGCTGATCGCCGATTTCTCCCATGGCATGGGAAAGAAGCTGGCGCTCGCCGCGGCCGTGATTCATGCCCCTCGGCTGCTCTTTCTGGACGAGCCCTTCGAAGGTGTGGACGCGATCGCGGCGGGCACCCTGAAGACCATGCTGCAAGGCATGATCGCCCGCGGGGCCACTATCTTCCTCACCTCCCACGTGCTCGAGATCGTGGAGCGCCTTTGCACGCACGTGGCGATCATCAACCGCGGCCACCTGGTCGCTCATGGCTCGCTGGACGAGCTGCGCGCCGGCGTCCGCGCCCGTTTTGCGGCAACGGACCAGTCCCCGGTGGCCTCCGACATCTCGAACGGCAGCACCACGCTCACGCTGGAGCAGATCTTTCTCGCCGTTGTGGGAGAAGAAGCCGCTCCGGCCCACACTGAAGGTGAGCTGGCGTGGCTGAGCTGACGTCACTCGTTGCCGTGGGGAAGGGCGGCCGCCTCAGCCGGGCACAGTTCCTCGCCATCGCGTGGCTGCGCTGGCGCATTCTGGCCAACAGCTTCCGTCGCAAAGGCGGCAAGGCCGAACTTGTCGGCCGCATCCTTCTGCTTCCCTTGCTCGCCATCCTGGCGCTGCTGCCTACCCTGACCGCAGGTTTCCTGGCCTGGGCTTGCGCTACCCGCGGCAACCTCGGGCAGATCAGTGTCGTTTTCTGGGGCACCTTCGCCCTGACGCAGTTGCTCAACATTAACCTCGGCCAGCCCGGCACCACCTTCGACCCCGTAGAACTCATCCGCTTCCCGATGGCGCAGCGCAGCTACGTGCTCGTGCGGCTCACCTTCGGTCTGCTCAGCCCCGCGAACGTTATTGTCAGCCTGATGTCGGCGGCCATTTTCCTCGGCATCACCATAGCCCGGCCACACCTTTTGCCCTGGACCTTTGCAGCGACCGTCGCCTTCGCTCTGACCAACGTTCTTTTTTCGCGGATGATTTTTGCGTGGGTCGATCGCTGGCTGTCCACGCGACGGGCGCGCGAGATCTTCACCGGGCTGATCTTTACCGCTTCCCTCGGTTTCCAGTACCTCAACGTGACGTTCAGCCCCGGTTTCAATCGCGGTGACCGCCACGTCACAGCTCACAATCTTCGCCTTTTCCAAACGGTCTTCCACCAGGTGCATCCCTGGCTGCGCGGCCTGCCGCCTGAGCTCGGGACCGCGGCACTGAGGGCGGCGCAGTCCGGGCGGTACGGCCTTTCATTCGGCGACTCCGCCCTGATCCTGCTGTATGGCGCAACCTTTCTTGCCGTCTACGCCCTGCGTATGCGGTCCGAATACCGCGGAGAAAATCTCAGCGATCAAGCCAACGTCGTCCGCAAGCCGGTGGAGCAGAAGCTGGCAGCACCCATCAGCGCTCCGGTGAAGCCTCACCCAGTTTTTGCCTCAGCCGGCGTCGCTTCCCCTCCCCACCGGGCATTCCTGCCTGCCACCTTTGGTCCGCTGCTTCAGAAGGAGATCCTTACCCTGCGCCGTAACACCGGCATGCTGTATGGCGTGATCGCTCCCACGGTCATGGTTTTTCTCTTCGCCGGACGACTGTCGTTGCGTGGCGGCTCGCATTGGTTGTTGTTGATTGCGGCCGCCTACGCCATGCTGGGTTTCGCTCCCATGAGCTACAACTCCTTTGGCCTGGAAGGTCCCGGCGCCCAGTTCTACTTCATGGCGCCGCTTGCCTTGCGCGAGGTCTTCTTCGCCAAAAACGTGCTGCACTTCCTGCTGGCTGCGTTTGAGCTTCTGGTGGTGATCTCCATCGTTGCGTACGTCGCGGGCAGACCGCACCTCCTCGACGTTGCCTTCGTTCTTCTTTGGGCGGCGGGCACGCTGTTGCTGAACACCACGCTGGGCAATCTGCGCTCGGTCTCTGCGCCGAAAAAGGTCAACCCGGGCCGCAGCATTAACCGCACGCAGTCCCAGATCAGCGCATGGATCGCCATCGGCATCCTTGCCGGGAGCGCCGGCCTGGGTGCAGGCCTTCAACTCCTCGCCATCTACTTCCACCAACGATGGCTTGCCCTGGCCATCATCCTGCTCTTTGCCGTGGCCGCTGTTGTGGTGTATGACCAGGGCCTGCGCGGCATTGAAGCGTACGCGCTGGACCGCCGCGACTCCCTGTTTGAAGAGCTCGGCAAGAAAACGTAACGACCGTCGGCCTTAAACGGCGGGCGGAGTCTTACCTTGATGGCTTTACGCTACAGCTCCAATCGCACTCAGCATGCGTCCGCAGACACCACGCTCATCGCGGTAGCTGTAGAACTTGCGCCGGCCATCCCCCAGCCGTGTGCACGCCGTACATTCCGCCACGACGCTGACATGCCGATCCGCCAATCCTGCGTCCCGCAACTGCCGCCGGTTTGCTTCCACAAGATCCATGTGCAGCCTGGCGCCCACTTCCGGAGCGCGCTGGAACAGCGCAGCGCCATAGGCAAACTCCGCCCCGAACTGCTCGAAAACCTCATCCCCCACCTCAAAACAACAGGCGCCGATGCATGGCCCGATCGCCGCCATGAGGTCCTCCGGGCGGGACCCGTACCGTTCCCGCATCAGGCCGACGCCGTGTTCTACGATCCGCCCCAACGTCCCGCGCCATCCAGCGTGGAACGCCCCCACCGCATGCGTTCGCGTATCGGCGACCAGCACGGGGACGCAATCCGCGGTAAGGATCGCCAACAACCGCCCGGGGGTCCGGCTGATCAGCCCATCACCCTCCAGCCTTGCTTTGCCTTCCGGCGTCATGAGCGCCCCGGTCTGCGCGTCCAGATCCCGCACCACCGCGCTGTGCACCTGTCCCACGGTTACCAATTCCGCGGCACGTCTCTCCGCCACAGCGCGGACAAACGCGGCCCGGTTGCGCGCCACCAGCGCCGGATCATCCTCTTTCGTCCAACCCAGGTTCAGCTCGCCTTCGCCATAGACCGAGGAACTCCCCGCAAACCGCGTACTGAACCCTGCCCGCAGCCACGGATACTGCCTCCATCCTGGCTCCCGTACGATCTCCGGCTCTGCCGCTGTCTGCGCGCCGCCCTGGTCTTCCTCCGAAACACTCATCCTGCCCGCTCCACACCGCTTTTGATCCTGATGTAGCCTACAGAAACGGAGGCCCTTCATGGCAGCGGCACCGCTCCCCCCATTCGTTTCCGTCGACGAGTACCTCCATGCCGACTACGAACATGACATGGACTACGTCGATGGCGTGCTTGAGGAGAGAGACCTGGGCGAAAATAGCCATTCCAATCTGCAAACGGAACTCGCCGTCCTGCTCCGCAACCATCGCGGTGAGTGGAAGGTGAAAGCCTTTGTCGAGCAGCGCGTCCAAATCACTCCTACCCGCTACCGGGTACCCGACTTGTGCATTCTGCCGGACGGATGGAAGAACACACCCATCGTCACGACCCCACCGCTACTTTGCATCGAGATCCTCTCTCCCGAAGACCGCCTAAGCCGCACCCTTGTCAAATGCAACGACTACTTCCGCCTGGGCACACCGGAAGCCTGGATCTTCGACCCCGCCCAGCGCACCGCGATGGTTCTCCGCCCCGATGGCTCGATGACCACTCACAGAGAAGGCACCCTCAGCCTGGCCGGCACCCCCATCAGCGTGCCCCTGGCGGACGTCTTCGCCGTCCTCGACGACGAGTAAGGCGCACCGGGAACGGCGTAAACTAGAACCCGGAAAAGGGTTCCCACGCCGCAATGGTCATCATCCAGCAAGACGATCTTATCGAGAGCATCCGCGCCGCGCTCCAGTACATCAGCTTCTACCACCCGGTCGACTACATCACGGACCTCGCCCGCGCCTACGAGCTCGAACAATCCCCCGCCGCCAAAGACGCCATTAAGCAGATCCTCGTTAACTCGCGCATGTGCGCCGAGGGCCACCGCCCTATCTGCCAGGACACCGGCATCGTCACGGTCTTCCTCAAATTCGGCATGGACTGCCGCCTTCAAAAAGGCGACAGCCCGGCCACCGCCAGCCTCCAGGAGCTCTGCGATCAAGGCGTCCGCGAAGCCTGGCTCGATCCCGACAACAAGCTCCGCGGCTCCATCCTCGCCGACCCTGCCTTCACCCGCAAAAACACCAGGGACAATACGCCCTGCGTCGTCGAGGTCTCCCTCGTCCCCGGCGGGACCGTCGAGGTCACCGTCGCGGCCAAGGGCGGCGGCAGTGAGGCCAAATCCAAGTTCGTCATGCTCAACCCGTCCGACTCCATCGTGGATTGGGTGCTCAAAACCGTGCCCACCATGGGCGCCGGCTGGTGCCCGCCGGGGATGCTCGGCATCGGCATCGGCGGCACCGCCGAAAAAGCCATGCTGCTTGCCAAGCAGTCGCTCATGGACCCCATCGACATGCCCGAGCTCAAAGCCCGCGGCCCGCGCACGGATGTTGAGAAACTCCGGGTTGAACTTTATGACAAAATCAACGCCCTCGGCATTGGCGCACAGGGCCTCGGCGGCCTCACCACCGTCCTCGACGTAAAAATCCAGGACTGGCCCACCCACGCCGCCAACCTGCCCGTTGCCATGATCCCCAACTGCGCCGCCACGCGTCACGCGCACTTCGTCCTCGACGGCTCCGGCCCCGTCTATCTCGACCCGCCGAACCTCGAGAACTGGCCCAGGCTCACCTACGACCCCGCCGCCCATGGCGCCCGGCGCGTGGACCTCAACACGCTCACCCGCGAAGAAACCAAAACCTGGAAGCCCGGCGACGTCCTTCTGCTCAACGGCAAGCTCCTCACCGGCCGCGACGCCGCCCACAAGCGGATGACCGACATGCTCAGCCGCGGCGAGCAGCTTCCCGTCGACTTCACGGACAAGCTCATCTACTACGTCGGCCCGGTGGACGCTGTGCGCGACGAAGCCGTCGGCCCCGCCGGCCCCACCACCGCCACCCGCATGGACAAGTTCACCCGCCAGATGCTCGAGTCCACCGGCCTGCTCGGCATGGTGGGCAAAGCCGAGCGTGGCGTCGCCGCCATCGATGCTATCCGCGACAACCAGGCCGTCTACCTCATCGCCATCGGCGGCGCCGCCTACCTCGTCTCAAAAGCCATCAAGCACTCCCGCCTGCTGGCCTTTGAAGATCTCGGCATGGAGGCCATCTACGAGTTCGACGTCGTCGACATGCCCGTCACCGTCGCCGTCGACACCCACGCCACCAGCGTTCACACCACCGGACCCGCCGAGTGGAAAGACCGCATCGCCCGCAGCATGGAGCTCGCCGGCACCGCCATCCTCGGGCAGTAGATGGCCCGCTGAGGCGAGCTTACGGCCGCGCTCCCACTGACCCACCGCTGATCGCCGCGGATGTCGGCGTCACCACCGGCGCGGCCGCGCCGACGAATTCGCTGATGTTTGTCGTCGCCGCACTCGCCACCCAGACATTGCCGGACGCGTCGATCGCAAGGGCGCCGGCGCTCGATAGATTTGGATCCAAGTAGCCCTTGCCGATCACCGCACCCGCCGGAGTCATCGCACTTAGGCCATAGGTCCCGCTCGAATTGGTCACCCAGACCCCTCCCAGTCCGTCTACCGCAATCGCCTTTGGCGTGGACAGGCCGCTGCCGAACCCGGAGCTGCCGGAGAGCGCGGTTCCTGCGCTGCTGAACTCGGACACTGTGCTGTTGCCGGAGTTCACTGCCCATGCGTTACCGGAGGCATCCAGCGCCACGCCCACCGCCACACTCAAACCACCGCCGGTGACTTGCTTGCTGGTGCCCGACGACGCACTCATGCTGCTTCCGGCGCTGGTGGCCCACTGCGCCGTGCTACTTACCGCCACGAAGTTAGTCCCCGGGCTGGTGTTTCCGTTGTCCAGGTTGCTCACCACGCCGGAGGCCATGTTGTATCTCACCGTGCAGCAGTTTCCGATCGTAATCGGGACGAAGATCGATTCCAGCGTAAACGTGGATGCATAGTAGAAGTTTCCCAGGCCATCCAGCACCAGGTTCGTGTTGCCCGTCGGCGCATTCGCGCTGAATGGAATGAAGGGTACTGTAAGGACTGTTTCAGGTTGGGTCACAACCTTCTGGTAAAGCCCCGTGGTATTTAACTCCGCAAACGTCGCGGTCGCCGCCCCATTGGTGGAACCTTGCCCCAGAACCCAAAGGTTATTGCTTGTATCGAACGCCAGTCCGCGTGAGTTGGTGAACCCGCCCCCGATTGCATAGCCGGAGGGACCTGAAAGCAAGGCGCCAAGGGGAGAAAGTTTCGCCACCGCGGTATATCCGGGCACCAGGCTCCAGACATTGCCATTACCGTCGATCGCCAGCGATGGGTTTCTATCCAGGGACGCAAGCGGATGATCGATGGCGATCGTGAAGTCACCAGGCGCAGTCGACCCACTGGAAGCCATCTGCGGAGAAAACGGGGAGATCGCCGTCTGTAACGGAAGCAGGGTCGCCACATTCGCCCATGGATTGTGCGCAATGTTGAACGCCGCCGTCACCACGTCGGTCGGTGCCGTTCCTGTTGTGCCGCCCGTCTTGGCATTGCTGAACAGGATCGAACACGCCGGCGACGATGGCCCTGTGGAGTTGATGCACGCTGCAAGAATGTTCGCAAGTGTATGGATTTTCGCCTGCGGGATTGTCCCATTGCCGCTAAGGTTGCTGGTCCGGGCCGTATCGTTGATGTTCTGGATGTCAAACAGGTTCGCTGCATTCGCAAAGGCGTTCGCGATTGCCGTCTGCTGCAGCGTCGTCGCGCTCGGACCGCCGATATGGAAGGTGTCCACCGCATACGCCGCAGCCGCGTACGCCGCCGCAACCGTGGAGATTTCACTGACGAAGACCCCGGTCAACGTAGTATCGAAGTTTCCGTTCGACGGACACTGCCCCAGAAGGGCAATCTCATTGGCGGCGGTGTTGTTTCCAGCTCCGGGGTTTCCGCCGACGGAAGCCACATACACCTGCTGCCCCGGCGTGCATGTATCCACGATTTGGAAGGAGCCCGAGCCGTCGGTCGTGACGTAGTAGTTCCCATTGGCGTCGGGTTGGGCCGGGTACGCGGGGTAGGACGTGCTGGTCAGCAACGAAGTGGCTGCAGAGCCGTACCCCGTCGTCCCGGCTGCCAGCAGGTAGATCTTTGCGCCGGTAATGGGCTGCTGCCCTCCATGGAGCCTGCCCTTCAGGACTCCTGCAGGCTTGTCGGCCGCAGGTGCAGAGTTGGAGGAACCCGTTTCTACATTCGGGAACCCGAGCGACCCGGAGCAGCCAGAGATCAGGCTGGAGGTCACGGCGATGAACAGCACGGCAGCCGCAGGAATCTTCGTCATGTAAGCCTCAGGGAGAGCGAACTTTGCCCTCGGCAGACCAAAGTTATGCCCGGTACACGCATTGGTAACTCCCCCCAAGGTGGGACCGCTTACCGCAACTTCGTGTCATGACCGCGACCGCGAGCGTACGTTACCCGCGAACGAACGGGGGACGGGGTCCTAGGCCGTTCCGGTACCGCGGGTCATTACCTTCGTTGTAGCCGCGCCTGTAAGTCAATGATTCTTAACGACGGTTCACGAGCGCCAAGAGTGAACGGGGAAAGGGCACCGTTCCTCCCACGTGTCGGTCGCCGTTGCTTGTTGGGAGGCCTGTCCGACCTTGCGACAGGGAGCTACCTTTCCCAAAACCGGGGCATCCGATCTGTTGAAGCGGCCAACCCGCCCCGTGAGTGTGTGCGCCACCCCGCGCCGCACTTGCAAGGAGAGAATGATGCCCCGCAACGTCCACCGTTTTAGAGCCGCCCTGCCCGCGGCTGCGATCACTTTTGCGCTCGTTCTGCCTGCGTTTGCGCAGGAGGCGAATCCCACTGCCATCGCGCCCGGCGCCAGGTCCGCCGAGGTCATCGCACAGAGCGAAAACGGCACGTATATCTACCACGTGAAGGTGGTGCAGCGTGATCTGGACGCCGTGAATTACCTGAATCGTTCGGGCTCTACCACGGTCGGGTTTGAGGGCACCAACCTGATGCCCAATGCCCACGGCGTGGCCAAGGTCGACTCCAAAACTGGAAAGACCAACATTTCTGTGAAGTTTGAAGGCATGTCCCCGGCCAACGGCTACGGACCCGAGTACCTCACCTATGTCCTGTGGGCCATCTCAGCAGACGGACGTCCGCAGAATCTTGGGGAACTTGAGCTTTCCGGCAACAAAGCATCGCTGGACGTGACCTGCGAGTTCCAAAGCTTTGGCATGATCGTCACCGCCGAGCCGTACTTCGCCGTCTCCTCGCCTTCCGACGTCATCGTGCTCCAAAACGTCTTCCGCAAGGAGACCAGCGGCGTCCTGCAAACCGTGAACGTGCACTACGCGCTGCTGCCCAAGGGCCTGTACGCCAACACAGAAGGCCGCAAGTCCAACCCCGCGCCCATCACCGACCGCGAACACACCCCCCTCGCACTCTACGAGGCTTACAACGCCCAGCGAATCGCCCAAAATGCCGGCGCAGATAAGTATGCGGCGGACATCATGGGGGAGGTCCAGCAGGACATCACCAACGCGCAGACCATCCAGGACAGCAAACACCGTGACGTCAAGCTCGAGTTTACCGATGCCCGCCAGGCCGTGCAGCGCGCCGAAGACGCCCGCCTGACCACCCTGCGCAAGCAGCAGGAGGAGCGCCAGCGCCAGGCGCAGGAGGCCAAGGTGGCCGCCCAGGAGCAGGCCGCGGCCTCGCAGCAGCAAGCACAACAGGCCCAGCTCCAGGCCGCCCAGGCCCAGGCAG
>CAXUNH010000092.1:0-12748 GCA_964252405.1 uncultured Acidobacteriaceae bacterium | reverse complement strand
ACTCCGCCCCCTTGGCTTCCTCACCAGCACCAGCCCGAACCCGCCCGCCTGCCGCTTCTCTGCGCCTCCCAAACCGGCTATGCCAACCTGTGCCAACTCATCACGCGCTTCAAAATGCGGGAGCCCGGCAAATCCGAAGGCATGGCCACACTCGAAGACATCGCCGAGTTTGCCCCCGGCCTGATTTGCCTCACAGGAGGAGACGAAGGCCCCCTCGCCGCCGCTCTGGATCGAGGCGGCGAGCCCGCAGCCCGCAAAGAACTCGACCGTCTCACCCAACTCTTCGGCCCCGGCAATGTCTACGTCGAACTCCAACGCCACGGGGAACGTCACGAAGAATTCCGGAATCAGGTCGCTCTCTCCCTCGCGGAATCCCTCAAGCTCCCCCTGCTCGCCACCAACGGCGTCCGCTATGCCACCCAGTACGAGCGCGAGATCCTCGACGTCTTCACCGCGATCAAGCACGGCACCGATCTCGAGCGCGCCGGCCGGCTGCTGCAGCGCAACTCCCAACGCCAACTGCGCCCCGCCCGCGTCATGCGCAAGCTCTTTGCCGACCTCCCCGAAGCTATCGACAACACGCTCCTGCTCTCCGGACGGCTCGAGTTCCAACTCGACAAACTCGGCTACCAGTTTCCCCAATACAACGAAACTGACGGTCTGCCCGCCAACACCTTTCTCCGTCAACGCGTCGCCGAGGGCCTCCGCGACCGCTACCTCCCCAAGCACGACCCCGAACTCCTCACCAGGGCCGAAAAACAAGCCGAACACGAGCTCAAGCTGATCGAAAAACTCGACTTCGAAGGCTACTTCCTCATCGTCTGGGACATCGTCCGCTTCTGTAAACGAAACGACATCCTCATCCAGGGCCGCGGCTCCGCCGCCAACTCCGTCGTCTGTTACGTGCTCGGCATCACCGCCGTCGATCCTGTCGGCATGGACCTCCTTTTCGAGCGATTCCTCAACGAAAACCGCCATGAGTGGCCCGACATCGACCTCGATCTCCCCTCCGGCGACAAGCGCGAGCAGGCCATTCAGTACGTCTACGAGCGCTACGGCGAACTCGGCGCCGCCATGACCGCCAACGTCATCAGCTACCGCGGCAAATCCGCCGCTCGCGAGGTCGGCAAAGCCCTCGGCTTCAAAGACGACACCCTCGCCCGCCTCTCCTCCCTCGTCGGCCAGTGGGAATGGCGACAACAAGGCGAGACCCTCGGCGACCAGTTCCGCTACGCCGGCTTCGACCTGGGCCACCACCGCATCGCCAAATACCTCGAACTCTGCGAGCGTGTTCAGGACCTGCCGCGCCATCTCGGCCAGCACTCCGGCGGCATGGTCATCTGCCAGGGTCAACTCAACAAGGTCGTCCCCCTGGAACGCGCCTCAATGGTCGGCCGCACCGTCGTCCAGTGGGACAAGGAAGACTGCAACGACCTCGGCCTCGTCAAAGTCGACCTCCTCGGCCTCGGCATGATGGCCGTCCTCAAGGATTGCCTCGACCTCGTCCCGCAGCACTACGGCATCACCGAAGACCTCGGCAACCTTCCCAAAGACGACCCCGCGACCTACGCCGTTCTGCAGAAAGCCGATACGGTGGGCATGTTCCAGGTGGAAAGTCGCGCCCAGATGGCCTCCATCACGCGCAATCATCCGGAGAAGTTCTACGACCTCGTTGTCCAGGTCGCCATCATCCGTCCCGGTCCCATTGTCGGCAAGATGATGCACCCGTATATGCGCCGCCGCCAGGGCCGTGAAGAGGTCAGCTATCCCACCCCCGAACTCATCCCCGTGCTCAAACGCACCCTCGGTGTCCCGCTCTTTCAGGAGCAGCTCCTCCGCATGGCCATGGTCGTCGGTGACTTCAGCGGCGCCGAAGCCGAAGAACTCCGCAAAGCCGTAGGCATGCGCCGCTCGTTCCAGAAAATGGGCGAACTCATGGCCAAGCTCCGCGCCGGCATGGACCGCAAAAAGATCCCGCTGGAAACCCAGGACAACATCGTCGGCAGCATCCAGAGCTTTGCCCTGTATGGCTTCCCCGAGTCCCACGCCGCCAGCTTCGCGCTCATCGCCTACGCCTCGGCCTACTTCAAGGTCCACTACCTCGCCGCGTTCACCTGCGCCATGCTGAACAATCAGCCCATGGGCTTCTACATGCCCGCTGTCATCGTCAAGGACGCGCAACGTCACAAACTGCGCGTCAAGCCGATCGATGTCACCGTCTCCCGCTGGGAGTGCACCGTCGAGCCCGAACCCGACGGCACCCTCTCCCTCCGCCTCGGCCTCATGTACGTCCGCGGTCTCAAACAAACCACCGCCGAAGCCCTCGTCCAGGTCCGAGACGGCGACACAGCGCACCATTCTTCTTGGGTGTCATCCCCGAAGGGGATCTGCGGTTCGCTCGGAGCACCAATGAATTCCCTTGGGACGGAAAACATGGACACCCCAAGTCCCGCTTTCGAGACCTGGGTCGGAGCGCCACAACCGTTTGCAAATATCGAAGACCTGGCCCAACGCGTCCCCCAACTCAGCCGCCGCGACCTCTCTCAATTAGCCCGCATCGGTGCCCTCAACAAACTCACTGACGTTCAGCATCGCCGCGACGCCCTCTGGCAGGCCGAACAAGCCGGCCGCCCCGCCGGTCCCCTACTCACCGGACTCGAACCGCTGCCGCTCAACGCTAACATCAGTAATCCAGCCCGTGGCTCAGAGCTCGTTAGCTCAACGCTCCTGGCTCAACAAAACCAAGCTGACAGCCCCCAACAAGGCCATCTCCCTACCGCAAACCTCATCTCTCGCACGTCAACGAGTCGGCCTTCAAAGCCGCCATCGCTCACCCAACATCCCGGTATTCCTCAGCCGTCCCCCCTCCGCCAGATGAACACCGAAGAACGCCTCGTCGCCGACTACGCCGGCACAGGCCTCTCGATCGACCACCACCCCATGGCCTTCCGTCGCGCCGAACTCCGCACCTCCGGCGTCCACAGCGCGAAGGAACTCCACCATGTCCCCAACGGCCGTCGCGTCTCCACCGCCGGCTGCGTCATCGCCCGCCAACGTCCCGGCACCGCCCTGGGCTTCATCTTTCTCTCCATGGAGGACGAAACCGGCATCGCCAACGTGATCATCCACCCCGACCTCTACGACCGGGACCGCGTTCTCATCACTCGGGAGAAGTTTCTGCTCGTCACGGGGAAGCTGCAGAACCAGGACGGCGTCATCCATGTCAAAGCCGAGATCGTCACACCCCTACGGGCCGTGAACATCGCGGTCAGTTCGCACGACTTCCACTGAAGCCGGAACGAAATCATGCGGCCGCCAACCACTTACACCTACCTGTTACAAAGGGCATTGTCGAGGAAGTGCCGTTGCTCACAGCGAACCCCGGTTCCGCTCCAAAGCCCTCCCCACGGGCACCAGCCCTGCAAGGCTCGGGAACCAGCAACCTCGCCGCGCGGTCTTTATGGATCGACATTGTCAGAGGTCTGGCGATCTCGTTGGTCGCCCTGGGGCACACAAACCAGGGAGAGCTCTCACGAAACTGGTGGGGCACTTCGTCCTTCGGGTCGCACCTGAACGCATTCATCTATGCCTTCCACATGCCCGCCTTCTTCTTCATCTCCGGCACGTTGCTTCCCGGCAGTATCGCCAGGCGCGGCTACCGCGGCGTGATCGCGCAGAAGGCACGCACCCTCCTGTACCCCTTCCTTGTCTGGTCTGTCATCGTTCCGGTGCTCACGGCTTTGCTGGCCAGGTTCACGCCATTGCACCAACTGAGTCTCCACGCTGCGCTGCTCAATGTGGTCACCGGCAATAGCGCGTGGTTCCTCCCTGCACTCTTCGTATCTCTCTGCCTCGCGACGCTGGTCTCGCGAGCTCCGGGCGTGCTCACCTTTGTGCTTGCGCTGGGAATCGCGCAGTTTTGGCACCCATCCAACATCCTTGCCATTGATCGGGGTGTCTGGCACCTTCCGTTCGTACTTGCAGGAATGCACCTGCACCAACGCCTCCAGCACCTCCAGCGTCTCTCCGCGTTTACAAGTTCATGCCTCGCGATCACGATGGCTGCCTTGCTGTATTGGGCCGTGTGTCACATCGCTAGCCCGCGTTGGGTCTACTGGGGTCTAATCCCGGCCGGATTCTTTGGCACCGTGCTGCTTCTGCTGCTTGCTCGTTCCCTAGAGCACACTGCCGCCGGGCGCATCACAGGTGCAGTCGGTATGGCCTCGCTTTGGGTCTTTCTGTTGGCACCCTTCGCCCAGGGAGCAGCGCGCGCCGCACTGCTCACCGCTCATTGCACTCAGCCGCTGCTTCAGCTACTTTTGCCCACATCTGTGGCCATTCTCGCCCCCGTTTGGCTCTACAAACGCCAGCACCGGTTCCATATCACGTGGCTTTTTACCTGGCCGTACTCAAAGTCCTAAGCGGAGGAGCAATCGCTGATTTTCAGCGAACTCAAATCACTTCCCAACAAACCCAAGAAAAGGCCCACCCGCAAACCGGTGTGGGCCCTTTCCGATTTGCCTGGGAAGCTAGTTTGCGCGCCGCCCTTTCACAACCTCGGTGGCTTGCGCGACGCTTGTCGGCGGCGCCGGCGCGATCTCTACATCATCGCCCTTCTTCAGGCCGAGCTTCTTCCGCAACTCCGTGTCGACTCGCGCAAAAATGTCCTTGTTGTCTTTCAGGAAGTTGCGCACGTTCTCCCGGCCTTGCCCGATGCGCTCACCCTGGAAGCTGTACCACGCGCCGGACTTCTCCACGATATTGTTCAGTACGGCGAGATCCAGCGTGTCCCCCTCGCGCGAGATGCCTTCTCCGTACAGGATGTCGAACTCGGCATCGCGGAACGGCGCGGCAACCTTGTTCTTCACGATCTTCACCTTGGTACGCGAGCCCACAACCACTTCGCCGTCCTTCACCGCGCCGATGCGGCGGATATCGATACGCACGGACGAGTAAAACTTCAACGCACGTCCGCCCGTCGTCGTCTCGGGATTGCCAAACATGACGCCGATCTTTTCGCGGATCTGGTTGATGAAAATGAGGCAGGTTCGCGACTTCGACACCGTACCGGTCAGCTTGCGCAGAGCCTGGGACATCAGCCGGGCCTGCAGACCCACATGCGAGTCACCCATCTCCCCGTCGAGTTCGGCCTTGGGCACCAGCGCCGCCACGGAGTCCACCACCAACACGTCCACCGCACCCGACTTCACCAACGCTTCGGTGATCTCCAGCGCCTGCTCCCCGTAGTCCGGCTGCGAGATCAGCAGATTGTCCACATCCACGCCCAGCTTCTTCGCATAGGCCGGATCCAGCGCGTGCTCGGCATCCACAAACGCCGCCAAACCACCCAGTCGCTGCGCCTCGGCAATGATCTGCAACGTAATCGTCGTCTTACCCGAGCTCTCCGGCCCAAAGATCTCGATCACACGTCCGCGCGGCACACCACCCACTCCCAGCGCCGCGTCGAACGAGATCGAGCCCGTCCCAATCACCGAGATCGGCACAATGGCTTCCTTGGCGCCGAGCCGCATCACTGAGCCCTTGCCAAACTGCTTCTCTAACTGCGAAAGGGCGGCCTCAATGGCGCGGCTGCGTTCGTCTGCCAAAATCTGTCTCCTGGTCTTGCTCAGCTTGCGTGAGTCTAGCATTGGGAAGCGGCCAAAAGCAAAAGAAAGGCGAACATTCGGCTGCCACTTTGTGGGAATCCAGGACATTACTCCCGTACTCTTGACCGGCACCTTTTCCAGAGAAAATCCACCCGGTACGGTAGCCTGACCCCGTGCGCCCCTTCCGCTTCCTCGACGCCCTCACGACCGCCTTCGTCGTCGTTCTGCTCGTCTCCAACCTGCTCGCCCAGAAGATTGTCCGCCTCGGCCCCATCACCACCTCCGGCGCCATGGTCCTCTTTCCCATCACCTACATCTTTGGCGACGTCTTCACCGAGGTCTACGGCTACGCCGCGTCCCGCCGCGCCATCTGGCTCGGCTTCTTCGGCACCGCCCTGCTCTACGCCGTGTCCGCCCTGGTGATCGCGCTCCCCGCCGACCCGTCCTGGCACAACCAGCCCGCCTTCATCACCGTCTTCGGCTTTCTTCCCCGCCTGCTCGCCGCCAGCCTCATCGCCTACTGGGCCGGCGAGTTTGCCAACTCCTACACCATGGCTCGCCTGAAACTCCGCACCGGGGGCCGCCATCTCTGGACCCGCACGGTAGGCTCCACCATCGTGGGCCAGGCCGTGGACACCGTCCTCGTCATCACGCTCACCTTCGCCGGCCGCATGCCCGCCCGCACGCTCCTCACCATCATCTGGCAAGGCTACCTGCTCAAAGTTGCCTACGAAGTCCTCGCCACGCCCCTCACCTATCTCGTCGTCAACACCCTCAAACGCACCGAAGGCAGCGACGCCTTCGACACCCACACCAGCTTCAACCCATTCCGGTTTAGCCCGCAGAGCGCTGACTGACCGGGAGCCGCTCAGAAAACATTCTCACCAGGTCGGCGCCGGTCTTTGGCTCTTGCTGAAGCAGCAGGCGGGGCCGTCGGCCGCCACGATACCGGACGACTCATCACTCGAGGGATGAACCCAAGCACTCGATGAAGTTCAGAAGCAGGTCACCGCTTTCGTTCATGCCAGGAAAGCAGAACCACCTGCACATCTACCTCTTCAGCAAGTCCACCGGCTCAGACACATCCTGAATCCGGTACAGCTTCGCAAGCGAGGGATGCCGCCGCTCTACCGCCTTGAACATCGCCCACGCCACCAGCCGGTAGCTGTAATGACCCGCCACCCCGCTTCGCAGTTCGGAGATATACAGCGCCTCGGCAAAGTCCATCTTGAACATCGCCCGGCACCGCGTTCCCAGCGGCAGCAGGTACTGCGCGCTTTCCGCGGCCTCCGGCCCGGCGGAAGAACGCACACGGTCGTACGCCGCGTACGCATCCGCCATCGCGTCCCGGTAGAGCCCCTCCAACCCTGCTTCGGCGAGCGTCGGCTGCCCCGGGCAAACCGGATCCTCGTACCCGTGTACGTTGCTGAACTGCTGGATTAACTGCACACACCGCCGGTGCCGGTGCATGTCCCGAAATCCGCCAATATCCATCAAAATATCGAACCGGAACCCATCGCCACTCTTGAACCCACGCAGCAGCTCATCATGCCGTCCGCGGTGCCGCACGCCCAACTCGATGATCTCGTCCCGCCGCGCCTCCGACAGCGACCCCACCGCCCCGCGGATCTGCCGGTAGGAGTAGTGGCAATGGGGATACAGCAACGACGTCGCAATCTCAACCTCCAGATCCTCCTCGTCATCCAACAAGTCAACCAGCGGTGCCGGATAGATCGGCGCGTCGCCCATCAACTCACGCACTGCCTGATCCAAATCGCTACAGCTCTGCTGCAAATACGGGCTCGGCTCCGCGTATTTCACCAGCGTCGGCGCGGTGCGCACTTCCGGCATCAACTCGCGCAGCAACTCCGGCGTGGCCTCCGGGTCAATCACGCCCTCGCCCGCCATCTCCTCCAGCCGCTCCCGCAACAGGTTCCACGCCGGATCCTTGGCCGCCTCGCGCAGCCGTTCTCCCAGCGACCGAATCTCCCCTAACCGGCTCGAAAGCAGCCGCGAGATCTGCGTCTCCAGCGTGCGCGCATTCACAATCTGCCCCAGCGACGTGTTCGTGGCGAGCGGCAGCAGGTAACGGGCCACGTCAAAGGCCCTCGCACGCAGTGTGCGGTCGTAGCTCTCCGGCTTCATCGTCTCGGGCCGCGGCACTGCCCGCTTCAGGGCCTCGCTCATGCCTTCGCTCAACCGCTCATAGGCCGTAAACAGCCGCTCCACCCCGCCGTTGAACACTGCCCGGACCTCTGCCCCGAGGACCGGCGGCGTGTACCAGCCAGATCTCCGAAAGTCCTGGTAGCGTGTTGACCGCTCCTGCCCATCCCAGCGCGTCTCGTCCACCAGCGCAATCGCGGCCAGCAGACTCAAGCGCTCCACCGCCATCGGTACATGCGCCAGGTCCGCAATAGACCGGTGCCCATACTGGAAGTAGAAGGTGTTCAGAAATTGCTCGGCCCGCTGGGTGCTGATCTCGGCCAGCGACTCCCGCAGCGTCAGCGCCGACCGCGAATACTTCGCCATCGCGTACGCCAAAACCTCGGGCTCCGCGCCATGGATCGCATACACATCGGTCGTCGCAGCCTTGGCCGCTTCAGGAGGTTGCTGCTGGCCCGTGGTCTCCGCGGGAGCTTCTTCAACAACGGGGGGCAGGGGGGCAGCGTCGGACACCAGCGGACTCATCAGGCGGTCAGTATAGCGGCCCAGAGGCTGCGGAGAACACGTCACAGTATCCTGTTGCCTACCTCGATTGTTGCAGGAGCGTACGCGCCATGCCCGCACCCACACCCCGCATCGCCCTCGTTACCGGAGCCTCCCAGGGCATTGGCCGCGCCATCTCGCTGGCCCTTGCCGCCGACGGCTGCCATCTCGCCCTCGCCGCACGGAGCGAAGGCAAGCTCGCCGAGGTGAAAGCCGAGGTCGAAGCGGCCGGCGGCACCGCCGAGATCTTTCCCCTTGACCTGACCCAGGAGGACTCCATCAAGGCAGGCGCCAAAGCCGTCCTGGCCCGCTTTGGCGCTGTGCACGTTCTGGTCAACAACGCCGGCATCACGCGCGACAATCTCGCCCTTCGCATGAAGGCCGCCGACTTCACCGACGTCCTCCACGCCAATCTCACAGGGACCTTTCTGCTCACGCAGGCGCTGCTTGCCCCCATGATGAAGGCCCGCTGGGGCCGGATCATCAACATCACTTCGGTGGTCGGCCAGACCGGTGCCGCCGGCCAGGTCAACTACGCCGCCTCCAAAGCCGGCCTGATCGGCCTGACAAAGTCCCTGGCCCGCGAGTTCGCCTCGCGCGCCATCACCGTCAACGCGATCGCCCCGGGCTTCATCCAGACCGCCATGACCGGTGTCCTCACCGACGAGCAGAGGTCCGGCATCCTCGCCCAGATCCCTCTCGCGCGCTACGGCGAGGTGAGCGATATTGCAGCCGCTGCAACCTTTCTCGCCTCCGACGGGGCCGGCTATATCACCGGTCATACCCTGGATGTCAATGGCGGCATGTACATGGGCTGAGTCCACCTAAGTCTTGCACTACGGGGCAGATGCCCCGTGCAAGCAGGTGCGCCTGCAACCGTGGCGCAGTGCTTTCCCGGGCAAGAATCTTTGCTGGTTCGATCCCGGGGCGAACGAATTTTCGCTCTTGCGGGTTCTCTCTCCTGCCCGTTACTCTCCGGTCAATGGCAAACATGCACACAGCCCTGCCGCCTGAATCGGCTCTGCCGCCCCAGCCTCCGCCGATCAATATTGGGGTCACCATCCGTGAGTTCAGGCTGCAGCGTGGCATGTCCCAAGGAGATATCGAAAAGCGCACCGGCCTTCTGCGCTGTTATCTCTCCCGCGTCGAAAACGGCCATACGGTCCCGTCCCTCGAAACCCTGCAGAAGATCGCGGTTGCCCTGGAACTTCCGCTCAGCCAGTTCTTCGCCGACGAACCCATCCGCGACATCCCCGGCCCGGTGCTCAACGAAGCCGAGATCCACTTCCTTACCGAGATCAAGCGCTACTCCGCGAACCTGAACGAAAGCGACCGCCGCCTGCTGCTCGCCATGGTCCGCAAGTTTGCCGCCACGGCCGGCAACGCAGTCGATTAACCCCGATTCAACCCCGGACACCGCGCGCAAACGCTGCAATCGCGTAGCCAACCAGCACCAGCACCAGCGCCGCACTCCCAAACACCATCGCCTGCCGGGCGCGATAGCTCGATCGGCCCGAAGTCATTCGCGGAAACAGCGGAAAGCCAAGCGCCAGACCGCACAGAAACCCGCCCAGGTGCGCTCCGTTGTCGATGCGCGGCAGGTCCTCCACACGGAACGGGAGCACCCGCAGCAGACCGGGGTACAGGCGCGGCAGCAGGCCCGGCAACATCCCCAGCAGCAGGTTCGCCAAAGCAAAAAACACCACCTGCAGGCGCAGACTGCGCAGCTCTTCCCACGGCGCCGAGAGCCTTCGGTTTGACAGCAGCACAATCAGGATCCCGGCCAGCCCAAACACCGCACCCGATGCCCCCGCGACGGCAATGTGCAGTTGCCCCGAGACCGCACTCAGGATCAGCGACTGCAGCATCCCTGCCGCGCCGGTGAGCAGGTACACCGCGATCAGGCCGGGTTTGCCGAGCAGCGGCTCCCCAAACAGCCCCAGGTTCCACAAACACCACATATTCAGCATGAGGTGCAGCAGGGTGACGTGCACAAACATGGAGCTGCCGACCCGCCACCACTCCCCAAACGCCAGAATCCGATCCGGTGTACAACTCCCAAAATACGTCAGCACCCGTTCGCTGAACGGCTCGGTAAAAATGCGCGCCAGCAACAGTCCGGACGCCCGCAATCCTGCCGGGGACGTCAGCCAAACTGACCGAAAGGCGTGCTCGCGCAGAATACCCGGCAACGGCCCAAACCGGAACATCACGGCATACACCGCCACATTGACGCCGATCAAAAAATACGTTGCTGGGTAACCAAGAATCGAAGGAGCGGATGTATCTTCAACTCCGGAAGCCGCCGAGTGGTCGCCAACCCTTCCCCGGTGCGCGGTCGCGACTGCATCGCTCTGGGTCACTGAACTCATCGCTGGGCACCGGCGGCCGGAGATGCACGGCCTGCTTAGGCGGCCTGCTTCCTCAAACGGTCGCGCGAGCCCGGGGCCACACGCTCCCTCATCTCTGAGACCATGCCCGGAATCGGCGTCGCCACCGCTACCAGGATCCAAAGCACCATGGAAACCAACACGCCGAGAATAGCAACCGCCTCCAAACTAAGCGTTATGCTCGCCGGGATGTGCGAGTGCACCAGATCCGTCTGCGGATGCAGCGGAACATGCAGCCCGCTCAGATGATTCCACGTGTGAAGACGGTGCAACACCAGCGCTGCCAGCAGAAACACAGCGAACGAGATCGTCGTCATGGCAAACAGCAAAACATCAATCGTCCGGTGCCAACGCTGCTTCTTGTGGCAGTATTCACACGTCCGAAGATGATCCTCATAGTCCCCGCGCAACTCGGCAGGCACATTCGAAATGTCATACCGCCATCCCGACAGGATCGCCCCTACAACGTGATCGTTGCAGGTGGCGTGCCGGGATTGCTGGGTGGGCATGGTATAGGTGGCCATCAGGTCGGGCTTGCTCTATCTGATTCTAAATCAACCAGCGCCGATGCAAAGACTTGCGCTGGGCACGCTCCTACAGGCAGATCGCTTCCAACGGAGTATCCTGACCCGCCAGCACTACCCGGTTGCCCAACAGCGACAGCCGGTCGCCAATCGCCTGCTCCGCCGCCAGCTTCGCCAGTTCCGGAAGATTGTTCTGCTCGGAAAGATGGCCAAGAACAATCGTATGCGCTCCCCCGTCATAATCCCTAAGCAAAAACTCGGCAACGGCGGCGTTGGACAGGTGCCCGACCCGCGAGAGTACGCGCTGCTTAACGGACCAAGGGTACGGCCCGTCCTTCAACATCTCCAGATCGTGGTTCGACTCCAACAGCAGCACATCCACATCCCGCAAGGCCTGCTTCACATTCGGCGGCACATACCCCAGATCCGTTGCTACCGCCATCCGCAGGCTCTCCTTGCGCGCGTGAAACACAAACCCGCAAGGATCGGCCGCATCGTGCGGAATGGTAAACGGGTTCACGTCGATCTCTCCAATGGAAAACCGCTGCCCCGCCTTGAAGTACTCCACCGCCGGCAGAAATGCCGGATCCCGCTTGACCGCCGGCTTGTCCTCGTCCAACTCACAGGGCTCGTCCGCCTCCACCACCGCGCCGGTCGCCCCCGGTCCCGGGACCTGGGTCGCCGACCCCTCAGAAACAGCAAACCCACGATCCTCATCGACCGCCAACACGCCAGCGCCAACCGCCGCCAACACGCCAGCGCCAACTGTCTCGCCGCCCCGGTGCAGGTGCGCCGGCAAATGGCCCCCCGGACGCTCAGCCTGTCGCGCCGCATGCTCCAGCGCCATCGCCTCCAGCCATTGCCGGTAGGTCATCGTCTTCCGCGGCGTCAGCATCCGCACCCACGCCCGGTGCGTCGCCTCGGTGAAAAACACAGGGACATTCAGCCGCCGCGCCAGCACCGCCAACCCTGACACGTGGTCCAGGTGCTCATGCGTGATCAGAATGGCCGTGAGCTTTTCCGGATCCTGCCCCGTCTGCGCCATCCGGCGCAACAGCTCACGGCAGCTCAACCCCGCGTCCACCAGAATGCTCGTGCAGCCAGCCGAGATGACCGTCGCGTTCCCCTTCGACCCCGACGCTAACACCGTCATCTGCACAAACAAGAGCATACGCCAAACGCGGCGAAACACCGAAGATTCCGGGCACCACCCCGCCTATGTCCTAACTCTGCACACGCCGTGGTGCCAGGAAGTTCACCACCGTCCGCATCACCACCTCATTGCGCTGGTTGAACACTGTCGTCCGCGACTTCACTACCCCAAACCCTGAACGCGACTGCGACAAGCGCACGCTCAGAATCTCCGCCTCCGTCCGCAGCGAGTCCCCCGGCCGCACCGGCTCGGTCCACCGCATCTCCTCCACACCCGCCCCAATGATCCCCCCCCCGATATGCAGGCTCTCTACCCGCAGCCGCATCACAAACGCGGCGGGCAACCACCCCGAGGCCGCCAGTCCCGTGA
>CAXUNH010000091.1:0-12835 GCA_964252405.1 uncultured Acidobacteriaceae bacterium | reverse complement strand
AGAAAGAGATCGACACTGCCGACAGCCAGGAACGCTGGCGCCACGTTCGCAAGGTCGCCCGCCCGCGCCGGTGCGAGGTACGTCATCTGCTGCTCGTCCAAGAGGCCAGCTCCAAGCCGCGCTTGGTGAAGCTGGCGCATGTACTTCCTGGTAACAACAAACTCACCCGTTGATGGATTGTCGATCGGTGCCTGATCGGTGCCCGTGCGGTCATCAAGTGCCGGATACAGGAGGAACTGTGCCTTCAGAACGATCTTTCCCTCATCCCGGGCGCGAAGCGCAACTCCGGCCGAGAGGTTGCCGCCTGCACTGTCACCCAGTACCGCAAGGCGGGTGGGGTCAACTCCCAAATCGCTTGCGTTCGCATGGAGCCATTCCAACGCGGCGTAGCAATCATTGTGCGATCCAGGAAACGCAGTTTCCGGTGCTCTGCGGTAGTCCACCGAAAGCACCATCGCGCGGTGCCGCGATGACAGGTCCGCGCAGAACGAGGCCATCATGTCGGCTGTCCCAGCAATCCAGCCGCCACCATGGATGTGCAGAATGCCGGGAACCGGTCCCTCTACGCCCTTCGGGCGGTAAAGCAGCGCACGCACCTGCGGGTCTCCGGCCATCCCAGGGAGATACACTTCTTCTTTTGCAACCAGGTCCGATGGGCCGTACTTCATCCCATACGCCTGCTCAAGTGCTGCACGTATCTCGGTAAGGGGTTGAACTTCGTAATCAAAGACGGGAATGACGTTGGCGGCATCACGGTAGTCAGGTGCGATCAAGGGAAGCGTGTTCATCGAGAAATCTCCAGGCTCCTGATTGATTTCAGGAACGACCACTCCTAAAATAGACCCCGATGAGAGATATTTCAAGAGCAATCACTGTGAAAACTGACGAACCCACAGCTCGGGGACGAGGCCGTCCAAGAAGCTTCAACACAGAAGACGCGGTGAAGAGGGCCGCGATGTTGTTCTGGGAACGTGGTTACGAAGGCACCTCAGTACAGGATCTGACTGCTGAAATGGGTATTACGACGCAAAGCCTGTACGCTGCTTTCGGGTCGAAAGCAGAGCTGTACAGGCAAGCGCTGGCCTGGTATCAGCAGGAGATCGGCAACCTCGTCCGCCAGTCGTTCGCCGATGAGCCCGATGTGTCGAAAGCGATCGAAGGAAGTCTCCGCGACCTGGCAACGCAGTTTACTCGCTCGGACTTGCCGCACGGCTGTATGCGGTCGACTGCGCTGATCCGTTGCGCCAAGCAGCACGAAGACGTTGCCGCACACGCGGCCTCTCTGCGAGCGGAGACCGCTCAGGCGATCAAAGCCCGCCTCGACAGAGGGAAAGATGATGGACAGTTGGCGAGCACTACGGATACTGCGGCGCTTGCCGGCTTCATCCATGCGCTGATTGTCGGTATGTCTGTCGCCGCACAAGATGGAGCAGCTGCAGGCGATCTGCTTCCTTTTGCAGGGATGGCCGCCGCCTCAGTCGACAGCTGGAGGACTGGCAACAGCAATCGACCGTCGACTCGCCGGTGAGCCTCAAAGTTGCGATGGCACCCTCGCTGAGGGTGCGCCTGCTCGGCGTCAGGACACTCCGACCATGACCTCATCGACGTAACACCACCCCCAGTGCTCGCCGGGCTCGACCGAACGCATCACCGGATGGGCCGTCGCGCGAAAGTGCTTCGTGGCGTGCCTGTTTTTCGATGAATCACAGCAGCCCACGTGCCCGCAAATCAGACACTCGCGCAAGTGCACCCAGGTGTCGCCCATCTTCAGGCAATCCTCACAACCTGCAGAGGAACGGCGAACCGGCGCCAGGTGATCGAAATGCTGACACGCCATGGGGCCAACTCCTTCTCTCACAGCGCGGCCTGCAGGCATGCCTCTTGGGCCTCGAGCAGGTCGCGGATTCCAGCTTGGGCAAGATCCAGCATGGCGTCCAGTTGCGCACGGGAATAGGTGTCGCGCTCTGCCGTGGCCTGCGTCTCCACCAGACCGCCCGACGCCGTCATCACGACGTTCATATCCACCGCGGCGCGGCTGTCTTCTTCATAGTTCAGGTCCAGCAACGCGCGGCCGTCCACGATGCCGACCGAGGTCGCGGCCACCATCTCCCGTAAAGGGCTCTGCTTCAACGTTCCGGCCTCCACGAGTTTGTTCACGGCGATCGCGAGCGCCACGCACGCGCCCGTGATGGCCGCGGTCCGGGTACCTCCATCGGCCTGCAAGACATCGCAGTCAAGGATCACAGTGCGCTCACCCAGGAGCTTCATGTCGACCACCGAACGCAGGCTGCGCCCGATCAGGCGTTGGATCTCGTGCGTACGTCCGCCTACCTTGCCGCGCTCACTCTCGCGCGGCGTGCGGGTCAGCGTGGCGCGGGGCAGCATCCCGTACTCCGCTGTCACCCAACCCCTGCCGGAGTTGCGCAACCAGCCCGGCAAGGTGTTCTCCACCGTTGCGTTACACAGGACTCGCGTATGCCCCGCTTCAATGAGGACGGACCCCTCCGCTGTTGCAACAAAATGGGGTGTCAAACGAAGCGGGCGTGCAGCATGCGGCTCCCGGCCATCACCGCGTACGGAGTCCATATCCAAGGCCATGTTCGCGATTATAGGCAATGCCGGACAACGGGGCGGGTTGTACGGAATGCAAACACCCGAAGCAACAAGGTAATGCCACTTAAGACGAGTTCCGCTGCGGCCAGCCAGCGTGTTTAGCTGTGCATGATGCTGACGCACCTTCCCGGCCACAGAGAAACACCTCGGCCACACAAGACCCCTTCTCTTCCGCAGCCCGCGTCCGAGCCTCCCCTTGTTCGCCGGGGGCCTGCCGGGGCGCTTCACGTTCTTATCGTCGAGGACGACGTCTCCATCCGGCAGGTCTGTGCGGAGATGGCCGGCAGCTACGGATGTGAGGTCACCACGGCCGACTCAGTGCCCTCGGCCGCCCTGCTGATCCAGCAAAGACCCGTGGACGTGGTCTTCCTCGATCTCAAGCTACCGGGCGGAACCGGCGCGTCCCTGCTCGGACAGCTCCGCGAACATCAGCCCCGGGCGCTCGTGGTGGTGATGACCTCGTATGCCACGGTAAGCTCCGCGGTAGAGCTCATGCGCAACGGCGCCTGCGATCTGCTGCAGAAGCCCTTCGGGCTGGAGCAAATCAGCGCCGTTCTGGAACGCGCGCGTCAGCAGCGGCAGTGGTCCGCCCCCAGCAGAGCTCTCGGGGACAGGTTGACCGCCGGTGTGGGCGCGGGACGCTTCGTCGGTGCATCCGCCGCCATGGAAAAGGTCTTTCGCATCGTCTCCAAGGTCGCCCTGACCCGTCATCCTGTTCTGATCCAGGGCGAATCCGGCACAGGGAAAGAGATCGTGGCACGGCTGATCCACGGCAGCGGCCCAGAACCTGCCAGCCCTTTTGT
This sequence comes from uncultured Acidobacteriaceae bacterium, assembly GCA_964252405.1. GTDB lineage: Bacteria > Acidobacteriota > Terriglobia > Terriglobales > Acidobacteriaceae > Granulicella. The sequence goes on along the minus strand of CAXUNH010000091.1, from coordinate 9,419 downwards.
CGCGGTGGACTGCGATGCCCTCGCCCCCGAGTCGCTGGATTGCGAACTCTTTGGAGCGGCTGAGGAACCCGTTGGGAGCCACCGGAGAAGGCCGGGAGCGCTGGTAGGTGCACGGCAGGGCACCGTATTCCTGGACGAAGTAGGCGCCCTGCCCGCGCCTCTGCAACTCAAGCTGCTGCGCGCACTCCAGGACAAACAGGCCCTTCCCGCGGGTGGCGGCGTAGGTGTTCGCGTGGAGAGCCGCATCTTGGCCTCCTCCAGCAGGGATCTGGAAGCCATGGTGGAAACGGGTCGCTTTCGTAAGGACCTCTTCTATCGACTGAATGTGGTGAACGTGCGCATCCCGCCGCTTCGGGAGCGAGTCGGCGATGTTCCGCTCCTGGCCGCTCACTTCCTTGAGCGCCAGCGTCGAGAGCTGGATACGCCGTTTGCTCTCTCCGAGGAGGCGCTCCAGTGGCTGGACGCGTACCATTGGGCCGGCAACGTCCGGGAACTGGAGAATGTCATCGAACGCGCGTGCGCGCTGTCCAGCGGACCCGTGATCCACTTGGGGGATCTCTCCACGCAGGTGCAGGCTTATGCGCACTCGACGGCAGCGCTGCCCGTCGTGGAAAGCAAGCCGGCGGAAGCCGATGCGGTGGAGACCATCGAAGAGACCGAGCGGCGCACCATCCGCCGCGCTCTTCAAACCTTTGGGGGAGACAAGCTGATGGCGGCAAAAGCGCTCGGCATCGGCAAGACAACTCTCTACCGCAAGCTCAAGGAATACGGCATCGGAGACGAAGCGGCATGAGCCTTTCCATGGTCTCCAAATACGGAGTCACCGCGACGCAACCGCATAGGGACGAACCGCACATCCTGCTGTTCGCAGCCGATCCTCTTGGTTCCGAAGCTGCCCGGGTCCTGCGCCTGCACCTTGCCGCGAATGTCACGGTCACCGATAGCCAGCCGCGCTGTATCGATGCCCTGCGGCGAGGCTGCTTTGATCTGCTGCTGCTGGAAGAAAGCACGCTGGACCTCGATCCCCTTGGGGCGGAGGCGATCTACGAGGCCTTAGGCACGTCCGTTACCCTGGAGGTGAATTTTGGGACGATGAGGGCTAACCGCATCGCGCTGGCCGCCGGGGCCGCCCTGCGGCGTCGGCAACTGAACCTGCAACGCGCACAACGTGCAGCCCGGTCTGCCCTGCAGCACGAGCTTACCGCTTCCGTGTCGGGACTTCTTCTTGAATCGCAGCTGGCTCTACGGCAAGCCGGCGCCGACGCTGTGCCCGCCCTGCATCGCCTCGTTGGCCTTGCCGAGCATGTCTGCGCGCAGTTGCGTGAGGACCGGGATCTTCCCCTGTAAACGAAAGGGGTGCAAATCTGCATCACAGCTTGGGTGACGCTCGGACTGCGCCGAAACCTACGGCGCTGGGTACAATCCAGGGCTGGGATGCGGCCCACGCGAGCGCGCGCGAACATGGGGGAACAGATGATCAAGCTGACGCCGGGCAAGCTGGCTGGACTGAACGCGGTCTCAAACGAACATGGTGTAATTGCGGCGGCCGCGATGGACCAGCGCGGGTCGCTGTTGAAGTCGCTGCAAAGCGCACGTGGCGCCTCCGCCGATGGGCGGGACCTGGAGATGTTCAAGGCCATGGTGACCGACACCCTGACCCAATATGCCTCGGCCATTCTACTCGACCCGGAGTTCGGGCTTCCCGCCACCAAGCGCCTGCACGGCAAGGGACTGCTGCTCGCCTATGAAAAGACGGGGTATGACGCCACGACCCCCGGCCGGCTCCCTGATCTGCTCGACAACTGGAGCGTCCTCCGCCTCAAAGAGGCCGGTGCCAACTGCATCAAGATCCTGCTGTACTACACACCGTTCGATCCGCCCTCGATCAATGACGTGAAGCATGCCTTCATCGAGCGTGTCGGGGCCGAATGCCGTGCTTTCGATCTGCCCTTCTTTTGCGAGTTCGTCGGGTACGACGCGGACGGTGGCAAGGACGACACCCTGGAATATGCGCGCAAGAAGCCGGCGATCGTCGCCGGGTCCATGCGTGAGTTCAGCAACCCGCGTTACGGCATCGACGTGTTGAAGGTGGAGGTCCCCATCAACATGCAGTTTGTCGAAGGTACAAAGGCCTACAAAGGGGAATCGGCCTACACACGAGCCGAGGCTTTGCAGCACTTCCGGGACACCGCTGCAACCACGACCCTGCCGTTCATCTATCTCTCGGCGGGCGTCTCCAACCCTGTGTTCATCGAAACGCTTGAGTTGGCTGCCGAGTCCGGCGTGGAATTCAACGGCGTCCTGTGCGGACGCGCCACCTGGAAGGACGGCGTGCCGATCTTTGCGCGTGAAGGCGAAACCGCTTTCGGGCAGTGGCTCGCCACCACCGGCGTTGAGAACATCCAGAACGTCAATCGAGCACTGGAAGCCGCCACCTCCTGGCGGAACAAAGTCGAAGCTGCCTAGTTGCCGCGCGGCGGGTTCTCTACGAGGACAGAACCCGCCACTGGCCTTCAGCACCTGACGCTTTCTCCGGGATCTCCGACCTCAGCGATCGCTTCCACGCCCGCTGCAGCAACGACGTTGGCAGAAGAGTGACACCAGCCAGAAAACAAACATCCAGCATACCTGGGCCGTTTCGCAGCACGAGCGTCGCAACTCTCCGAAGCCCCTTCCAATCGCCCGCCCGCTTTGCCTTGAGAGCCACCTTCGTGGCGAGGAACGAACAAAAGGCGCGGTCGTTGATCCAAGGCCGATGTTGTTCCGCCCAGGCGACGGAATCCGCCCAGTTCAGGCGCCGGGATCGCGAGGCGGCATCGGTATCGATGTTGTAGATCACCAGGTCTTCCCAGGCAAAGATCACCCTCGCGCCCGCCCGGTGCCACGCCTCCAGGAGCCACGCCCAATCCTCGTGGTCTCTGTGCGTGCTGAACGGGATCCGGTGGAGAACAGAACGGTGCATCAACAGGGTCTGGATCGGAATGATGCCGGGTCTGCCGAGCAACGAAGGTCGCCGAAGGATGTAGTCGGCAACATCCTCGCCAGGAGCGATCGGATGCTTCGGCCACACGTCATCCCTGCCGCCGTGCCGGTACACCGCTCTGCAGGAAATCATGCGCTCAGGGTGGAGAATGTCAGCAAGCTGCATCTGACGCTCGACCTTGGCACTGACCATCAGGTCATCGTCATCGAGAAACGTCAACCAATCTCCCTGGCTCGCCTTGACACCCGCGTTGCGGGCCGCCGCGGGGCCCATGTTTGCCGGAAGTTCGATGTAGCGCAAACGCGAGTCCAGGCCCTCGACTGACGCGCGCGTCTCGGGATCAGGACCATCCGCGATGATCAGAACTTCGATCTCTCGCCAGGTCTGCCCCAACGCACTCTGTGCGGCGGACCTCACCTCGCGTGGGCGGCGATAGGTCGGGATAATGATGCTCACTAGCTCCCGCCGAGACGCTGCGGAATGGAATGTGCTCATGCTCTGGCCGCCAACTCCCGCGTGTAGAACATCTGGCGAAGGGCAAGGACAACCAGGTTGCCGAGCAACATTGCGGCGGCGGCTCCGGGAGGCCCAAACAGGCGAACCAAACCGAGACACACCGCCCCTTGCACCACAAGCCCCGCGGCATTGGAATAGAAGGTAGTGTCGACGCGGCGGAGTGCGGTAAGCCCATACGACTGCGCCAGGGTGCATGCGTATGTCACAAGATTGAGCGACAGGAAAGCAATAAGCGTGCGGGTGTTCCCGGGCGCTGACTTGAAGATCAATCGAGCAATCGAGGGACCCAACAGCCAGACACACAGAGCGCAACCGGTCGATCCGGCAAGCAGCATACGGTCCAAACGCTTGACGAGCTTTCGAACACCCATCTTGCCCTCGTCCGCGTGTGCTGCTGCCAATGCCGGTCCCATCACGTTCTGCATGCTGGTGAGCGCAACCCGAGGAATGTTCACGACGCTTTCGCAAATGGCGTAGGCACCCACAGAGGAGCCTCCCAGGACAGCCCCTAGTACCCATGGGTTGCATTGCGAACTGGCCATGAACACCATGTTGCTGCCGAGAAACCAGCGTCCGAGTTGAAGGTTCAGCCGAACATCCTCCCAGGTCGAGCGGGCGGTTAGAGTCAGGCGGGGCGCGTCTCTCAAGACCCACCAGAGGCTGACAATGACGGCCCCCGTACACAAAACGTACAGCGTGTGGAGTACATCCAGTTCGCCGCGCAGAAGAAGCCACTCCACACCCGCAACTTGCAGCGTAACAGTAGCAACTTCGGTCCAAAAGGCTTCACGCATCCGCAGTTGGGCGAAGTACATTCGGCGCGTAAATTCCCGAAATAAGATGCCGCCGCCCGCAAGAACCAGAGGCGCAAACGTGTCGTGAAACTCCGAGCGCGGGAGGTGTGCGGCCCCCTGCGAGGCGGCCCAAACACAGGCCGTAAACAGGACGCAAGCGACCAATTGAAGTTGAAAGATGCTGCCTTGGTAGCTTGCGCGACGTTCTTGCGACATCCCGGGCAGGTTGAAGGTGAGAGGCGCCCAAAGAAAGACATTGCAAAGCTGAATGGGCACGTCCATTGCGCGTTGCGTGAGGATGTAGACCCCGAACTGCCGCAGTAAACCGTGCCGGCTCAGCATGGCAGCGACGGTCATGTTCCCGATGCTGTACACAACCTGATCGGCGAGCGCGTAGCCGAAGCGGTCGCTGCTAATCGCACGCTTCCAGCGTTGCCACCGGCGAGCTCTCAAGCGGACCTGTTCTGAGGGAATGGTCTCTGTGGCCGTGGTGACCAGAGGAAGCGTGCTCACGACGCGTGGACCTCCGAAACGTCTGCTACTTGCCTGACGGGAATCACCGAAGCCGGATCGGAACTCGGAGAGCGAGCACGACCGACAAGGTCCTGGTAGATCGCATTGATGCGGGCGTGATTGGCCGACCAGAGGAACTTCTCGGCTCGCTCCGTGGCGCCGTGGCTGAGTTCAAACAGGCGGTCCGGATCGTCCGCGAGGGCTTGGATCGCCTCTGCCCAGAAGATGTACGCTCGTTTGGGAGAGGTCACCGGGATCTTTATGCCGCATGTGCCATCGATCATGTCACCCGCGCCCTGATGATCAAAGCAGATCACCGGTACCCCCGCGGCAAGGGCTTCTAATACAACATTCCCACTCGTGTCGCGCAGGCTGGTGAAGCACAGCAGATCGGCACTGTGCATCTCTGCGACGGCAACGGAGAAGTCTTGCTGGCCCAGAAAACGAACGCGCTCGGAGAGTCCCAGGCGCATGGACTCTGCGATCCACTCGGCCCGCATGGGACCATCCCCAAGTACGTCCAATTGCCACGTCGTGCCGGGGCCCACTCGCGATAAGGCCCGAAGCAGCACGGGCAGGGCTTTGCGCGTGTGGTGCTCCCCGCTCCACAGAAGCTTCAGCGGACGCGGGCTTCTCTGCGCAAGTTGATCGCTGACCCTGGCCGTGAAGCGCGAGCGATCCGGCTGTTCGACCTCGTGCAACCCGGTCTCGAGAAGCAGCTCTACCTTCCGCCCGAAGGCTCGCTCAAAGTCTCGTTGATTGACTGAGTTGGCCCCCATGACATGGGCGGCTTTGCGTGCTGCCCGCCGCACACGAGGATGAAAGAGCGTCATCCAGTTCGCAACGCCGCGCAAGCCTTCCTTCGCTGCCTCTTTGGGGGCGAGCGCCGGAAGAAATCGAAATGGAAAATTCTGGGAGCCGCCCATCGGTCCCCAGAGAAAAGGAATGCCGAGTTCGAAGGTGTAACCGGGCTCACGGAAGGTACAGACGTTTACCTGATGAACAAGATCAAAACTCTCCAGCGCATGCAGTTCTTGCACGAAACGAAGGGCCAGCCTCTGCCAGTGCTGGTAGGCCTCGTAGTTATAGGCGAAGACCCCCGGTTTGCCTTCCAGCGAGCGAAGCTTCTCGTCAGGTGTGGGCGTATAGAACCGCACATTCGCAGGAACCAGACCTTCCTTACGGGCTCGCAGCAAGTGCTCGAAGTTTGACGCGCTCGTGACCACGTGCGTCTGCGCGATCTTGGCGGCCCCGAGCAGCCGGCCCCAGCCAACGCCCCACTCTGAACCGATGTAGGGGCTGCACTCATAGCACATCAACAGCAGCTTCACGCTCCACTTACCTCACACATGCTGTCCGCAAGCCTCCGGTCCCCCGGGGTCTACCGGCTGGGCTCTGCCTCATCACCCGGCGCAGAGTCAGCTGGGTGCACCATCCTCATCATCGGCACCACCGGGGAAAACTTGAGTCCCCCAAAAGGCGGAGACAGGGAGACCTTGGTTCCATTCTTCTTCCCGGCTGCTTCGGATATTCAGTAATACGTCCCCAGTCAGTCCGTCGCAGCGGTCTGCCTGTCCGGGTAGACATCATGGCGATCCATGCCGTCGAAGAGCCTTCTTGTGAGTGACGCCTCAATGACGCAAGAACCCGTGCCGATGATGTCCGAGATGAATTTTGCCTTGAACTCCCCTGCTGCTGCCCAAAGCTCCTCTGCTGCAAGCCGGCAGGACGTAAAGAAGAACCGGCCGTCCTCGCTTGCGCTCCAGCTTGCCGCGCCAACGGTTCAGATCATCGATCAATTGGCCGTGCTTCTTGCCTTCTGCCTCTGCCGCCTGGAAGCTCCCGTGCGACAGGGTCAGGCGGTTGCAACGTATCTTGCCATGCGCGTCGACGTTCGCAATCTGCTGGTGGGCACTGTTCTGCTGGTAGTTTGGCGAGCTCTGTTCTGGTTTATGGGCATGTACCAACCCCATATCAATCGCAGGGCCGCGGTCTTTCTCTGGAAAGCGCCGGTAACCTCGCTGCTCTGTGCAGCGTCGCTGGTTCCCTTCTTTTGGTCACGAGGTTATGCAGACTGGCCGCGGCAACTGGGCGTCTTCTGGTTCGCCGCATCGGTTCTTCTGCTAACGATTCGAACCTCGGTTCTCACCTTTGAAGAGTCCATCAGACCGCGGTTCCGGCCGCTCAGAACCGCGATCATCTGTGGAACAGGCCCGCTGGCCCGCATGCAGGCGGAGGATCTTCCCGGAAATCGTCAGTACCGGTATCAGTTACTCGGCTACGTAGATAACAACCCGCACGAAGAAGCCGAGTTGGCGGGCCCGGTTCTTTGTGGCGTGCGTGACCTTGAACGCCTGCTGATGCACTGCCCCGTGGACGAGGTCATCATAGGACTTCCGCTGAAAAGTCACTTCGGCGAAGTTGAGCAGATTGTCGCCATTTGCGGCCGGGCCGGCGTACAGATCCAGTATTCGCTTGACCTCTTCAACACCGATGTTGCGAAGAAAAGAAAAGTGTTGAGCGATCGAACCAACCGCGTGGTGATGGAGATGGTTCATCACGATCACCGCGTTCTGATCAAGGACATCATCGATCGCGCTCTGGCCTTTGCCGGTCTCATGATTCTGTGGCCGGTTTTCGCCATCATCGGTTTGGCCATCAAGCTCTCCAGTCCCGGGCCTGTCTTCTTCGTTCAGGAACGGTTTGGCCTGAACAAGCGACGCTTCGGGATGATCAAGTTCCGGTCCATGGTGTTGAACGCAGAGTCGCAGTTGGCTTCCCTCGAGCACCTGAACGAAACCTCAGGGCCGACGTTCAAGATGAAGCGTGACCCCCGTGTAACAGGAGTGGGCGCTTTCCTGCGCAGCAGTTCTCTGGATGAATTGCCGCAGCTCATCAATGTGGTCAAAGGAGAGATGTCGCTCGTGGGACCTCGTCCATTGCCCACGCGCGATGTAAAGCGCTTCTCCGAGCCGTGGCTGATGCGACGCTTCTCGGTGAAGCCGGGAATTACGGGGTTGTGGCAGGTCTCCGGCCGGTCGAACACCGATTTCGACAGCGCCATTCAGCTCGACCTGCGATACATCGATCGCTGGTCTCCCCTGCTCGACCTACGTATCCTGGCGCAGACACTCGGTGCGGTGATCCGGCGCAGCGGAGCTTACTAGGTTTCCCCAAAAACTCTCCATCTCAGAAACCCGGTGGCCGCTGCCCCGACACACCGAAGGCCTTTTCAAGCAACATGCCGGTTTCGGCAAGCGTGCCTTCGTCAAACAACTTGCCGACCAGCGTGATGCCGTGTGGGACCTTGCGGGGAGAGCTGAATTGAGGCACGGGGTTTTTCGGATCCGGCGCCCAATCAGTGCGAGCCTCGCTCACCTCCACGAAGCTCGCGCGCATCGTCAGTGAGGGGTGCCCGGTGAAGTTGGTGATCACCAGGAACTCATCGCGCAGGCTTGGTACCAGCAGCACGTCTACCGCGCTCATCACGCGCCCGAACTCGGCAGCGACTTTGCGGCGCAAACGGTCCGCCTGAACAAAGTCCACGGCACTCAAGAGTCTGGACTGGCGAAAGGTGTTCGGCCAGGCATCAGGAACCTGCATCTTCAGCGCGTCAATCTGATGATCCAGGGTGATCTGCTCAAAAGCAGCCGCTGACTCGGCGAAAAGGATGATGTTCAGGGAGTCATAGGGCCAGTCGGGTAAGGAAACCTCGACCGGGGTCATGCCGAGACTCCGAACCACCTCCAGAGCGTGGCGATCCACTTCGGTCGCGGGCGCCTCCTTCATCCACTTCGGGATGTACCCAACCTTCAGGCCCGGCGCACTCTTGCCGCCTTCGAAGACAAGCGGCAGATCGACGCTCGCGGTGTCACCGGGATCGAAGCCGGAGATCGCGTGGAGGACGAGTATCGTGTCTTCGACCCCGCGGGCCATCGGCCCGAGCTTGTCGCACGTCCAACTCAGCGTCATCGCGCCCGTGCGGGGAACGCGTCCGTACGTGGGCCGCAGCCCCTCTACACCGCACCGCATGCAGGGAGAGACGATCGAGCCCTGCGTCTCGGAGCCAATGGCGAAGCCGACCAGGCCGGCGGCAACGGCCGAGCCCGGCCCCGCGCTGGAGCCGGAAGAGCCTTCCGCAAGCAGCCAGGGATTGCGAGTTTGTCCCCCAAACCAGATGTCGTTCAATGCCAGGGCGCCCAGGCTAAGCTTGGCGACCAGAACGGCACCCGCGGCGTTGAGCCTGGCCGTAACCGCGGCGTCTTGCGCAGGCACACGGTTGCGGAAAGGCTCGGCACCCCAGGTTGTGGGAATGCCCGCGGTGTCCAGCAGGTCTTTGGCGCCCCAAGGAATGCCATGGAGCGGGCCGCGGTACCTGCCGGCTGCGATCTCCTGATCCGCGGCGCGGGCTTGCTGAAGGGCGTGCTCTTCGGTGAGCGTGATGACGCAGTTCAGCCTGGGTTGAAAGCGTTTTAGGCGTTCGAGGTAGACCCGGGTCAGGCGCTCGGAGGTGAGCTTGCGATCGCGGATCCAGGCCGAAAGCTCGACCACGGTGCTGAAGGCGATATCTTCGTCGTTTTTGGGCAGCGGTTTCGGGGTGGCCCGGGTAGGGT
>CAXUNH010000090.1:3521-12980 GCA_964252405.1 uncultured Acidobacteriaceae bacterium | reverse complement strand
TCCCCATCGACCGCGAGAGCAACCTCCCCGCCGACCCCACCTGCCCTTCCGACAGCTTCATCGCCGCCTTCCTCGTCGGCACCGTCCCCCAAAGCACCTGCAGCCACATGGGCATCGACGCCCAAACCCTCGGCAACCAGCTCTTCGGCGAAGGGGCCAGCCCCTCCGGCCCGATGGTCACACCGGCAAGCCCCTATACTCCGGGCAACGGGAACCCTGGTCGCACCGCCCCTGCGTCCCCGTATACCTCGGCGCCACCCAGCGGTGCCCGCCCCGCAAACCCGTACCAGCCGCAAAGCGAAGACCTCAATGGCCAAGCCTCCGAGCCCAAGCATCGTAACGCCTTCAAAAAGCTCTTCGGCATCGACAAGCCGAAGCAGCAGCCCTCGCCCGACACCGCACCGCAGTAGGTTGGCTGCAGCGTAGCGCATCAGACGCCCGGCGACAGATGCCGAGCCCTGGGTTACCCTGCCCTTGCCGATGAAATCCGCCATGCTGCGTTCTGGGGCCGCTCCGTTCTGCCTCCTTCTGCTCCTTGGGCCTCTTCGCTGCATCGCGCAAGGGGCGCCCCAGCCTGCCTCTCCCTTTGGTCCGAACGTCGACGTCTTCACGCCCTGGATGCACTCCGAAGACATTCAGGCCAGAATCGACCAGGTCTACGCGCAGCAACAGCACAGCGAGTTCGGCCCGGCCGCAATGCCTTCCTGTTTCTTCCGGGCGACTTCCACGTCGACATCCCGGTAGGGTTCTACACGCAGGTCCTCGGGCTGGGCGCCAGCCCTGAGGCCGTCCACATCACCGGCAACGTCCACGCGGACGCCTCGCTCCCCAAAAACAACGCCACCTGCACCTTCTGGCGCGCTGCCGAGGGCTTCTCCGTCACGCCCACGGCCGGCCCTCTCCAATGGGCCACGTCCCAGGCAGTTGCCTTCCGCCGCATGCACGTCCGCGGCAACATGGTGCTGCACCAGAACCACGGCTGGGCCAGCGGCGGCTGGATCGCCGACAGCAAAATCGACGGGGAGGTCGACGCGGGCTCCCAACAGCAATGGATCTCCCGCAACGCCGACTGGGGCGGTTGGTCCGGCTCCAGTTGGAACATGGTCTTCGTCGGCACCCGTCCCATGCCGGCCGGCAACTGGCCTCAACCGGCCTACACAAAGCTCGAAACCACGCCCGTGGTCCGCGAGAAGCCGTTTCTCACTGTTGATTCCCGCGGACACTACAGCGTGGTCGTTCCGACACTCACGCACAACATGGCCGGAATCACCTGGACCGGCGGCGCCACCCCCGGCCGCGTCATCCCGCTCGCCCGCTTCTACATCGCGCAACCCGGTACGGACACCGCCGCGACGATCAACGCCGCGCTCCGTTCCGGCAAAGACCTGATCTTCACCCCCGGCACCTACGACCTCACCGAACCCCTATGGGTCACGCGCAAGGACACCGTCGTCTTCGGCCTGGGCTACGCCACGCTCCACCCCACGCACGGCACCGCCGCCATGACCGTCGCCGACGCGGACGGCATTACCGTCTCCGGCCTCCTGTTCGACGCCGGCGAGACCGCCTCCCCCGTCCTCCTGCAGGTCGGCGTCACAACTACGCCCGCGCGCCACAGCGAAAACCCGATCTCCCTGCACGACATCTTCTTCCGCGTGGGCGGAGCCGCTGTGGGCAAGACCCATGCCAACCTCATCCTGAACAGCAACGACGTCCTCGTCGACCACACCTGGATCTGGCGCGCGGACCACGGGAAAGGCGTGGGCTGGACCGAAAACACCAGCGACAACGGCCTCATTGTCAACGGCTCAGACGTTACGATCTACGGCCTCTTCGTCGAGCACCACCAGCAGTTTCAGGTCCTTTGGAATGGTGAACGCGGCCGCACCTTCTTCTATCAATCCGAGATTCCCTACGACCCGCCGGTGCAGCAGGCCTGGAGCAGTGCGCCGGGGACAGACGGCTGGGCCTCCTACAAGGTCGCGGACAACGTCACGATGCATGAAGCGTGGGGCCTCGGCATCTACAGCGTGTTTCGCCATCCGGACGTGAAGCTCAGCCGCGCCATCGAAGCGCCAGAACGGCCCACCGTCCGCTTCCACCACATGGTCACGCTCGCGCTCGACAACCTCGGCCAGATCACCCACGTCATCAACAACACCGGCGAAACCACCTCCACGCAGCCTCGCAACACACCGCGCGTGCAAGACTTCCCACAGCCGTAGACTCCGGCTCACCTTCTCGTCGTCTTTGCCGTACCTGCCATAGTTTTTCTCCGTGTGATACCGGCACGTACGCTGCCGGTACCTCGTATCCTTTTCTCGTGAGCACTCGCCGGACCCTTCTTCTCCTTGCCGTGCTGCTGGCGATCGCAATCTTTGCGGTCTCCGCGCTGTCAACGCAGACGAAGCACGCTCTGCACACGCAAGGCGTCCTCCACCCGTGGCTTCACCTTGGCGGGTTCGCCACGCTTACCTTTCTGCTTCTCAGCGGAACGCGGTCGATCCCCCTTCGCGGGGTCTTTCTCACCGGGGTGCTCCTACTCGCCTACGCGACCGAAGCACGCGAAAGCCGCAAGGATGGCTGGCCCATCGAACAGAAGGACGTTCAGACGGATGCGCTCGGCGTTGCTCTCGGGGTCCTTTTCGTGGGCGCGCGTTTCTGGATTCACAGAGCGACAGAAACGAAGTGACGCTCCGTTCGGAGCCGGAGAAACGATGGTTACCAAAGGGTAGTGCTAGGCTCGCTTTTTTGCTTGAAACCGCTCATAAAGTCAGGAGATAGTGGCTTCATCCTTCTGTGGAGCTTCAATGAAACGCACTATCGCCCTCTTGCTGTGCCTTATCTTCCCCGCAGCCGCCTTCGCTGCCGACAACGACTATAAAGTCACCTACGACGGTGGTTCGGTCCAGAACCTGAAGGCGGGATCGTCTGCCCGCCTTGTCATAGAACCCAAGCAGATCCGCATCGTCGAGGGCAAGGAGACGATTGCGACCATACCCGCCGAAAGCGTCACCGAGATCTCCTACGGTCAGGACGTGCATCGCCGCGTCGGAGCGGCGATAGGGCTTGCCGTCTTCTCGCTCGGCCTCGGCGCCCTGCTTGCCCTGAGCAAGTCCAAGAAGCATTTTGTGGGGATCACCTGGGCAACCGTCGACCAAAAGGGCGGCTTCGCGATGCAGTGTGACAAGAACGACTACCGCGGTGTTCTCGCCGGTCTTGAAGGCATCACCGGCAAGAAGGCCGTTGATTCTGATGCCATGACCGTGAAAAATTAGCGCGGTTCCAGGTACCGTGTCCGGGGGCAGCGGTCTGCACCCCGGACACGACTCCCGGGCGATTGAGCTTCAGCAACTGCTGCGCCGCCGTCCTCCCAACACCTTCACCACGCCACCCACCGGCGCATTGGCACTCTGCCCTTCCGCTGGAACCCAAGGCTGGCACACCGGGCACCAATATGTCGACCGCACCTGCTCGCCCTGCTTGCGCATCATGACCAGCGCGCCGCACCGCCGGCACTCCTGCCCCTGCCGTCCGTACACCCACAGCCGGTCACCCGCGTTCATACTGTGCGTGGTGCGCCGGTTGCCGCTGTAGGTCACAATGGCATCCCCGCCCGTTGCGGACGACCCATTGGCCACGTTCGCGCGCATGTATCGCCCACTCACCTCGGCCATGACCTGAAGCTCGCGCTCGGTCAGCGTGCGCATCTGCCGGAATGGGTTCACCCCCGCCGCAAACGGCACCTCGCTCTTGTACACGTTGCCCAACCCCGCCATCACTCGCTGATTCAACAGCGTCACCCCAATCTCGGCCTCCGGGTGCCGCGCGCCGTAGTCCTTCAGCGCCTTCACGCCAGCGTCGGTCGAATACTCACCCCCGAGAATGTCGACGCCCAGCTTTGGCACCTGCGAGTACCGCAGCAGTGTCCGCTCCGTATGAAACTCCGCCACTGGTACATTCACGGCCAACGCCACGAAGTCCTCCACACCGACCGCACACCGCACCGAACTCCGCGGTACGCGCCATCGCTCCCCCTTGCGATAGATATGCCACGACCCCGACATCAGCATGTGCGTCACCAGGGTCAGATCGTCCGAAAAATGCAGGAGACACCACTTCCCGCGAGCCTCCACTTTCTCCACGGTGCGCCCGACCACACCCTTGCTATCGGCCACCGATGCCAACGTAGCCACCTGGGCCTCAAACGCCGTGACCACCTTACCCCCAAGCGCCATCTGCAACGCACGGGCCGATCGATAGATTGTGTCCCCTTCCGGCATACCCGTTGGATGCTCCAACACCTCTGTAAAAAATGTTTGACACGAGCGACCGTTGGACATACAGTCCTCTATGTCAAACATTTCTTACATGGAGCGAAGGCCGTTATGTCCAGTCTTTCCTATCAGGAGAAGTCTCTCTGGGGCTCGCTCGGCGCAGAACTCCTCGTTTATGGAACGTACTTCGTTCTGAATCTGCATCGCCCCAACACGGTCAATTGGGTTGCCGGCATGATCCTGTCCATCATTGTGCTGCAGATCGTTCTGCAGTCACTCCTCGCAATGTTTACGCGCAATCGCATCACCGATGAACGAGACCGGCTCATCCTTCTCCGTGGCTATCGCGCGGGCTATATCACCTTGGCGTCGCTGATGGTTCTTGGGCTTGGCATGCTTTGGTTCCACGCTTCACTGGGCCACATGCCCCTTACCAATCACATGATGGGTCTTCATTTCCTCAACGTGTTCTTCGGCATGCTCGTCCTCTCCGACATCGTGAAGACCGCCGCGCAGATCGTCGCCTACCGGAGAGCGCTCTGATGCCGGTCATACGCAACCAGATCCGCGAACTTCGGGCCGCCCACTCCATGACGCAACAAGACCTCGCCGACCGCATCGGCGTCACCCGCCAAACCGTCATCGCCATCGAGCAGGACAAGTACTCGCCCTCGCTCGAAACGGCCTTCAAAGTGGCACTGGCCTTCGGCGTACCCCTCGAAGAGGTCTTTCAGTACGAGCCCAAAGGCAAGCGCTGACCTGCTGTCCTCGCCAATCATCAGACCCTGTCATCTCGACCGGAGCAAGCGCAGTGAGAGATCCGCGTTCCTGCCGCCGTCCCTAACACCTCCGGATAGACTGAGCCTCACAGATCAAGCCACATAGCGCAGCACGCATGCTTCGGCTCCTGTCACGTTAACTGGTCATACTTCCTGCTGATGCTCTTCCCGGCAGGTTCGGCAGATTCCGCCGCACGTTGAACCCCATCGGCGCGGCTTGGAACCCCGCATCCAGCAACGCTCGCGCAATGGGGTGCTCAGCCACGGGCACGCCATTAATGCTCGTGATAAGCATGCCGCCACGTACGCGATCGCCGCCCTCGACCTCTGCCCGCTGCACCGTCTGCACCAGGAACTCCGCCATCGCGCGCATCGCATTGCCCCGTGCGGGCTCTTCTTCCGGCAGCATTACCTGCACATTCGGGTTGCCGCGCCGGAGATACGCGGTCAACGCGCCATCCACCAAGACGACGCGAGCCCCAACGGACCGCGTCAGCGACGATCCCTCTTCCGGCGCCGCTGGCCAACGTAGCAGCGCTCCATACGGGTTTGCCGGATCCGTCGCTGCCAGCATCACCGCCTCGCGTCCCTCTTCGGCGCTCCCGTTATGCTCACCGGGCCGCAGACTGCGCAGCAGATCCACCGCTGCCGGCTGCGCAAACTGCGTTGCGCCCAGGTCCGCCGCAAAGTATCCGCGCCGCACGCGCCCGCTCTCTTCCAAGGCCTTCAGCACGTCATAGATCGCGGAAAAGCCACCCGGAAGATCCTCCGCATGCGCCGTCTCGCGAAACACCACGCCATAGCGCGTCAACAACTGCTGCGCGATCGCATGCGACCACTCCGTCTGCCGCACCGGCGTCCCACGCTGCACGTCAAACGCGACCTCGTTCAAGCTCCACCGCCCTTGCGCGGTGGGCGGCGTGGTTCGCCGGCTGCGAAATCCCTGTTGCTGGTTGTGCACCCGCCGCACCGGCTTGCCGCTGCTCCGCGCAGAGGAAGAGCCTGTTCTCTCTGTGTACGCACGCAGGCAGTTCAGCGCGTCGTTCGTCACCAGCCCGCGCCATACCAGGGACCACAACGCCTCGATCGTCTCGCCCGGATACCCACCACCCAACCCATCGTGCAGCGGCTGAAAGAACGAAGCTCCACTGCGCCGCAGGTACTCCACCACCGCAGCTTCACGGTCCCCAAGCGGCGCTGCGCCGATCATCTCCCCCTTGGCATCGACGCCACGATCCGGCGGCCACAACATCCGCAGCTTCTCCGCGAGGTACAGCGCCACACGCCCGTCGCGCTCGCCCAGCGGCTCCATGCCCACCCAGACCACTTCACCCGCCGCGATTAGCATATCCAGATCCGCAGGCCTATAGCCCGCAACGCGCGCGGTCAAGATCTCCGTCTCGAGTAAGGAAGCGGGCAGCGGGGCTCCCTGCAGGTTCTCCACCACGTCAAGCAGCGCATCCAGCCCACGCCGCGGCGATATCACGCCTTGCCAGCGCGTAAACAGCCGCGCCAACGTCGCCTGCTCCACCGGCTCCACTTCTTTGCGCAGCCGCGCGAGGCTCTTGCGACGGATCGTCCGCAGCACCTCCGCGTCGATCCACTCGCGATTGAGCCCGCCCGGCCGGAAGCCGCCCTCCGCCACGCGCCCGGTGCCCACAAGCCGTTGCAGCACCGCCTCCACGCTCTCTTTCGGCAGTCCATAGCGCTTCACCACGTCCGGCGTCGTGAACGGCCCATGCGTTCTCGCATACCGCCGCACGACATCGAGCATCGATTCAGGCACAGCCTCCAGGAAGGCGCCCGGTAATCCCGGAGGCAGCGGCACACCGAGCGCATCCCGAAGCCGCGCTGCATCCTCCACTGCAATCACCCGTCGCTCGCCGCCAACCTTCAACTCCAACGCCCGCCGTGCCCGCAACAGCCTCTCCACGGTCGCATCCACATCCAGACCCGTCGAGCGCGCCGCCAGCTCAGCCCGCGTCAGATCGCCCAGCCGCAACAACAGATCATGCACGCCATCGACCGACCGGACCTTATATCCATCCGCGGTCGACTGCAGCTGCTCCTCGGTCTCCTCGATCGCGTTGATGTCCAGCAGTTCACGCAGATCCGCATCGCCCAGCAGCTCGCGCAACTGATCCTGGTCGATACTCAAGGCCTGGGCGCGGCGCTCAGCCAACGGCGCATCGCCGTCATAGATGTAGTTCGCCACATAACTGAACAACAGCGCGCCCGCAAACGGCGAAGGCGTGCGCGAATCCACCACATGCACGCGGATCTCACGATTCGCAATCTGCCGTAAGGTCTGCGCCAGCGCCGGCATGTCAAACACATCGCGCAGGCACTCGCGATACGCCTCCAGCAACATCGGAAAGCTTGCGTAGCGTGAAGCCACACTGAGCAGGTCATACGCCCGCTTGCGCTGCTGCCACAACGGTGTGCGTCCATCCGCCCTGCGTCGCGGCAACAACAACGCCCGCGCCGCCGACTCCCGAAACTTCGCCGCAAACAAGGCGGTCGACCCTAACTGCTGCTGCACCAACTCCGCCGCCTCGGCAGGCTCCATCAACAGCATGTCGGCATCCGGGGGCGTGTCGGTATCCGGGAAGCGCAGCACAAAGCCGTCTTCGCCCCACATCGTCTCCACGTCCAAACCTGCGGCTTTGATCTTCGCGGTCACCGCCATCGCCCACGGCGTGTGCACGCGGCTGCCAAAAGGCGTCATGCAACACACCCGCCAGTCGCCCAGTTCGTCACGCACACGCTCAATCACGATGGTTCGATCATCGGGCACTTGATCGGTGGCCATGGCCTGGTCGGTCAAGTAGCGGATCACGTTCTCCGCCGCCTTTTCGTCCAGGTCATGCTCGCGCGTCAACTTGGCAATGGCCGCACTGCGCGGCAAGTCACGAAGCTCCCGCACCAGCGCGCCGATGCGCTTGCCAAACTCAATCGGCCGCCCTGCCTGATCGCCATGCCAGAACGGCATCTTGCCCGGCTCACCCGGCGCCGGCGAGACCAGCACCCTGTCCTGCGTAATCTCATCGATCCGCCACGTCGACGCGCCCAGGATGAAGGTGTCGCCCGTGCGCGCCTCAAACACCATCTCCTCGTCCAGTTCGCCCACGCGCAGCGGCTTGTTTGCCGAGCCGCTCAGAAATACGCCAAACAGCCCGCGATCCGGGATCGCCCCGCCATTCAGAATCGCCAGCCGCTTTGCGCCGCCCCGGGGCGTAATCCAGTTGCGCTGCCGGTCCCAGGTCACTCGCGGGCGCAACTCGGCAAACTCATCGCTCGGATACCTTCCCGCCAGCATGTCCAGCACGCCATCAAACACTGCCAGGCTGAGCCCCGCAAACGGCGCCGCACTGCGCACAGTCGCCAGCAGCGCGTCGTAGCCAATCCCCGGCGCCTCGTCCTCGATCTCCGCCTCGTAGCCGCCGCCGTACATGTTGGACAGGCCGCCCTGGTTGTCATTCCCGAGGGGAGTCTGCGTTCTACTGCGACTGGCCACCGTTCTTCGCGGCTTTTGCTTCTGCCGGTGCTCCACCTCCGCCAACGCCAACGGCGGCTGCGCGACAATCGCCACGATCTGCTGCGCCAACACGTCCAGCGGATTGCGAAGAAATCGCGTGTGCTCTACGTGTCCTTCATGCATGGCCTGCGTCACTGCCGCGCACGCCACCAGATCAGCCCTGTACTTCGGAAAGATGATCCCGTTTGAAGGCGCGCCCACCTGGTGCCCCGCACGCCCAATGCGCTGCAGACCACTCGCCACACTGGGCGGCGCTTCAATTTGAATGACCAGGTCCACCGCGCCCATGTCGATGCCCAGCTCAAGCGACGACGTGCACACCAGCGCCTTCAGCCGGCCTGCCTTCAACAGCTCCTCAATCTCACTGCGCTGCGCCGCCGCCAGAGATCCATGGTGCGCGCGAGCAATCTGCTCGCCGGCAAGCTCATTGAGAGCCCCCGCCAGCCGCTCCGCCACGCGGCGCGCATTCACAAAAATCAACGTCGATGTCCGCTCCCGCACGATCTCCAGCAACCGCGGATGAATACTCTGCCAGATGCTCGTCCGCTTCGGTCCCTGCGACGCCGGCCCACTGGGCAACTCCTCGATCTCGCCCAGCCGCGCCATGTCTTCAACCGGCACCTCTACGCGGATCTCCAGCCGCTTCCGCGCGCCGGCATTGACAATCGTCACCGGACGGTACCGCGGCCCTGAAGCAATGCCCGCAGCATCCGGTTCCGGCTCCTCTGCCTCTGCTGCCGAGGTGTAATCCTCAACAGCGGCTTTTACCCCAGCGATCATCTCGACCGCAGGCGAAGCCGAAGTGGAGAGATCTGCAGCTTTGCCCCTCTCTTTGTCATTCCCCGAACGGGGAACCTGCTGTTCG
>CAXUNH010000090.1:0-3509 GCA_964252405.1 uncultured Acidobacteriaceae bacterium | reverse complement strand
CACCCCCCTCGGCACCCCCTAAAAAGCGCGCTACTTCTTCCAAGGGCCGCTGCGTCGCGCTCAAGCCAATCCGCTGCAACCGCCGGCCGCACAGCGCCTCCAGCCGCTCCAGGGACAACGCCATATGCGCTCCACGCTTCGTCGGCACGAGCGCGTGAATCTCATCGATGATCACCGTCTCCACCGATCGCAACGCTTCCCCGGCGTCCGAGGTGAGCAGCAGATACAACGACTCCGGCGTCGTGATCAGAATTTCGCCCGGATGCCGCTTGAACCGGGCCCGCTCCTTCTGCGGCGTATCCCCGGTGCGCACGCTGATCTCCGGCAGGTGCACCGGCACGCCACCCCGCTGCGCCATGTTGGCAATGCCCTGCAACGGCGAACGCAGATTGCGCTCCACGTCCACGGCCAAGGCCTTTAGCGGACTGATGTACAGCACGCGGCACCCGGGCCCGGCGAGCTGCTCCCCGCCTTCGCGTTCCTTCTTGCCATTCCCCGAACGCGGGACCTGCTTCCTTTCAGCCGTGGCGAGATGTCCGCCCAGCATCAACCGATCCAGGCACCACAAGAAGGCCGTCAAGGTCTTTCCCGTACCTGTAGGCGCCAAAATGAGGGTCGACTCACCCCGCGCAATCGCCGGCCATCCCTCTCTCTGCGGCGCGGTCACATCTTCAAACACAGCCCGGAACCACTGCGCTGTTACGGGGTGGAACAGCTCCAGAACATCCGCCGGGACAGCTCGCGACACTCCGTCTGCCTCCGCCGGTGCCGCTGGCATCTTGTCCGACTTCTTCTGTTCGCCCTTCTTCGCCTTCGCCGCCAAACGGGATCTCCCGCCCTTCATCCTACGCACGCACATTTCATGTGTCGCGGCAGAACACAAGGCGTACCCTGTTGCCCTTCAGGAGATCGACAATGATCCTTGTCGTCGGTTCGACAGGCATGGTCGGACACGAAGTCTGCCTGCGCCTCCTTCAACGCGGCGAGCGCGTCAGAGCCCTGGTCCGCCAAACCAGTCATCCAGCAATCCTTGCCTCGCTCCAAAGTGGGGGTGCGGAACTCATCTTTGGTGACCTGAAGGACCCTGCCTCCCGCGCCAGAGCCTGCAAGGGCGCTGAAGCGGTCATCTCCACGACGTCGTCCACCATGTCGCGTCAGCCCGGCGATTCGATTCAAACCGTTGACGATGAAGGACAGCTACACCTTGTCGAGGCAGCCCGCGCGGCGGGTATCCAGCGGTTTATCTTTGTCTCGTTTCGCCGCCCGGAAGGCTTCACCGTGCCTTTGGCCGAGGCGAGGCGTCACGTCGAAGAAGCCATCGCGAACCTGAACTACACCATCATCCGTGCGAGCTACCCATGGAGTCCTGGCTCAGCCCTGCTCTCGGATACGACTACACAAATGCCACGGTGCGTATTTACGGCCCGGGCACCGCTCCCATCAGTTGGGTTTCCTTCCGCGACGTCGCCGAGATCTGCGCGATTGCGCTACGCCACCCCGCGACCGAATGCACCGCCCTCGACTTCGGCGGCCCAGAAGCTCTGAGCCCCCTTCAAGTCGTGTCGCTCTTCGAGCAACTCAGCGGGAGGCCCTTTACGCGCCAGCACATCCCTGTGGGTGCTCTGCTCGCCCAGTCTCAGTCCGCATCGGATCCCCTGGAGAAAGCTTCGCCGCCCTGGGCCTGAGTTGCGCCCACGGCGATGCCATGGACATGACTGCCACACAAGGGCGGTTCGGCCTCATGCTCAACAGCGTCGCAGACTACGCCCGCCGCGTACTCTCCATCTAGCCGGTTCCTCGCCGCCTACCCAAGCCACCCAGTTCAGCGCGCTGGGTTGTATTCCGGCACGTGCGGCGTCATCCGGTGCAGCACAAACTCCTGAAACAGGCCGCCCACCGCACCCAAAGCGGTCGAAGTCATCGCCACCTGCGCAACGGCGCCCATCCCCCGGCGGCTGCCGGAAGGATAGTAGAGGTTCGACACACCCGCGCCCGCCGCATTGCCGAGAATGTTGGAGTAATTCACCTGCCAGCGCTTGTTGTCGCCCTTGCACATCACCGTGCTCGCCACCGCATACATCACCCGGGAGGGCACAGACCCGCTGCCCTTCACGAAGTACCGCGGATCCTGGTGAAAGACAGCGGGCAGCAGTGCCTGCCCGACCATCGTGCTCACCATGCCGTCGGCATACGCGGCCCCAAATCGCTTGTCATAGCCGGTCATGCCCGGTCCGTAACCCCGGAAGCTGTGCGGCTGTTCGCCCCCGGCAATAGCGGCCGCAAGCGCAAACGCCACAGGGTCATTCGTGAACCGCCATGCCAACCGGTACTTCTGCCCTGCCGAAAGCGGCTCGGCATCCGGCGCATACGAGGCATAGAAATTCGGAAATACCCCTAAAACACGCTGCTGCTCTTCCAAGGCAACCTGCGCCTCGGCAATGTCGCGGCCGGACGCCCGCACCTCCACAGACTCCGTTGCAGCGACACCCAGGAGGATCTCGCCCAGTTCCACCCGCTGCCCTGAACCCAGAAGAGCTCCCGTGGTGTACGGCACAAACCCCACTCTCTCCACGCGCACACGGTAGGTCCCCGCCGGCACGCCGGCCAGGGCAAACATTCCGTCGTCGCCTGACTCCGCGCGCAGCGCCTGGCGGGCACCCTCGCGGGTAAGGGTCACCACGGCGCCGGGTACCGCGGCCTCGCTGCCATCCAGCACCGTCCCGGAAACGGTCCCAAGGCGCTCCGCCGGCACACTGCCGGTCCCGGCGACAGCCTCACCGGTCAGCGGCCATTCCACAGGCTCAGGCGGCGCAAAGCTCAAGCGCAAGTCCTGGGCCACGCCCAAACACGGCCACATCAGGCAGATCACCGCCATCCAGGCGCTTAGCGACCTCTTTCGCCAGACACTCATCATCCCCGCACTCAACCGCATCGCGCCCCACCCTGCCGCAGACTCGCTTCGGTCTGAGGTCATCCCTGTCCTCCCTTAGCTTCGGCGGCATGCGCGAGGATCGCCATCCCCCAACCCGACTATTACCCTCCCTCGCTCTGCACATTACCGTCCTCCGGATTCACGGGGATTGCATCCCCTCGGCACACGGGCTACGCTAAACGCCTCACAATGACTGCCCACTCCGCAACCTCCCTCACCCCTGAGCAGCATCTCTTTTTACGCGAACAGGCCACCGCCGCCGCGCAAAATTCGTACTCGCCCTATTCAAAGTTCCGAGTGGGCGCCGCGTTGCTCCTCACCACCGGCAAAGTCGTCACCGGAGCCAACGTAGAAAACTGCTCGTATCGCCTCACCTGCTGCGCCGAGCAGTCCGCAGTGGTCCGCGCCGTCGCCGAGTACGGCCCTGGCATCCGGCTCGCCGCCGTGGCGGTCGCCAACCTGAACAACGCCGCGTCCATGCCCTGTGGAGCCTGCCGCCAAACCCTCGCCGAGTTCGGCAATGACGACATCCCCATCCTCTATCCCGGCGCCAACCACCAGCCCGAAGAGACCACCC
>CAXUNH010000089.1:0-13057 GCA_964252405.1 uncultured Acidobacteriaceae bacterium | reverse complement strand
GCGCGAACCCGCCCCCGTCGACTATCTCGAGATCGGCCCCGACGGCCCGCTCACACCCCAGTAGCGGTTTGAAGGGAGCAGCTGACCCTGCGCACTGGCGCCAGAACCAGCTGCATCCTCATCGCAATCCCCGAATCTGATCGGTACGCACGGCAGATGCAGGAGATCGCAATGGAAAAGATCATTCTCGTCACAGGCGCAAACAAAGGGATCGGCTTCGAGGTCTCGCGCCAACTGGCTCGCACAGGCGCGCTCGTGCTCATGGGCGCGCGAGACGCCGGGAGGGGCGAAGAGGCTGCCGCCACCCTGCGCGAGGAGAGCCTGAATGTGCGCTATGTGCCCGCCGATCTCGAGCGGGCCACCGCGACGTCCACGGCGCTCGCCGGCCAGATCGGGACGGAGTTCGGCCGCCTTGACGTGCTGGTCAACAACGCCGGTATCGCTGACCTGACCACCGATGGTCCGGCCAGCGTCGCGTCGGTCGACACCATGAAGCGGATCTTCGCAACCAACTTCTTCGGCACGGTCGAGTTCACGCAGCCGCTGCTGCCCCTTCTGAAAGCCGCCCCAGCGGGCCGCATTGTGAACGTGTCCAGCGGTCTCGGATCCTTTGGCGTAAACACCAGTCCGGAGTCCCCCTTCTACGGCGTCAAGCCGCTCGGCTACAACGCGTCCAAGGCTGCCCTGAACATGTTCACCGTGAATCTCGCGTGGGAGTTGCGCGACACCCCCATCAAGGTGAACAGCATCTGCCCCGGCTACACCGCCACGGACCTCAACAACAACAGCGGCCCGCAGACGCTGGAGGAGGGATCAATCGCCATCGTGAAGTATGCGCTGCTGGGTGACGACGGTCCGACCGGCGGATACTTCCATAAAGATGGCGAGTATCCCTGGTAGCTGCGCATCGCCTTTCTCCCGGCGTCCCCTTGTGCCCCGCCAGGCAGACCGCTGCGAGGCAGGCTCAACGAGGCACTGCAACTTTCGTTGCACCGCATACCCGTTTGCGACCGTTTTCCCACAAAGGCGTCCAATCTCTAGTAACCATCAGCGGGTTCGCGCTTCCGCATCATGCAAAGCGCGGATACACTGGTCGCAACTCTCTGGATGCTGCAAGGCACTCAGTCCCTTCCTCCGCAGACCAGCGCGGCGGCCACGGTTTTCCATCGCAGGCCACGCCCTCACCGTACCCGGGCGAGGGTGATGGGCCGAAGGGGGAGCATGTTCGAACGCTATACAGAAAAGGCGCGGCGCGTCATCTTTTTCGCGCGCTACGAGGCGAGTCAGTTCGGTTCGCCCTACATTGAAACCGAACACCTCCTGTTAGGTCTTCTGCGTGAGGACAAAGCGCTTACCAATCGCTTTCTTCGCTCCCACGCATCCGTAGAATCCATTCGCAAACAGATTGAGCAACACACCACGGTCCGGGAAAAGGTCTCGACCTCGGTCGACCTGCCGCTATCGAACGAGTGCAAGCGCGTCCTGGCCTACGCCGCCGAAGAGGCCGAACGCCTCAGCCACAAACACATCGGCACCGAACACCTGCTTCTCGGCCTGCTGCGCGAAGAGAAGTGCTTCGCCGCCGAAATCCTCACCGAACGCGGCCTGCGTCTGCCGGCCATCCGGGAAGAACTGCAGCGTTCCACCCAGGAAAAGCCGCAAAGCTCATCCTCTTCTTCAAGTTCTTCCGGGGGCAAGCAGCGCGGACAGCAGCAGGAGCAGTCCATGCTCGCGGAGTTCTCCCGCGACCTCACCCAGGCCGCCACGGACGGCACGCTGGACCCGCTCGTCGGCCGCGACTTCGAAGTCGAACGCGTCATCCAGATCCTCTGCCGCCGCACCAAAAACAACCCCGTCCTCATCGGCGAGCCCGGCGTCGGCAAAACCGCCATCGTCGAAGGCCTCGCCCAGAAAATCGCCGACGGCGAAGTTCCCAGCTTCCTCGCGGACAAGCGCGTCCTCTCACTCGATCTCAGCCTCATCGTCGCCGGCACCAAGTACCGCGGTCAGTTCGAGGAGCGCCTCAAGACCATCATGAAGGAGCTCATGGAGAGCCAGAACTCCATCGTCTTCATCGATGAACTCCACACGCTCGTCGGCGCCGGCTCTGCCGAAGGCTCCCTCGACGCCGCCAACATCCTGAAACCGGCCCTGAGCCGCGGTGAAATCCAGTGCATCGGCGCCACCACCCCGGCCGAGTACCGCAAGTCCATCGAAAAAGATCGCTCCCTCGAGCGCCGCTTCCAGGCCGTCAAGGTGCCGCCCCCGAACGAAGAGGACGCGATCAAGATCATCATGGGCATCCGCGAGAAGTACGAGAAGTTCCACGCCGTCAGCTACACCGACGACGCGATCACCTTCTCCGTCTCGCACTCCAACCGCTACATCCCCGACCGCTTTCTCCCCGACAAGGCCATCGACCTCATCGACGAGGCTGGTGCCCGCGTGAAGCTGCGCCAAACGACCCTCCCCGAGGAGCTCACCGAGGTCCAGAAGCGGATCAAGTTCATCGTGCACCGCATGGAAAACGCCATCGCGAACCACGAATTCGAGAAGGCCCGCTTCTACTCCGACGAGGAGCGCAAGGAGCGCGAGAACCTTCGCTCGCTCCGCGACAAGTACCACCTCGATGAGTCCAGCTCCGGCATCGTCACCCGCGAGGACATTGAAGACGTCGTCTCCCGCTGGACCGGCGTGCCGATCACCTCGATCAAGGAAGAGGAGACCCAGAAACTCCTCCGCGTCGAGGAAGAGCTGCACAAGCGCGTTATCGCGCAGGACAAGGCCATCTCGGCCCTGGCCCGCGCCATCCGTCGCTCCCGTGCCGGCCTCAAGAATCCCGCTCGCCCCATCGGCTCGTTCCTGTTCCTCGGACCCACCGGCGTCGGCAAAACCGAAGTCGCCCGCACGCTCGCCCAATTCCTCTTCGGCTCAGAGAAGT
Source organism: uncultured Acidobacteriaceae bacterium (assembly GCA_964252405.1). Classification (GTDB taxonomy): domain Bacteria; phylum Acidobacteriota; class Terriglobia; order Terriglobales; family Acidobacteriaceae; genus Granulicella. The sequence continues at coordinate 10,116 of CAXUNH010000089.1, read as the reverse complement.
CCCTCATCCGCTTCGACATGTCGGAGTTCATGGAGAAGCACTCCGTCTCCAAGCTCATCGGCTCGCCTCCGGGCTACGTCGGGTACGAGGAGGGCGGTCAGCTCACCGAGCGCGTGAAGCGCAGCCCGTACTCCGTCGTCCTGCTGGACGAAGTCGAGAAAGCCCATCCGGACGTCTTTAACTTGCTGCTGCAAGTGTTTGAAGACGGCCAGCTTACGGATGGCCTGGGCAACACCGTCGACTTCAAGAACACCATCCTCATCATGACCTCGAACATCGGGGCCAAGCACCTCATGAAGCGTGAGGGCCTCGGCTTCCAGTCGAGCAAGGACGAGGTTGTCTTCGAGAAGATGCAGGAGATGGTCATGGGCGAGGTGAAGCGCACCTTCAACCCTGAGTTCATCAACCGGCTCGACGAGGTCATCGTCTTCTCTGCCCTCACCGACAGCGAACTGATGCAGATCCTGGAGCTCCTGGTCCAGCAACTCAACACCAACCTCGTGCACAAGGCGATCACCATCTCCGTGCAGGAGGATGCCAAGCGCTGGATCCTGGAGAAGACGCTCACCGACCGCTCCTACGGTGCGCGTCCGCTCCGCCGGGCCCTGCAACGCTACATCGAGGACCCACTCTCGGAAGCTCTGATCGCGGGACAGATCCCCGAGCGGCCAGCCTTCCTCGAGGTGTACCTCGAGGCCAACCAGCTCTTCTACCGCCCTGTGTCCCCGGACGGCAGCGCAGAAGAATCGGCTGTCGGCCTGGCGCTCACCGCCGCTTAGCGCAACGGAACGCGGCACAAAGAGGGCCCCGGAGCGATCCGGGGCCCCTTTGTGCTTACACGGGGCCGCACTACATCAACCGCGACGCTTGGTCACTGACTCTGCCGCTCGTTGTCTTTGCGTAGTCCTGAGCAGCGTCCAGAACGTCCCCGAACTGGCTCTTGCCCCCGTCGATCAGCTTTTGCGCCTCCTTGCTGAGGCGGTCTGCCTGCTCCTTGACGTAGTCGGCCGCATCGCCCAGGCTGTCCCCGAGGTCTTCCAACGAGCGCCGAACCTTGCGCCGGGTCGAGGCGCCTGACTGCGGTGCATACAGCAGAGCCGCGATGCCCCCGGCAAGTGCCCCCAGGGCAAGTCCAATCCAAAACTTCTTCATAGTTCCTCCGTCTTACCTGTTGAGACTACGTGTGCGTCCGCAGGGTTGGACTCCCTCCCCCGGGCCTTTGCACGCGGTCCTCAAGTCCTAGGATGGTATGGTGATTCACGGAACAAGCAACCGGAGATTCGCTTTAGCATGAGCCCCACCCCCAGCCGCCCGGATATCCGTCCAGGTCGTGCTCCTTTCACCTCATCCGGACGCTTCACCCCGACCTTGATCGCCGTCCTGTGCGCGATACTGCTTGCAATCTCCTGGGAGCGCGGTCGCGGCAACTTCCATCGCCTCACCTCCGCTGTGCTCTCCACCCCCGCACTGCCGGTCGCGCCCACCGGGCCTGGCGGCGAAGAGGTGATCCGTCTGAACCGCACGCCCGACGCGGTGGGCAGTGAGCCCGAGTTCGTGAACGCCACCCTCCTTCCCGGCCGTGGGATGAACCTGCTGCAGTTGACGGCACAGATCCCGGGTCACGGCGAGGTTCCGCTCCTGATGTCTCCCCCGCTCGCCCAGGCTACGGAGATGCTCTCCGGCACCGGCCCGGACGCCAACGGCGCCCTGAGCGCCACCATGGGCGGTGCGTTCCTGATTCCCTGGGCCGGACGGCTAGTCGGCAAGCCCTCGGATAGCTCCGCCGGCCTGCTGCAGACCCTATGGCTCGGACAGCGCCTCACCTTTCCGGCCTCTTCCGCCAACAGTTCCGTATCCACCCTGGGCCTCCTCCTCAATCGCCCGGCGGACTCCTTCCACAACGATGTCATCCTCGACGGTCAGTCTGTCGAGGCCGTATACCACCCGGGGACGTTCTCCGGCAATTGGCCCTCCACGGGCTCGGTACAGATTCGGGTCGACCTCTCCGGCCACACCATGGACCTCACGGTGAACGTGCAAAACACCGGAGCCAGCCCCATGCCCGTGGGCATCGGTTGGCTGCCCTACTTCTCCATCGCCAGCCACGACCGCGCCCATGCCAGCCTCGTGATCCCTTCCAGCACGCGTCTGGAGACGAATCTCAGCACTGGCATACCGACCGGTCGCATGGTTCCTGTCTCCGGAACTCCCCTCGACTTCGTTCGAGCACGGGGCACGGCTCTTGGTCATATGCCCGTCGACAACACCTTCGTTCACCTGACCGCGGCGGTCCTCAGCAACGGTCCCGTCGCCGAGCTTCGGGACACCACCTGGGGCTACGGTGTCAGGATTCTTCCGCTCACGGCCAATATCAAAGCGCTCCGGGTGATTGCCCCACCCGACCAGCCCTGGGTCGCCATCGGTCCCTACACAAACTTCGACGACGCCCTTGGTTCGGAATGGGATACCTCGGAGGGCTCCGGCATCACCACCCTCCAGCCCGGCGACAGCCTGCAATGGAAGGTGCGGGTGGAGGTCTTCACCTTTACTGCCGGTGACAGCAACCCCGCCACCTAAAAGGGGCCCGCGCGTTTGACCCCTTCTGCCCCCGCTCGTATCCTGAACGGAGTGGGGAGGCAGCCCCGCCACCCGAGCGGCTCCTGTGCGTCAACACGCACCGCCTTACCCCAAGTTCGAGCCTTCAGTGCTCATCGGAAGAGACCAACTTTGACCCCCATCGAAACACAGGAAGAGACCGCCCTCCGCTCGCAGGAGAACGCCACCGCCCCCGAGATCAACCCTTCCGCCCAAACGCATGACGGGAGCGGCCACGAACATCATCACCAGCACGGTCCCACCCTGAACCCTGAGTTGTTGCGCTCTGTCGAGGTGGAGGCGCCTGCCGCTGACGTCGACCGCGCCTTCCGCCAGGTCATCAAAAAGTACAGTCGCATGGCGCGCATCCCGGGCTTCCGCGCCGGCAAGGTTCCGGAGTCGCTGATTCGCTCGCGGTTCGCCAGTGACGTCCGCAAAGAAGTGCTGGACAGCCTCGTCTCCGAGCGCTTCCGCGCTGCCCTGGAGCAGGGGACGCTGCAGCCGGTGTCTCAGCCCCAGATCTCCGAACTGCAACTCGCCGAAGGGCTGCCGCTTCGCTTCAAAGCCAGCTTCGAGGTCCTGCCCGAGATCAACGTCGACGGCTACGACGCGATCGCGGTCCAGCGGCCCGATGCGTCCCTCTCCGGCGACGAGTACGAGGCGGAGCTGAACGCCGTCCTCGATCACCACGCGACGATCGAGCCCGTAGACGAAGATCGCCCCCTGGCCGATGGCGATTGGGCCGAGATCAGCTACAAGGGGCAGGTCAAGGACACAGCCCAGACCGTCACCGGGGAAGGCCTCCAGAACACCTCGGAGCAGCCCGAGATCAAGGGCGACGACTTCCTCCTCGAGGTCGGCGGCAAGAACACGTTGGCGGCCTTCAGCGAAGCTCTCCGCGGCTCGAAGGTCGGCCAGGAGCTCACCTTTGAGGTCGACTACCCCGCTGAGTTTGGCGAGCAACGCCTCGCGGGCAAGACCGTGAGCTACGACGTTACCGTGAAGTCCATCAAGCGCAAGACCTACCCCGAGCGCGACGAAGAGTTTGCCAAGCAGCTTGGGAACTACGACTCCTGGCAGGACTTCGAGACCAAGCTCCGCGAACGCGCTCAGGCCCGCAAGAAGGAGTCGCTCGAGACCCAGGCCCGCGACAAGATGCTGGAGGACCTCATCGGGAGGTTCCAGTTCCCGGTCCCCGAGACCTTCGTGCAGCAGCAGATCGACGCACGCCTCGAGCGGGGCTTGCGCGCGCTTGCCCAGCAGGGTATGACCACCGAGGCCATGCGCCAGCTCGACTTCCCCCGCCTCCGGGAGGCGCAACGCGATCAGGCTATCAACGAGGTCAAGGCCTCGCTGATCCTGGATCGCATTGCCGAGTTGGAGAACATTCAGGTCACCGATGACGATCTGGAGCGCGAGCTCATGATCCTCTCCCTGCAGTCGCGTGAGCCCGTCGAGTCCCTGCGCAAACGGTTGGGCGAAGACGGTTCCCTGCAGCGTCTGCGCGATCAGATGCGCCGCGAAAAAACGGGTGCGCAGCTCTTCGAAAAACTCGCCGCCTAGTTCCTTAGCGGAGTACCCGGCTCGCGTACCGTATGCGGGTTGGGATACCCTCGTGCCATCACAGCAGCTTCCCTTAACCGAGACCCTCAACCGAAAGAGAGAACCCCATGGGACTCATACCGATGGTGCTCGAGCAGACGAGCCGGGGCGAACGCTCCTACGACATCTACAGCCGTCTGCTCCGCGACAACATCATCTTCCTCGGCACCCCGATCGACGACAACATCGCCAATCTGATCATCGCGCAGCTCCTGTTCCTCTCCGGCGAAGACCCGGAAAAGGACATCCAGCTCTACATCAACTCCCCTGGCGGCTCCATCTCCGCAGGTCTCGCGATCTACGACACCATGCAGTACATCAAGAACGATGTGCAGACCCTCTGCATCGGTCAGGCCGCGTCGATGGGCGCTTTCCTGCTCATGGCCGGCAAGAAGGGCAAGCGCTTTGCCCTTCCCAACAGCCGCATCCTGATCCATCAGCCGTCCATGGGCGGCCTCGGCGGACAGGCCACCGACATCGACATCCACGCTCGCGAGATCCTGCGTATTCGTGAGCTCACGAACAAGCTGATGAGCCAAAACACCGGTCAAAACCTTGACCGCATCGAGCGCGACGTGGAGCGCGACTTCATCATGACCGCGCACCAGGCCAAGGACTACGGCATCGTCGATGACATCATCGACCGCCCGCGCACCTAGCCTTTCTGCGACAAAAGTGGCAGAGACGCCGGCTTCGGCCGGCGTTTCGCGCCTTCTGCACGTACCCATTCCGCTATTACTTTCTGCCACTTGCCGTTGCGGGCAAGACCCTCAGGCAAGGTGTAGACTAGCGTTGTTCTACCGAGCGAGCGCCTGTCACTCTCGTGTCGTTTCGCCCAAGGAGCCGCACCCTTTATGAAGACCACCCGGGGCATGGAAGAGTCGCTACGCTGCTCGTTCTGCCACAAGTCGCAGGATGCCGTTGCCAAGCTGATCTCGTCCCCCTCGGACTACCCGCGCGCCTACATCTGCGATGAGTGTGTCGCGGTCTGCAATACCATTCTTGAGGATGACAAGGGTGGGGAAGCCCAGCCCGGCGCGACGCCCCAGCACCTGCCCAAACCCGCCGAAGTGAAAGCCTTCCTCGACGAGTACATCATCGGCCAGGATGTCACCAAGAAGAAGCTCGCGGTCGCCGTCTACAACCATTACAAGCGCATCCAGATGAACCGCATGCGCGGCAACGACGTCGAACTCGCGAAGTCGAACATCCTCATGGTCGGTCCAACCGGCTCCGGCAAGACGCTCATGGCCCAGACCCTGGCCAAGATGCTCGATGTTCCCTTCGCCATCGTCGACGCCACCACCCTTACCGAAGCCGGCTACGTCGGTGAGGACGTCGAAAACATCATCCTCAAGCTGCTCCAGGCCGCCGACAATGACGTCGCCCGCGCCCAGGCCGGCATCATCTACATCGACGAGATCGACAAGATCGGCCGCAAGGACGAGAACCCCTCCATCACTCGCGACGTCTCCGGGGAAGGTGTTCAGCAGGCCCTCCTCAAGCTCCTCGAAGGCACCGTGGCCAACGTCCCACCCCAGGGCGGACGCAAACACCCGCACCAGGAGTTCACCATCGTCGACACGACGAACATCCTGTTCATCTGCGGCGGCGCCTTCGTCGGGCTGGAAAAGATCGTCGCTCGCCGCATCGGCAAGAAGGCCCTCGGCTTCAAGACCATCGCCGATCCGGACGCCAAGGGCGTCACGCCCATCCGCGCCCAGCGCGACACCGAGCTCCTCCGCCAGGCCGAGCCGCAAGACCTTCTCAAGTACGGGCTGATCCCCGAGTTTGTCGGCCGTCTCCCGGTGCTGGGCATCCTCGACGAACTCGACGAAGCCGCGCTGATCGACATCCTCACCCGCCCGCGCAACGCCCTGCTCAAGCAATACGCGCGCCTGTTCGACTACGAGGGCGTCAAAGTCACCTGGACCGACGACGCCATCAAGGAGATCGCCCGCGAAGCGCTGCAACGCAAGGTTGGCGCCCGCGGTTTGCGCATGATCCTCGAAGAGCTCATGCTCGACCTGATGTACCACGTTCCTGGCAATAAAAAGGTCAAGGAACTGGTCATCACCGAAGAGATGGTCAAGACGCGCGACATTACGCTCCCGGTGCTCCTGGAAAAGGCCGGTTAGCCTGGCTCCTGGACAACGCTCCAGCCCCGCAGAGCCAACGCGGTGTGCCCAGAGAACAAAGCGGAACATCGCGACTCTGCGTACGCCGCGTTGGCCTTTTCCATCGCGCTCACGCGTACAATTCCACCCAACGTGCGGGCTGCATCGAACACCGTAGCCCACACGTCTAACCCGGGAGGCCCATGAAGAACGACGACCGCGACTTGAATAACGGTACCCAGCGCAAACTCCCGATGATGCCCATCCGCGAGATGGTGATCTTCCCGCAAATGATGGCCCCCTTTGTGGTGGGCCGCGAGTCCTCCGTGCGCGCCCTCGAAGAGGCGCTCAATGGTGACCGCAAGATTTTCCTCGCTACCCAGCACGATGCCTCGGTGGATGAACCCACCGCCGACGACATCTACAACGTCGGCACCATCGGCAACATCGTTCAATCCGTTCGCCTCTCTGATGGCAACATCCGCGTCCTCGTCGAAGGCGTGGAGCGCGGCCGCGCGGTCGAGTTGAACGACGACGATGGCTTCTTCGTCGCCACCGTGCGCACCTCGCGCTCCGAGCTCCAGGCCACCCCGGCAACAGACCAACTCGTCGCCCGCGTCCACCAGCTCTACGAGCAGTACAGCAAACTCCAGCAAAGCCTGAACCAGGAAGCCGCCGCCGCGCTCCGCACCGACGAGCCCGCCAAGCTCGCCGACATGATCGGCGCCAATCTCCCGCTGTCCATCGAGGAAAAGCAGCAGCTCCTGGAAGTCTTCGACCCCGAACTCCGCCTCTCCAAGGTCGCCGACACGCTCGAGATCGCCATCGAGAAACTCAACATGGACCGCACCATCCAGTCGCGCGTCAAGCGCCAGATGGAGCGCGCCCAGAAGGAGTACTACCTCAACGAAAAGATCAAGGCCATCCAGAAGGAGCTCGGCCGCGGCGAAAAGAGCGAGTTCGATGAGCTGAAGAAGAAGATCGAAGAAGCCGGCATGCCCAAGGACGTGCAGGACAAGGCCACCCAGGAGCTCAAGAAGCTCGAGGCCATGCCGCCCATGTCCGCTGAGTCCACCGTCAGCCGCAACTACCTCGACTGGCTGCTGGCCGTGCCCTGGCGCAAGCGCAGCAAAGAGATTCGCTCCATCGACAACGCCGAACAGGTCCTCAACGAAGACCACTACGGCCTGGAAAAAATCAAAGAACGCATCCTCGAATTCCTCGCTGTCCGCCAGCTCGTTAAGAACCCCAAAGGTTCCATCCTTTGCTTCGTCGGGCCCCCAGGCGTGGGCAAAACCTCGCTCGGCATGAGCATCGCCAAAGCCACGGGCCGCAAGTTCGTTCGCATGTCCCTGGGCGGCGTCCGTGATGAAGCCGAGATTCGAGGCCACCGTCGTACCTACATCGGCGCGCTCCCGGGCCAGATCATCCAGTCGATGAAAAAGGCCGGTACCAAGAACCCGGTCATCATGCTCGATGAGATCGACAAGATGGCCTCCGACTTCCGCGGGGACCCAGCCTCCGCGCTGCTGGAAGTGCTCGACCCCGAGCAGAACAACACCTTCCAGGATCACTACCTCGACGTGGAATACGACCTCTCCCAGGTCCTCTTCATCGCCACCGCCAACGTCCTGCACACCATCCCGGCGCCCCTCCAGGACCGCATGGAAATCCTTCGCCTCTCCGGCTATACCGAGCTCGAAAAGCTGGAGATCGCCAAGCAGTACCTGCTCAAGAAGCAACTCGAAGGAACCGGCCTCACGCCCGAGCAGATCAGCTTCGACGACGATGCCCTGCGCGGCATCATCCGCAACTACACGCGCGAGTCCGGCGTTCGCAACCTCGAGCGCGAGATCGGCAACGTCTGCCGCAAGGTCGCCCGCCGCGTCGTAAGCAACACGGAGCACAAGCAGACCGTCACCGGGGAAACCCTGGCGGACATCCTCGGCATCGCCAAGTTCCGCGACTCGCAGGTGCACGAGAAAAACGAGATCGGCCTCGTCACCGGCCTCGCCTGGACCGAGATGGGCGGCAGCATCCTCCAGACCGAAGTCCAGGTCCTCGACGGCAAAGGCAAGATGACCGCCACCGGCCAGCTCGGCGACGTCATGCAGGAGTCCGCGCAAGCCGCGCTCACCTACATCCGCTCCCGCTCGCATCACCTTGGGCTGCAGAAGGACTTCTACCGCAACATCGACATCCACATCCACGTGCCCGAAGGCGCCATCCCCAAAGACGGTCCCTCCGCCGGCATCACGCTCGCCACGGCGCTCGCCTCAGCCCTCACCAAGATCGAGGTCCGCCGCGACATCGCCATGACCGGCGAGATCACACTCCGCGGCAAGGTGCTCCCTATCGGCGGCCTTAAGGAGAAGCTCCTCGCAGCTCACCGCGCGGGCATCTTTGAAGCCGTCCTGCCAGCCGACAACAAGCGCGATCTTCCCGACCTGCCAGACCTCATCAAGCAGGAGATGAAGCTCAACTTCGTCGAGAACATGGACGAGGTACTGGAGATCGCGCTGGCCGCGAAGCTTCCGAGACTGGACGAGGAAACCCCCGAAGCCCTCGCCAATATGCCACCCCCGACTGCCGAACTACCGGCACACAACGTCCACCACCAGTAGCGCATTCGCATCGCCGTAAGAAAGGCCCGCCCCCTTGGGCAGGCCGTTACCTTTTTCGGGTACCGTGTCGTTACACCGCTCGTCCGCCCCGTAGAAAGTGGAAGATCAACGAGATCACCGCAAGAATGATCAGAATGTGGATGAAGAAGCCCGCCACGTGAAATGCGAAAAAGCCACCCGCCCAAAGAACCAGCAAAACAATCGCCAAAATCAGAAACATATACACGCCTTTCAGCCGGAGAAATACGCGCCCTTAGTTCGGGCCTGGGATCATGAGAGCCGTCGGAAGGAATTCACGTTGTATCCCCGCGCAAATGTTCCTGTCGGATTCCGGCAAGATAACAATTTTCGCCTCCTCCGCATCTATGTACCGGGTATTCCCTCGGAGGACGTCTTGGAACTGATCGTCATCATCATTCTCGTGCTGCTGCTCTTCGGGTCCTTTCCTGTGTTTCCGTACTCCCGGAGCTGGGGCTACGCTCCCACCGGGACTCTTGGAACCATTCTGCTGATCGTCGTGATCCTCTTCCTGCTCCACGTCATCTAGCGACTGCCGTTCCCCCCGCAGTTCTGAAGAACTTGCTTTCTTTCTGTCATTCCCCGACGGGGAACCTGCTTTTGGTACCGCCCACACAAACCCCACCATCGCGGTAGCATGTAGGGCAGCGCCCAGGCGCTGCCCTCTCTTATGCCGACTGCTTCTCTTGAATCCGCTGTCCTCCGCCTCAGCGATCTAGCCCCCGGCAACATCCAATCCGAGATCCGCGCCATGTCCGTGGCCTGCGCGGCGGTCAACGGCATCAACCTCGCCCAGGGAGTCTGCGACACCGACGTTCCCGGGCCCGTCGCCCAGGCCGCCATCGAAGCCATTCACGGAGGCCACAACATCTACACCCGCCTCGACGGCATCGCTCCACTACGCCAGGCCATCGCGCGCAAGTTCGCCAGCTTCAATCACCTCCAGGTCGACCCCGAAACCCAGGTCCTCGTCACCTCCGGCGCCACCGGCGCCCTGCACGCCGCGCTGGTGGCCCTGCTCAACCCCGGCGACGAGTGCATCGTCTTCGAGCCCTTCTACGGCTATCACGTAGCCACGCTCACGTCGTTGCGCATGCAGCCCGTCATCGTGCCCCTCAGCGCCCTCGACTGGACCTTAGACCTCGACCGCCTCCGTGCAG
>CAXUNH010000088.1:0-13146 GCA_964252405.1 uncultured Acidobacteriaceae bacterium | reverse complement strand
CCACCGACGGCTGCCAAACCTGGACCCTCCTCTTCACCAACCCCGACAAAGACGGTTTCTGGGACGCGCTCCAGTTCTCCTCGCCGCAACAAGGCTTTCTCCTTGGTGATCCAGTGACAGCACGGGGCGAAACGCGCCCGCACTTCTTTCTCGACGAGACCAGCGACGGCGGTCAGCATTGGACCTCATGGCACAACTCTCCCATCAACTTGCTGGCTGTGGAAGGAGAGGGGGTCTTTGCTGCCACCAACACCTCAATGATTGTCGGCAAAGATGTAGTGCAATTCGGCACCGGCGGTGCGCAGCCGCAACTCATCACCGCGTACCGACACTTTCCGGGGATTTGCGATTGCGCGCCCGCGCCCACGAAGCTAGAGTTGGACGCCGTACACACCGTGGCACAACACACGCCCATGGCGTACGGCAACGGCGCCGGGGTATTCTCCTTGGCCAAGAGCGGTGGAACGCTTGTGATGGTGGGAGGAGATTACACAAAGCCAGGCAGTGACAGCCGTACCGCCGCCTATGACCACAGTGGCATCTCCGAACCAGCAACATATCCCCACGGCTACCGCTCCGCCGTGGCCTACGACCCCACCCACAACACCTGGATCACCGTGGGCCCCAACGGTACCGACATCTCCACCGACGACGGCCGCAACTGGCGCCCCCTCGAACCCGGTCCACAAGACACCCCCGACGCCGACCAACACTGGAACGCCCTCTCGCTCCCCTTCGTCGTCGGCCCCCACGGCCGCATCGGCGTCGTCAGCCCCGACGCGCTCCGCACCCCACCCTCACAATCCAAATAGGCTCGCCGTCGAATCAGTTGCGGCGCCTGCAAGAGAGCCAAGCCCATAACGGAACGGGCACGGCTTCAGCCATGCCAATGCCCGACCAGGCAAAAGGGGCTTCAGTTCCTGTCGTGCATCCCATACCAAAGAGCCCAAATGTACTCATCCATGGAAGACTTCAACCGAACCTCCCCCGTACGCCCCGCCGAGCATCCCCGCACCGAGCAATTCCAGCTAGCCGCCGCGCACGTCACCTACGTCCTGATTGGCCTGAACGTGCTTGTTTTCGTGCTCATGCTGATCAGCGGCATCTCCCTCACCGATCCCACGGTGCCGCAACTGATCGCCTGGGGCGCCAACTTTGGCCCGCTCACGGTTTCAGGCCAATGGTGGCGCCTGCTCACGGCCTGCTTCCTCCACATCGGCATCGTGCACATCGCCCTGAACATGTACATCCTGTACCAGGCCGGCCTCTTCGTGGAGCGCCTCTACGGCGGCTTCCGGTTCCTGGTCCTCTATCTCGCAGCGGGTATCGGCGGCAACCTCGCCGGCGTGGTCCTGCACCCCATGATTGTCAGCGCCGGCGCCTCCGGGGCCATCTTTGGTGTTTACGGCGGCCTGCTCGCGTTTCTGCTGCGCCAGCGCGCGGTCATCCGTCCGGAAGCCGCCCAGGCTATTGGACGGTCCGCCCTGATCTTCATCGGCATTAACCTGTTTTACGGACTCGCCACGCCGCACACGGACCTTACCGCCCACGTCGGCGGCATTGTCACCGGTTTTCTGGCCGGCCTGCTCCTCGTCCGTCCGTTGCCGGTCCTGCCTGCACCGCCTTCCGCCACAACGTATCCGAGGTAACTGGGCCGGCCTGTGGCGAATCAGGACAGCATATCCAGCCAAAGGTGCAGGCCGGGCTCTGCTCGGAGGCCCTAGAATCTTCAAAGAGGCATCCACGCCCGTGCAGTTCGCCCAGCGAGTCCAAAAAGTTCAGTCCTCCGCCATCCGTGACCTGCTCCGCCACGGCTCCGACCCGAACGTGATCAGCTTTGCCGGCGGCTTCCCGGATCCCACCCTCTTCCCCGCGGCTCAGCTCGAGGCCATCTACACGGAGCTCCTTACCAAGCAGCCCACGCGCGCCCTGCAGTACACCGTCACCGAGGGCATCCCCGAGCTCCGCGCCCAGGTGGCCGGGCGCATGCGCGACGACGGCACACCCTGCACCGCCGAGGACGTCCTCATCCTCCACGGCGCGCAGCAGGGTCTCGACCTCGCCGCCAAGATGATGCTCGAACCCGGCGACACCGTGATCGTGGAAGACCCTACGTTCCTCGGCGCCACAATCGCCTTCAACGTGTTCGAGCCCCAGTACGCCACCGTCCGCATGGACGCCGAGGGCATGGACACCGACCACCTCGAAGCCGTCCTCCAGGCCAACCCGCGCACCAAAGTCATCTACACCGTGCCTGACTTCCAGAACCCCACCGGCGTGACCCTGAGCCTGGCGCGACGCCGGCGCTTGATCGATTTGGCCAACCGGTACGATGTCCTCGTTATTGAGGATTCGCCCTATCGCCCGCTGCGGCTCGAGGGAGATCACCTGCCAACGTTAAAGAGCCTCGACACCGAGGGCCGCGTGCTGTTTCTCGGCAGCTTCAGCAAGATCCTCGCTCCCGGCATGCGCCTCGGCTGGGCGGTAGCCGGCCCGGAGGTCCTGAACAAGCTCGCCCGGCTGAAGCTCGCCAACGATACCCAATGCAGCACGCTGAACATGATGGCCGCTTCAAAGTTCATGGAGATCTACTCCATCGAGGAGCACATCACTCGCGTCTGCGCGGTTTACAGCCACAAGCGGGCCCTCATGTTCAACGTCATGGACTCCACCTTCCCCGAGTCCGTCCAGTACACCCGGGCTGAAGGCGGTCTCTTCACCTGGCTTACGTTCCCCGCAGGCTTCGACGCCACCCGCTTCATGCTGGAGGAAGCCCTCCCCAAGGCCAAGGTCGTCTACGTACCCGGTGCGCCCTTCTTCGCCACCACCCCGAAGACCCATCACGCCCGCATCAACTTCTCCGCCCTGCCCGAAGAGCTGATCGTCAGTGGCATGACCCGGCTCGGCGAACTGTTGGCGGACGTTCTCCCGAACACAGCCGAACAAGCCGTGGAGCAGATGGCCTGAGCACGGGAGAGCTCCGCGCCCGGACCTCGCAGCGGACCCCGCCCCGCCCCGCTGGCATGCACATCGCTCCGGGCCTGCGGTCAACCTCACTTCAGGAAGAGCAGCCATCCCGTATGCCGAAGTCCAACAGCGGTCTGCTCCGGCTCATCGCCCTCTTCAAGTTCTTCAAGGCCGTGACGCTTGTCCTCGTCGGGATCGCAGCGCTGAGGCTCATCCATGGCAACGCCGCCAACGCGCTCACCCACCTTGTCCACACCTTCGGCCTCAATCCCGGGGGGCGCTACGTAGACGAGGCCCTCGGCAAGCTCGCCCGCATGCCGCCGGGCAAGTTCAAGGAACTCGGCATCGGCAGCTTCGTCTACGCAGCCCTGTTCTTCACGGAAGGCACAGGACTTTGGCTCGGGAAGAAATGGGCCGAGTGGTTCACCGCGATCATCACCGGCTCACTCATCCCGCTCGAAGTCTACGAGATCGTCCATCATCCCACAGCTACGAAGGGGATCGTGCTTGTGCTGAACATCGCCATCGTGATCTACCTGCTATTCCGCATCCGGGACGAGCGCCATAAGCCCGCCGGATGAACTTCGCACGACCACAACAGCCGCTTTGAGATGCACATCGTGCCGCAGGGCGAAAACCTACGGCCCCATGCGCGCCACCTCCCCGGCAGAAACTCTCGCCCACTCCGCGCATCCACTCCGTATGACTCCTTCGGTGCATCCGGAAACACGCATTGGCCACGTCCATCTGCGCGTGGCAGACCTCCCTCGTGCGCTCGCCTTCTACCATGGCGTCCTCGGCTTTGAGGTCACCCTGCGCGTAGGCGACTCTGCCGCATTCCTATCCGCGGGCGGGTACCACCATCACATCGGTCTGAACACCTGGGAGTCGCTCGGCGGTTCGCCGCCACCGCCAGGCTCAACGGGGCTGTATCACCTCGCGGTGTTGTATCCCACACGGGCAGCTCTGGCTGACGCTTTCGAGCGCCTCAGCACGGCGGGCATCGCCCTCGACGGCGCTGCCGATCACGGCGTCAGCGACGCCCTGTATCTCCGCGATCCTGACGGCAACGGCGTCGAACTCTACTGGGATCGCCCCCGCAACGAGTGGCCCAGGACCGCGGCGGGAGACCTCACCATGTTCACCCGCCCGCTGGATCTCGCCGGGCTCCTTGCCGCACGCGAGCCCGTCCTGTCGGACCGCCTCGCCGGAACACAGGGGTAACCGGCCCGATGGCTTCCGCTGGCGGCGTCCTGGCGGGGGTCAGCCGTTCTCCGCCCCTAGCAGCACCGGTTCGCGCTCCAGCGTCACGCCAAATCGCTCCCGAACGCCTGCCCGGATTCTTTCTTCCAGCCGGAGCAGGTCCTCGCACGTCGCCCCGCCCCGGTTGGTGAGCGCGAGCGCATGCTTGGTCGACAACCCTGCCGGACCTAGCCGAAACCCTTTGCCAAACCCGGCGCGCTCCAGCAACCACGCCGCAGACAACTTCACGTACGCCTCGCCCGCAGCCCACTTCGGCACCGCCGCAAGCGCCACATCGGCAGCACCCGCCACTCTCTCCACCACATCCGCCGCGACCACCGGATTCTTGAAGTACGATCCAGCGCTCCAGGTATCCGGGTCCCCCTCCGCCAACACCATGCCCTTCTGTCCGCGAATCGCCCGCACAGCACCTCCAACCTCCGCAAGAGTTGGCTCTTCGGGCCGACCCTGAAACCAACGCTGTAGGTCTGCATACCCCAGAAACGGCTTTCCGCCCGGCCGGAGCCGAAACCGCACCCGCGTGATCACGTACCGCCCGCGTTCTGCACCGTTGAAGATGCTCCTCCGGTACTGGAACCCACACTGCGCCGCATTCAGTTCCACAAACTTACCGGTCCGCCGATCCAAGGCCCGCACCGACTCGATCGTCTGGGCCACTTCCTGCCCATACGCTCCGACATTCTGCACCGGCGTCGCGCCGACACTTCCGGGGATCCCCGCCAGGCACTCCACCCCGGCGTACCCCGTGTCGATTGCCACGTCCACAAAGGAATCCCAAGACTCGCCCGCAGCTACGTCGAACAGATCGTCGTTCCGATCAACCCCCTGCAACTCCAGTCGCAGGACGAGCCCATTGAACCCGTCGTCGGGAACCAGCAAGTTGCTCCCGCCACCCAGAGTGGCTAGGGATAGCTCGTTCTCCCTCGCCCACTGAAAAGCCTCCCAGACGTCCAATTCATCCTCTGCGGCGACGAAGTACCGTGCCGGTCCCCCCACCTTGAACGTCGTAAACGGGGCCAGCCGTACATGCTCCTGAACAGTCACGCATTTGAGCCTAACTGAATCGATGCCGCCCCCGGTACAATCGAAGAAGGGGCAGTTTTGCTCCAAGGAGATCCAATGTACCCAGAGCTGATGGTGATTCCCATGCGCGAAGAACTCACCCGCGCCGGCATCCAGGAAGCCCGCACCGCCCAGGACGTCGACACCGCCATCGCCCAGTCCGGCACAACCATGGTCGTCGTCAACTCGATCTGCGGTTGCGCCGCGGGCAAGATGCGCCCCGGTGTTCGCCTCGCCATGCAGCATGCGGCCAGGCCCGATCACGCCATTACGGTGTTCGCCGGCCAGGACCGCGAGGCCACCGAGCGCGCCCGCGGCTACTTTGGCGGCCATCCACCCACATCGCCCGCCATCGCCATTCTGCGCGACGGCCAACTTGTATACCTGATGCAGCGCTCTGCCATCGAAACCTCGACGGCGCCGGCCATCGCCCAGGAACTCGCGCGCGCTTTCGACGCGTACTGCGCGAAATCTGTCGCTTAATCCCGATTCGGGACAAACGGGGCGGGGTTTTCTCCGCCCTGTTCCATTTTGGGAAGCGGACTGATCTTTTCTTTTTGTTCGCCTCTCAAGTCTGCCCAGAAATGCCGATAAGGGCTGTGTATGACACACACCCAGCCCTTTCTTGCTCCCGCCCGTACGCCGTCCAAAGCCGCCTCCAGCGCAGAGCTGGCCGTCTGCCTCCTCGGCCCCAGCAGCGCCATGTCTCAACTCTGGGCGCAGATGCGCCGTCTCGCGCCCCATGTGCGCACAGCCCTGCTTACCGGTGAGCCGGACTGCGGCCAGGAAGCCGTGGCTCGCGTTCTGCTGGACCTTTCGCCGCACGCGCATCGCTCCTTTGTGCAGGTCACCGCGGCCGAGGCCGAAGCTCGCCTGCTGCGGTCAGCCGGCTTTACCTCCCTGCCCAACGACGTCTTTTTGTTTCTCCCAAACGTCGACCAGTTCTCCCCCGCCGCGCAGGACGGGCTACTGCGCCTGATGCGAACCCGCCGTTCCCGCGCCCTGACCGTCATCGCGGCGTCGACAGAAGACCTTCGTGCCCTCGCCGGCCTGGGCCGCTTCTCCTCGGAACTGGCCGATGCCCTCGGCTCGGTCCGCATCGCCATGCCGTCCCTTCGGCAGCGGCGTGAGGACCTTCCCATGCTGATCAGCCACATGCTCATGGGCTGCAGCCAGCGGGCCGGCGTCCCCGTGCGGCAGACCACCGACGAGTTCTTGCAGGCCGCCATGGAGCACACCTGGTCCGGCAATCTCCGCGAGCTGAACCAGACCCTCACGATCCTGTGTGCCAGCCCCGATGGGCAGGCGCTCCGCGCTGCCGACCTGCATCGCTGCCTCGTCGCGCATCGCCCGCAGCGCGCCGAAGCGGCCAGCCCGGCGCGTCTGATCTCGCTCGATACGGTTGTCCAGGAACACATCTGCGCCGTTCTGCGCGCTTGTCAGGGCAACAAGGTCCGGGCATCCGAAGTGCTGGGCATCAGTCGCTCTACCCTGTACCGCATGCTGGATTCAGCTTCCGCCGTTAGCACGTCCTTGTCCATGGCAAGCTAGCGACGGCACGGTGATAGGCTGGCCGTATGTCCTTCTCCGGCGCGACAGCAACGCCAACGGCGACGGCTGCTTCCAGTCAGGCTGACGCGTCCGCGAACCTGCTCGCGGGCACACTGGCCGTGCTGGGCGCAGGAAAGATGGGCGCCATTCTGATCGCGGCCTTTGTCCGGAGCGGCCTCTTCACCCCGGAACGGATCACCGCCACCGTGGCCCATGCGGATCGTGCTACCGCGCTCGGCAACCGCCTCGGTGTGCGTAGCCTCACCGACAACGCGGCCGCTGTCTCCGGCGCCAGTCTCATTCTGCTGGCCGTCAAACCCACCCAGGTTCTTGACGTGATTCACTCAATACGACAACAACTCACGCCCGAGACCGTGCTGATCTCCATCGCCGCCTCCGTGACCACCTCCGCCATCGAAGAGGCCGCCGGGGACGGCATCCCGGTCATCCGCGCCATGCCCAACACCCCTGCCACTCTCGGCGCGGGGATGACCGCCATTGTTCGCGGCCGGTTCGCCACGCCCGGGCAGATGGCCTTCGCTGAGCAGATGTTCCGCACCGTGGGTCGTGTCGTCTCGCTGGATGAAAAGCACATGGACGCCGTTACCGGCCTCTCCGGTTCCGGCCCCGCGTTCCTGTACATCATTCTGGAAGCCCTCGCTGAAGCCGGCGTCAACGTCGGACTCCCGCGCGACATCGCCACCGTGCTCGCGGCGCAGACCGCCTATGGGGCCGCCCGCATGGTGCTCGAGACCGGCGCGCACCCAGCGCTGCTCAAGGACGAAGTCACGACCCCCGCCGGCTGCACCGTCGACGGCATCCTCGAGCTTGAAGAAGGCGGCCTGCGCGTGACGCTTATCAAAGCCGTCAAACGCGCTACCGAACGCGCCCGCGCCCTGGCCCGTACCTGAACCTGAGCCCCGAACTCGGGCGTAAACTCAAGGCATGCGCCGTGCCTTCGCGTTCCTCCGCAGCGGCCGAGGTCTCCCCACCTACGCTGCCCTCACGCTCGCCTGGATGATCCTCGTCATCCTGGAAGGCGCCATCGTCCGCGCTACCGGCTCCGGCGCCGGGTGCGGGAACCATTGGCCTCTCTGCAACGGCCAGATCCTGCCCCACCACCCTCGTCTGGCGACAGTGATCGAGTTCACCCACCGCTCCATGACGGGGATCTGCTCCGGCCTCACCTTTTCGCTCATCGCCTGGACCTTCCTTGCGCGCCGCCCCGGTGAGCGCGTCCGCAGAGCCGCGGCGTGGTCGGGCCTGCTCCTGATTACAGAAGCGCTCCTTGGCGCCGTTCTCGTTCTGGGCGGCTTTGTCGAGCACAATAGCTCCAACCTCCGCGTCTTCGTGCAAGGCGTTCACTTTACCAACACGCTTCTTCTGCTGGCCGCGCTCTCGCTGGCATGGTGGTGGCAGACCCCGCGCAGCCTGCCCGTCGGGTCTTCCCCCGCCCTGCGCCCGCTCGCCGGTCTCGCCATGCTGAGCGTTCTCGTCACCGGAGCCACGGGTTCTGTCGCCGCGCTTGCTGACACGCTGTTTCCCGCGCCCAACCTCGGTGCCGCGCTGCTGGCCGACTTTTCCCCCACCTCACCTCTGCTCATCCGCATGCGCTGGATGCACCCGGCCGCCTCCCTCGCCGCCTTCCTCCTGATCACAGCGTTGGCCCTCCGCCAGAGGCATGGCCGGGGCACTCTTCTAAGCCTGCTCGGGGTGCAAATCCTGTTAGGCGCGGCCGATGTCCTCGCGCTTGCCCCGTTGAGCCTCCAGGTCCTCCACCTGCTTGGCGCCGACCTTCTCTGGGTCGCCCTCGTTGTCGTCTCCGCCGACCTCCTGCTGGTGTCCGCTCTCAATGCCAGGGCGGAGACGATCCCGGTGTCGGCACTCAGCTCCACCCTCCACGCCTGAGACCTGCCTGAGGGGCTCTCACCGAAGATTCATTCGGCTGCGCTAAGCTCGTACGGATGGGTCCGGAGCAGACAATTACCCGCACCAAGGCCGAACCGGCCGCACTTGCCGAGCGGCCCGCAAGGCGTCGCCCCAAAGCTGCCCGGGAGAGCGCCGGACACCCTCACGGCCGGTACTTCAACCGCGACGAGAGCTGGCTCCTGTTCAACGAGCGTGTCCTCGAAGAAGCCCAGGACACCACCAATCCCCTGCTGGAACGGGTCAAGTTCCTTGCCATCACCGGGAGCAATCTCGATGAGTTTCTGGAGATCCGGGTAGCCGGCATCCTGCAGCTCATTGAAGATGGCGAACAGTTGCCCGCGACGCCGGACGAAGGCGGTCTCACCCAGCAGGAACGCCTCGCCACCCTTCGCCGTCAGCTTCACCTCTTCGCGTCAAAGCAGGCCGCCTGCTGGACTGAAAGGATCGAGCCTGCACTCGCCGAAGCCAACATTCGCGTGGTTCGCTGGAAGCACTTGCGCAAGTCGGAGCGGGTGTTTGCGACAAAGTTCTTCACCGAACAGGTAGATCCGCTGCTGACGCCCGTAACGCTCGACCCCTCGCACCCCTTTCCCCGCGTGCTCAACAAGGCCGTGGGCCTTGCGCTGCTGCTGCGGATCAAGCGCAAGACGCATCCGCGCGCCCCCCATACGTTGGGCATCGTCACCATCCCGCGCAGCCTGCCCTCGCTTCTTGCCCTGCCCGAGCATAAGGGTCAGCGCCACTTTCTTCCGCTGGACGAGCTTATCGAAGCGCATGCCGACCAGATGTTCCGCGGCTACCGCGTCCTCAGCCGGGCCGCTTTCCGCGTCACCCGCAACAGCAATCTGTACATGCAGGAGGAAGAGAGCCGCTCTCTGCTGGAAAGCGTCCGCGAAGAGCTGCATAACCGCCGCAAAGGGGATGCGGTTCGTCTGGAGGTCGACGCCTCCGCGGCAGACGAGATCACAGAACGCCTTCGCACCAACTTTGAGTTGGATCGCTGGCAGGTATTTCCCACCGAAGCTCCCGTGAGCCTGTCCCGGCTTATGGATCTGTACTCAGCCGTCGACCGCAAGGACCTCAAGTTTCCCGAGTTCCACGGTCGCAAGCTCACCCTCTCGCCCGATAGCCAGAACATCTTTGACGAAGTGCGCCGGGGCGATATTCTGCTGCATCACCCTTTCGACACCTACAACACCGTAGAACGATTCATCCAGGCCGGCGAGACCGACGACGCGGTCATCTCCATCAAGCAAACCCTCTATCGAACCAGCGCAAATTCGACCATCTTTCGCGGGCTCAAAGACGCCGCCCAAAGCAAGGAAACCACCGTCGTCGTAGAACTGATGGCTCGCTTCGATGAGGCATCCAACATTCGCTGGGCGCGTGAGCTCGAGGACGCCGGCGTCCAGGTGTTCCATGGCCTCTTCGGTCAGAAGACGCACTGCAAACTCGCCCTGATCGCCCGCCGGGACGAGGACGGCACCATCCGTTCCTACGTCCACCTCGGTACCGGCAACTACAACCCGGTCACCGCCCGCTTTTACACCGACATCTCGCTGCTGACGGCACGCCCCGAGTTGACCTCCGCTGTACAAAATGTGTTCCGTTACCTCACCGCGGATTGGCTGGCCGAGCCGGGCGCCTACCGTCCGCTCCTGGTCTCTCCCATCACGCTCGCGCAGGACACACTGGCCCTCATCAGCCGCGAAGCCGCCCACGCCCGCGCGGGCCGTCCTGCCCGCATCATCGCCAAGATGAACGCCCTGCTTGACGGCCAAACCATCGAGGCCTTGTACAGCGCCTCGCAGGCCGGCGTGGAGATCGACCTGATCGTGCGCGGCATGTGCGCGCTCCGTCCGCAGGTGGAGGGGCTCAGCGAGCGCATTCGTGTGCGCTCCATCGTGGGGCGCTTCCTGGAACACAGCCGCATCTTCTGGTTCGAAAACGGCGGCACAGCGGAGACCTACGCAGGCTCGCCCGACTGGATGCCCCGCAACCTGTACGAGCGCTGCGAGGTGGTTTTCCCCGTCACCAACCCGGCTGCCGCGCACCGGTTGCGCCACGAGATCCTGGAAGCCTATCTGCGCGACAACGTCAAGGTCCGCATGCTGGAGGCCGACGGACGGTACCACCGGCCACCCCGTCCCAAGCTCGAAAGCAAATGCGTCAGCGCACAGGAGTGGCTCATGGGCGATTCCAGAAAAGGCGAGCTCCGTTCGCTCCCCAACCAGCCTCCAGCCACGTGATCCAGCGCCGTTCCAGAGATCGGGCACTGGACCACTTCACGGGGAGGACTTCAACTTCTCCAGGTTTGCCCGCGCCGCCCCATTCGCCGCGTTCAGCGCCAACGCACGCTCAAACGCTGCCCGCGCCTGCACCCGGTTCCCAGCGCGGATCTCCATCGTGCCTAGGTCGTTCCAATCGTCAGAGCTGTTCCCCACCAGCCGAAGCACCGCCTGCTGCTCGGCCACTGCCTCGTCCGGCCTGTCCGCCGCGCTCAGGACCTGCGCCAGCGCGCGGTGTGCCTCCGGATCAGCCGGCGCCAGCCTCACCCACGCTCGTAGCTCCCCCAACGCCGCCTCACCGTCGCCCAGCGCAACCTGTACCAGGGCCATCTCCCTGTGGGCTCCTGCATCCTCAAGCTTTCGCGCAAGAACACCCTTCATCAGCACCTCGGCCTCCGCCGGCTTGCCCGCGTCCAAGGACATCTGTGCCAGGCGCTCCGCCGCGGGTGCGTCGTCAGGGTGCGCCTGAAGCACCGCCCGAAGCTGCCCTTCCGCCGCAGTCCGGTCCCCCGCCCGCAACTCCGTTAGAGCCAGGTCATACCCGGCATCCTCGTTCAGCGGATCGACCGCCAGCGCCGCCCGAAAGTGCGCCTCCGCGCCCCGGTGATCGCCAGCCGCCTCCATTGCCGACCCGAGCGCCGTCAGCGCCCTGGCATCGCGAGGCTGCTCTTCCAGCAACCGCCGGAAGTACACCTCGGCCTGGGCGAACTCCCCCTGCATCTGCTCGATCGCGCCCAGGTTATACAGCGCGAGCGGATCCCCCGGAGACTTGCGCAGCGCATCCTCCATCCAGGCCTTCTCCAGCGGCACGCGCGCATCACCCGTAGAACCTCCAACAGCCCCATGCGGCAGCACCTGCAGCCAGAAGTGGCTCATCTCGTCTGTCGCCCGGTTCCCCGCTCGAACTCGTACCGGCGGCGTGCTTGGGTTGTGCACATTCGCGCTCGAGTTGTCATACACATACCGCATCTGCAGCACCGTCCCCGCAGGCAGCGCTAACGGCTCCGCCAACCGGTATACCGATTGCCGGTCGATGTCCCAACTCCCGATCCGCAACAACGGCTGCCGCTCCCCGCCCGGCAACACCGCCCAGGCCTCCATCTCGCGGCAAAGGTAGTGCGCATGCGGGTACACGCCCAGGACATCCACGGCTCCCGGCAGTGTCAGCTCGTCCGTCACCACGAAGTTCGCATCGTCCGGCGGAATATCCAGCGCCGCATCATGCTCCAGCTGCAGCAGCATCGGCAGGGCCGTCGCCGGCTGCGACGCAAAGTAAAGCCCGATGCGCGCCCGCACCGTCTCCGGCTTACCCGTGGGCTTCAGGTGCATGTTCAGCACCAGATCGTTGCCCGGATCCAACCGCCAGGGCATCCCTGGAGGTTCCACCAGCGCCGTCGAGTCTGGCTTCCAAAACAGAAAGTGGCTGTCCGGATCAAAGGCATCGCCCGCATCGATCTGCAGATCCATCCCCGGCACCCCCGTCCGCCATATGTCTGGGTGTGCGCGCCGGAAGGACCCCGTCCGGTCCACGATCAGGTTCGCGTGATGCACCAGACTTCCCGCCCCAGGCTGTATCTCCATCGCTCGCACCCACCGCGTCTGTGTCAGCGTCACCGGTAATACAAAGTTCACAAAGATGTCCGACCCGGAACCCGGTTCCGTCACCGCGGACGGCATCTCCATGACCAGATCCGGCGGCCCCATCTCCCACTCCGCGCTGTACACCGGGGCCTTCGGCTCAGGGCCAACGCCCTCCGGCGCCCCAGCCTTCACCCACGCCTCCAGCAACTCAATCTCGGAAGCCTTCAATCGCCGGTCTCCCTCAAACCGCACCGGATGCGGTCCACCGGTCGTCTCCGGCAGCCACGGCGGCATATACCGGCTCGCCACCACATCCGCCATTTGCGGAGCCCAGCGTTTTGCTCCCGCATAGGTGGTCAGATCGAACGGCGCTGACCCGCCCGCATGATGGCACCCTGCGCACCGCGCAAACACCACAGCGGCCACCTGCCCCCGCCAGGTAACCGGAACCGCCTCCGCCCGCACACACCGCTCAGCCCGCCAACCCGCACACACCCCGCCCATC
>CAXUNH010000087.1:0-13343 GCA_964252405.1 uncultured Acidobacteriaceae bacterium | reverse complement strand
ACCAGCAACCAGCAACCAGCAACCAGCAACCAGCAACCAGCAACCAGCCACCAGCAACCCCTAAGGCTTCCACAACGTCGATTGATACACCCGCACCACCGGCTGTCCGCTCGAGCGAATGACCTCGGTCTCCATCAAGCCCTCCGGATGCTCGCTGACCGCCTTCGCTACCGGGTCGCCCTCCATCGCAAGGACATAGGCGGCATGGTGGGCCGGATCGGCGAGCGCCGCGTTCCACGCCTTCTCATCTCCCTCGCTCACCATCGATCGCAACGTGCGCCCGGCGGTCTGCACCGCCCCCACGTGCGCCGTGACCGACATCAACACAGGTTGCTCGGCCGGGATCGTCTCCAGCGTGCGCGCCACACTCTGCTCAAACGGCACGCGCGTCTGCGCATTCACCAGACCTTCCTGCAGCACCAGCGGATAGGCCCATCGTCGCGCCGCGGGCAGGTACCCGCCCTTGAACGCCTCGGTGAACTGCCGCTGATGGACCGCGTCACTCCGTAAAAAACCTGCCGATCCAAACCCCGCCATCATCCCTGCCGAGTTCAAGACACAGAGGACCATCGCCGCCGGTTGCCACCACCGCGCGCCCACCCTCCGCCAGGCACTCAGGCCTCCCGACTTCAAGGCTTCGGGGCGCGAACGCAGCCACATCTCCAACCGCTCCGCCGCCAACGCCGCGTAGACGCACAAGGCAGGCAACAACTCCATTCCATACCGCGCGTTGTAAAACGCGTGCGGCGGAAGCTGCGGGATAAAGATCGGCACCGCGCCATAAGCGATGGAGTACACATAAAAAGGAAGCGGCGCCCACAACAACATGGTCATCCACTCCGCCTGAGAGTTCACGAAGCGCGGGTGCGCCAGGTCTCGCCCGCCGGCACCGGATTTGAGGCGCTCCTCCCTGTCCACGTCGACGGGGGGTGTCATCTCTACCCCAGCCGTCGACACCCTGGACGCATGACCATGGCTGGCGCGCCACGAAAGCCAGACCCCATACACCGCCGCCGCGATCAGGCCAAAGCCAAGCTCCCACACCGCCGCATCCACCTGCGCCGCCCGGGTGAAGTACACCAGCGAAAGAAACGGGTTATGCCATCCCGGATAGTGCTGCCCCGGATGCGACGTCTTACGCTCAATCGCCTTCGCCGAGTATGGCCCGCGCAGGAAGTCCAGCCAGTCGCCGTCAAAGTGCGCATTATACCAGAACCAAAGCACCGGCCCCACGGCACACAGTAGAGTGAACACCGCAAACGCCGGCCATACGCGCCGGCGCAGGTCCGCCCCGCAGCGCCACAACGCCCAGGCAAGGCAGCCCCATGCCGCGGCGCCCATGGCCCAGCCGTCATAGCGCGTGAACACCTCCAGCAGCACCATGATCCCGGTAAAGACCATGCGTCGCCCGGCCAGCGAAGCATTGTCCGCCCGCAACGCCGCCACACACTCGACTACGCCCACCACCGACCAGACAAACAGCGCCAGAAACAAGGCCTCGGTCAGCGCCGTCGTCGCCAGGTACAACAGGTTCGGATTCAATGCATAGAACGCTGTGGCCACCAGCGCCCAGCGCAGCCGCATCATGCGCCGCGACAGCCGCCACACCCCTACAACGCTGGCAGCAAAGCTGAGCATCGCCATCGGCGCGGCCGCGAGTCCGGTCTGCCACATCCTCATGTTGCTGATAAAGGGCAGCATCAAAAGGTGCGGCAACGGCAACCAGACGCCGCCTAACTGCGACAACCCCGGATAGTGCGAGTCAAGAATTCGCCGCGCATTCCCAAGATGGGCCACAGCATCGCCGTACAGCAGCGTGTACCCATGCCGGTAGCAGACCGCCAGTGCCAACAGCGCCAGCATCACGGCCGCCACAAACACAGGCATGCCTTCCCCGCGCGCCAGGGGCCGCACAGCTTCAGGATCCCCCGGCACCCCCATCGTCCCGCGCTCCCGCCGCGTTGGGCGCTCACCTCCCCGCACCTGCGCGCCTGCCGCGACAGCAGTTACCCTTCCGGCGATCTTAGCTGGTCCTTTTCTTGTCGTCATTGCGGCATCTGGCGGGTCGCCCGCGGCGCTTGCCGCGAA
This sequence comes from uncultured Acidobacteriaceae bacterium, assembly GCA_964252405.1. GTDB lineage: Bacteria > Acidobacteriota > Terriglobia > Terriglobales > Acidobacteriaceae > Granulicella. The sequence goes on along the minus strand of CAXUNH010000087.1, from coordinate 11,255 downwards.
CACTTCTCCTGTCGATCGAAGCAGAGAGACCCGCGGTTCTGTACGTGTGCGCAGGGCAAAGCCGTCTCAGGCCAGATGCGACATCTCCTTGAGCTCCTGAAAGCGCTGGTCGATCTCCTCCCGCGTCGTACGCTGCAGACGCTCCGTCCCAAAGTCCTCCACACACAAGGATCCCATCACGCAGCCGTAAAACATCGCCGTCCGGAACACCTCAGGCGTAAGTTCGCCTTGGGACGCGACATACCCGTAAAATCCACCTGCAAACGAGTCCCCAGCCCCCGTCGGATCGACCACATGTTCCTGCGGTGTCGCCGGCGCGCGAAACAGCTTGCACACGTCGCGCGAGGCGAAGATCTCCGGCGTAAAGAATGCGCCGGATCCATGCTCGCCATACTTCACAATCAACGACTTCGGCCCCAGCTCCAGCACCTTCTGCGCCGCCTTCAGGCCGTTGGTTTCCCCCGTTAGCAGTCGCGTCTCCTTGTCGTTGATGATCAGCACGTCCAGTTCCCGCAGTACCGGCAGCAGATTTGCGCGATGCGCGTTGATCCAGTAGTTCATCGTGTCGCCGGCCACCATCTTCACGTTCGGCATAGCCTGCCGCACACGCAATTGCAGCACCGGATCGATGTTGGCCAGAAACAAAAATTCCGAGTCCTTGTACGTCTCAGGAATCTTCGGCTCAAAAGACGCGAAGACATTCAGATCCGTCGCCAGCGTATCCGCCTCGTTCAGATCGTTCAAATAGGCGCCCGTCCAATGGAAGCTCTTCCCGGACGCACGCTCAATACCGCGCGTATCGACACCCTTGTCCGTCAACACCCGCTCATGCTCCGGCAGAAAGTCCTCGCCGACAACACCGACAACGCGCACCGGCGTGAAGAAACTGGCGGCCAACGCAAAATGCGTCGCCGCGCCGCCTAACACACGTTCCCGCTTCCCACTCGGCGTCTCCAACGAATCAAACGCCACCGAACCTACCACTAAAATCGACATCAGACCTCTTTGCTCTTGTCGTTGCTTTCGCTTCTCTTATCAGCCCTGCAGGGTATCTGCTGTTTGCTAACCACGGCAACAATCAGTCGCCCTCACCAATACTTCCCGAACAACACATCCAACTTCCGCTTCGTCGTCTCCGGAATCATCTTCCGGTCGGTCATGATCGCAAACTTCGCCGCACTCTGCGCCGGGCTCGCACTCAGATCCTTTGGCATCAGTCGCACCGCAGCCTTCACCACCCTGCCTGCATTCTCCGCGTTCTGGTGCATCACCGCGACCACCTGGTCGACGGTCACATCGTCGTGCCCCTCAAACCAGCAGTCATAGTCCGTCACCATCGCCAGCGTCGCATAGCTGATCTCCGCCTCGCGCGCCAGCTTCGCTTCCTGCAGATTGGTCATGCCAATCACATCCGCGCCCCAGCTCCGGTACAGCCGGCTCTCCGCCCGCGTGGAAAACTGCGGCCCTTCCATGCACACGTACGTCCCGCCCAGCTTGCCGACAACCCCAACTTCCTCACAAGCCTTCGCAAACACGCCGGCAATAACGCGGCACACCGGATCCCCAAACGCCACATGCCCCACCACGCCCTCGCCAAAGAACGTAGCACTGCGATCAAACGTACGATCAATAAACTGATCCGGAATCACAAAGTCCGTAGGCTTGTGCTCTTCCTTCAAACTCCCCACCGCGCTCACGCTCAGGATGCTCGTTACCCCCAGCGCCTTCATCGCATAAATGTTCGCCTTGAACGGCAACTCACTCGGCAACAACCGGTGCCCCTTGCCATGCCGCGCCAGAAACGCCACCCTGCGCCCCTCCAGCGTCCCCAGCACAAACGCCTCGCTAGGCTCACCGAACGGCGTCTCCACACGCTCTTCCCGCACATCCGTCAACCCCGGCATCGCATACAAACCGCTGCCGCCAATAATCCCAATCTCCGCCTTCGCCAACCTTGCTCCTTAGCAACGAACCTCGGGCAGTATATCGTTCCATTGCCGTTGTATATACAATAGCTATATGGACGTCTTCTCCACGCTCGACGGTCAGCTCTTCGTCTGGGACAGCGAGAAAGCCGCACTGAACATCGCCCACCACGGCATTCGCTTCGAACGAGCCCGCGAAGCCCTGCTAGGCGTTACGAAGTGCCAGCCCCGGGCACGAGGCCCGGCAGGCCTGCATCGGCCTCACCACGAGTTATGAACTCCTCTATATCGTCACGTTTTCCGCGAAGCAGACACCATCCGCCTCATCTCCGCGCGCCTCGCGGAACTGGCGGAAAGGAGACGGTATGAAAATGACTGAACGCATCCAGCGCAACATGCAGCGGGACAAGCCCATGACCCTGATCTCCCTCCGCCTGCCCAACTACGTCATCGACGACCTCAAAGAGATCGCCCCCACTCTCGGCTTCGGCGGCTACCAGGCCCTTATCCGCGCCTACATCTCCAACGGCCTTCGCCAGCACCTTGCTCAACAGGAAGCAGAACGCGCCGCCCAGCAAACCAGAACAGCACCGTAGAAGAACTCACCCGCAGACTCATCGCCCACGGAGTGCCTGAGCAAGCTGTGCAAGAGGCTGTCGCCGGGATGCGAAGCTCCGGCTAACTTGCTAGTTGACCGGCGGTCGCACAACCTTGATCACCACTGATTCACGGTCAGCCACGTCTCGGATCTGCTCATGAAAGCAGCCCATGAAGCTGATATATGCCGACAGAGTTGCAACGTAGACGTTGCTCGGTTCCATCGAACCGCCGATGACGCACTGTACTTTGTAGCCGTAGCCGGTCCCCGGTTCCAGATGAAGCCCAGCTTCTCTGTAGCGCCCGCGATCCTGCCATAAAACGCCAGAGGAAACAGCTCGCAAGGACTGCTCCCCTCCATCGTCGCGTACTCGAGCGCCCCGTAGTTGACGTCCAGAAGGCAAAAGGCTTGCGTTCGATCACGCATGAGCAGATCGCCTAAAGGCGAATGCCAACAATTTGAATTCAGCAAGGTCGATCAGCCATGACCGGTCCGCTGCAAGCGTCTTGAGATCGTACCGCTGCTCCGGACCTTCCATCTCAACCCTCACCTATAACCCAAACCCCTTACAAATCCCGTCCACCCGCGCCTTCACCTGATCCGGCATGTGCAACATCTGCGGCCACGGCCGTGTAAATCCTTCCGCCGCCCACTTCCGCGTCGCATCAATCCCCATCTTGCTTCCGAAGTTCGGCAGCCGCGACGCATGGTCCAGTGAGTCGACCGGCCCCAGCGTGAACTGAATATCGCGCTCCGGGTCGATGTTGTTGGCCACGCGCAGCACCACCTCGCCCACGTCCTGCACATCGCAATCCTCATCGACAACGACGATGCATTTGGTAAACATTGCCTGCCCCAGCGCCCAGATCCCATTCATCACCTTGCGCGCCTGCCCCGGGTAACTCTTCCGGATGCTCACAATCATCAGGTTGTGGAACACCCCTTCCGCTGGCAGGTTCACGTCCACAATCTCCGGCAACGTCAGCCGCATCAACGGTAAAAAGATCCGCTCCACGGCCTTCCCCATCCACGCGTCTTCCATCGGCGGCTTGCCCACCACGGTCGCCGCATAGATCGGGTTCTTGCGATGCGTGATGCAGGTGATGTGGAACACCGGGTACTCCTCCTGCATCGTGTAGAACCCCGTGTGATCGCCAAATGGGCCTTCGGTCCTTAGCTCTCCAAGCTCAACGTAGCCTTCGAGCACAATCTCGGCATGCGCCGGCACCTCTAAATCCACCGTCTCGCACTGCACCAGTTCCACGGCCTTGCGGCGCAGGAATCCCGCGATCAGGTACTCTTCCACCTCAGGCGGCGCCGGCACGATGGCGCTGAACGTGGTCGCCGGGTCGGTGCCGATCGCCACCGCGACTTCCAGCCTCCCACCCCGCACCTTGCTCAACACCGTCTGCGGCACGCTGGATACGTCCGCGGCCCGCGCCGTTCCACCCGCCGTCAAAGCCATCACATCCACGGCGCCGGCAGCATCGCCCGCCGCCGCCCGCAGCCGCTCGCGAAAGTGCTCCGCTGCCACTTTCTGCCGCTGCCAGTGCATGCCCGTCGTCTTGCCGTCATACACCTGCATCCGGTACATGCCCACGTTGCGCTTGCCCGTCTTGGGGTCGCGCGTCACCACACACGGCAGCGTGATAAACGGCCCGCCGTCCCCAGGCCAGGTGGTCAGCACCGGGAACTTCAGCACATCGACGGCATCGCCCTTCAGCACGACCTCCTTGCACGGAGCCTTGCGCCGGTCCACGCGCTTCGGAAAGAACGACCCCACCTCGGCGAGCATCGGCAACAGCTTCAGCTTGTCCATTAACCCGCTCGGCGGCACCGGATGCAACAGCGCCTCAATCCGCCCCGCAATCTCATCCAGCGACTCCACCTCGAGCGCCAGCTTCATGCGGTTCTCCGAGCCAAACTGGTTCATCAACACTCGCGCGCCCGGATACCCTGCCACATTCTCAAATAACAGCGCCGGCCCACCTGCCTCCTTCGTTCCCCTGCCTGCCTTCGCCGCCCGGTCCGCAATCTCCGCCATCTCCAGCACGGGCGAAACCTCGGCCCTCACCCGCTTCACCTCACCCGCCCGCTCCATCACCCGCAACCAGTCCCGCAATCCGTCGTAAGCCAACGTAGATCTCCCGTACCATCATCCCACCTGCAGAACCCGTACTTCCCGCTCGGCAAACAGGACGCACCCAAATGCCGCAGTTCTCGAAAGCGCGAAGCCTCGCAAGCCGTTGCCTTCCGTTCTTTTTCGCCCCTGTTGCACTCCTCTGCGGACCGGTGTGCGCGCAGTCGGCGTCCTCACGGTCGGTGGACATCGCCGTCCGAATCTTTCGTGAGGACAGCCAGGGCGCGCCATTTGTAAACGACCGCGACTTCCAGTTCCCGGATCTTCGTCGCCCTCGGGTTCATGTGGAGCGGTTCAGCGGCCGCAAAGACGATCCGCCCGTGTACGCCCTGCTTGACTTCGCGAACTGCGCCAATCCGCATCCCCTGTCGACCGGTGTCTCCGCGGCGCTGGACACGATGTTCGCGTTGCACTGGAACGTGAGCCTGCTCCTTCCCGGTGGGCGACAAACACCCTTCTTCCGCTCCAGGCAGGGCCTTGTCTCGAGCCCTCAGCTAGAAAACCGCTCAGAGATCGGGGCGATCGACTCCCTCGATGGGAACGTGGGCAGGCATCTTCTCTTTGCGCTCTGCACTGCAGCCACGGGTGTGCCGCACCAGGTCATCGCAAGAGCGAACGAGGTGCAGGCGCCTCTGTTCACCTTCCGCGCGGGCGCCCCGACCGAGTCTCCCGCCTACGGTATCCCCGCCGCGTCCATCCCAACCCCGACCAACGCCACAGGACAGCCCACCTCGCACTTCAGCCTCCATGGAAGCCTCGCCCGGTCACGCTATTTCCCCTACCTGGGGCCGCTGGATCAGCCGGCACTCCAGGACGCGATACGGACAGCGCAGCAGATGTCCGATCAGTTCTTCCTGATCCACCTGCAGCACGTGAGCAACGAGCCTGAACTGCGATTGAACGTGCGCCTGCCCGGCGGAGCGGACACCAGGTACAAAGTGATCGCGAACGCATACTCACAGGGAGCAACCCCGCCCCGTATCGTTCTGCTTCCCTGACGTACAAGGTCCCGGTCACGAGTGGGATCTACGCCGCCGTGACCACCTCGATCGTATCCAGCGCATAGCCCGCATCCTTCCATCCCTGCAGACCGCCCCGCAACGGCCGCACCCGCTTTACGCCAAGCCGCCGCAGCTCCAAGGCCACCTTGGCGCTTGTCTCCTCGCTAGGACAGGTGCAATACAAAACAATATCCCGGTCCCGCGGAATCAACTCATGCCTCTGCTTGATCTCATCCGGCCCAATCCGCAGAGCATGCGGCAACGTCCATGGATCGCTCAGCACATCCAGCGGATGGCGCAGGTCCACAATGAACGGCCCCGGCAGGCCCTCCCGCTCCGCATCGTCCAGCATGGCCACCAACTGACCCGGCTCCAGGCGCAGCCCGCGCAACTCCCGCATAAAACGTATCCGCCGCAGGTACCGCGCCACCAGCACACCGGCCACCATCAGCAGCACCAGGGGCACCGCATACTGCGCGACCACGCCGAACCAGCGCGAACTGCGCTCGATCACATCGCCGAAGAACTTGCCGCCAAACAGAAACGCACTCGCCCAGATCAACGAGCCCGCCACGTCATACGCGGCAAACGCCGGATAGCTCACCCCAGCCTGGCCGGCCAGCGGCGCTGCCATGGTGCTCAACCCCGGCACAAACTTCGCAAACAACATCGTCGTGCCTCCCCGCCGTGTCAGGCTCCCCTGCGTGCGCGTCACGCAGCTGGCGGCCTCAAACGACATCTTGCACAGCACATTGACAATGCGCGTGCCGTACCGCCGCCCCAGAAAGAACCACATCGAGTCCGCCAGCAGACATGCCAGCGACACCAAAGGCAGTATCGCGGCGACATGCAGCTTGTGCGCCGCACTCATCGTGCCCGCGGCCAGCAGCACGGGCGCACTCGGCACCGGCAATCCAGCCTGCTCGATAAACACCCAGCCAAACAGGATCGCGTAAGCGTGGTGCACAAACGCTCGCAGCAAAAACGCCATCGCTCACCTCCTGTTCTGCCCGATACCGCATAGATGTACCACGAGCCAATGTGGTGCAAAACAATTGGGGCAGCCCCTCCCGGAGCCGCCCCACTTTCCAACCACCAACCACCAGCAACCAACCACCAGCAACCAACCACAAACCACCAGCACCCAGCCAACAGCCCCCACCCCACCGCCACCAGCCAGCAGCACGCAGCAACCAGCCCTACTTCACATGCACATCCGGCTCCACGCTCATCCCAGCCCGCAGCGCGTGGTCCTGGTTCTCGTTTTGCAGATTGGTGAAGTCGATCCGCACCGGAATGCGCTGCACCACCTTCACGTAGTTGCCCGTCGCATTCTCCGGCGGGAACAGGCTCAGCCGCGACCCGGTCGCCCCGCCAATCTCTGTGACCTTCCCGGTGAAGTGCCGTCCACCCAGCGCGTCCACCTTCAAGTCCACTTCCTGTCCCGCCCGCATGCCCTTCAACTGGGTCTCCTTGAAGTTCGCCGTCACAAACAGGTTTTGCAGCGGTACCACCGTCAGCAAGGACTGGCCCACACTCAGGTTGTTGCCGATGGCCACGTTCTTGCGACTGACGATGCCATCGATCGGCGCCACGATGTGGCAATAGTTCAGATTGAGCTTCGCCTGGTCTACCCGCGCCTGCGCTTGCTGCACACTCGCATTCGCGGCCGTGGCGCGTGCATTCTGCACCGCAATCTGCTTCGGGGCGTTCTGCTGATTCTGTTGTTGTTGCGAGCGCGCCGAAGCCAGACGTTGCTGCGCCGCCAGCACCTGCTGCTGGGCCGCCGCTGCACTGCGCTGCGCCTCATCCACGCTGGCCTGCGCGGAGGTCGCCGCCGCCACCGCCGCGTCGTACTGCTGCTTCGAGATCACATCCCGCGCCACCAGCGGCGTATAACGGTCCACATCCGTTTGCGCCTTCAACGCGTTGGCCTGGGCCTCCAGGATGCGCGACTGCGCCGCCTGGGCCTGCGCCTGCGCCTGCGCCACAGTAGCCGCGCTGTTCTGCACATCCTGGCCGCTGGTCGTCACCGTCGTTCGTACACTCACATTGGTGATCGGCACATTCGCGGTCGCCTGCACATACTCCGCACGGGCGTTGGCCAGGTTCGCCTCTGCCTGCTCCAGGGCCACCTGGTAGTCCCGCGGGTCGATGTCCGCAATGGGATCGCCGGCATGCACCGTCTGGTCTTCCTTGATGTACACGGCCGTCACCTGGCCCGCCACACGGGCGCTCACCTGGTACAAATCCCCGTCCACCTGCGCGTCATCCGTGCTCTCGGTGAACGTGCCCCGCCAGTACACAAACGCCGAAATCAGCGCCAGAATCAGCACCACCCCGAGAACAATCAGCCGTCGCCCGCCCTTCTTCGCCGCAGGCTCCGGCTGGACAACAGTGTCCCCGTTCCCGGCCGCGTTTCTGCCTGCGGACGGCTGTGTGTTGTGCGGGCCGGCCTGCTCTCCGCCGGCGCTTTGCGGTTCAATCTGCACCGTTCCGGAGATCTGCGCGGTTTGCGTTCCGCCTTGTCCCTGTCCTTGATCCGCCACCGTTACTTCCCTCCGAGATAACTCTTGTAGTTCGTCGTCGCCACGCCCAGTGCCCGCGCCAGCTCCAGTTTGGCCACGTTGTGCTGATAGAGCGCCGCAATGTACTGGTCGTTGGCCTGCTGATCGGTCGCCAGCGCCTGCGATACCGGCAGGTTGTCGGCGATGCCCGCCCGGAAGCGTTCCTGCGCCTCTCGCAGGGCCTCATCTGACAAGTCCACATTGCTCTTGGCGGCCTGCACCAGCTTTGCCGCGGACTCAATATCCAAAATCGCATCGCGCACATCCGCATTCACCTGCTGGATGTCGTCGGCCAGCCGCGCTTCCACCTGGTCCCGCTGTGCCGCCGCAATCTGCTCGTCGCCATGCGTCTTTGCAATCTGCAGAATCGGCGCAGAGATCTGCCCTGTCGCCGTGTACGTGCCATGCGAGTGCCCCGGGGTCGTCCCCAGGTCCCCAAAGTCGCCGGTCGCATTCAATACCGGCAACTGCTCATCGAACGCCGCCTTCTGTCCAGCCTTCGCCGCCTCTACCCGTTGCGCATCCGCGGCCAGATCCTTGCGCTGCTTCAGCGCCTGCTGAAAGGCAGCCTCCGCCTCCGGCGTGTCCAGCGAGGCATACGGCGCCCCATCCACCACCGTGAACTGCTGGTCCAACGGAAGGCCAATGACCCGTGCCAGCGCAATCTTGTCCTTCGCCAACTGATTCGTCGCAGAGATCAGGTTTTGCTGCTGATTCTGGTAGTCCACCTGCGCCCGCAGCACATCCAGCCGGGGACTTGTCCCTGCCTCATGCGCCGCCGTCGCCTGATCCAGGCTCAGCTTCGACTCCGCAATCTGCGCCTGCACCGCTGTAATCCGCGCCGCATCCGCCGTGCACAGCAGGTAGGCGTTGCCCACGGTCAGCACCACCATGTCGCGCGCGTCGTCGGCGGTCAACTTCGCCGCCTCGTAGTTGTGCTTTCCCCCGATGTAGTTCTGCAGCGCCTGCAGGTTCACCAGGTTCTGCGTCAGGTACGCCCGGAAATCCACCACCTGAAACGGCCCCACAATCGGGCTCAGCCCCGGGAACTTCAACCCATACGCCGCCAGGTTCACCTGCTCCACCGTGATATTCGCGCCCGCCGTCACCGTGGGCAGCAACTGCTGCAACTCCGTCAATCGCTGCCCATTGGCGCTCTTGATATCGGAACTCTGCAGCACCACGCCCAGGTTGTAGCGCAGTCCTCGCCGGATCGCATCGTCCAGCGTCAAATCCAGGTTGCCCGCCGTCGCCTTTTCCCGGATCACGCTTCCCCGAAAGCTCTGATCTGTCGTGCTCCCGGGCGAGACATTCGGTCCCGGCTGGGAAAGCTGCTGCTGCACCTGCTGCACCGCCCCCAGATTGCTCGAACTGCTCGCCCCGGAAGCACTATTTCCGCCGCCACTGGTCGCCCCGGCCGTCTGCGCCCTCGCCCCCTGTCCCGCCAACAGCAGCAGACCGGACGCACCAACGCACAAGAACAGCCGTCTCCTCATTTGCCCCATTACTCCCATGATATCGGACACGGGCCACCCAAAATCCAACTCACCTGCGGTGTACCCTGCGTGAACTGTTTCCCTTTTTCGATGCGCGGCGACGCCCGGTGATGCAAAAAAGCACGCTCGCGTCTGCAACTTCCCGGCTACAGAGCGGCATGCGCCATAAGCCTTTGTCTCCTTGGCCGGCCCAGACCGATCTTCCGCCATCGGCGTAAAGAGCCTCGATTTGGCCTGCCTTCGCATGTCTAGGCCCTTCCCGCAGCTCATCCCCGGTCTGGTCTTCTCCAGCCAACGGACGGCTCACGATACCCCAACAAGACAATCCTCACTCCGCCTCTTTACACTCACGTCTGAAACAAAGCCCTTGGAGGGCCCTGAATGTTCCTGGGCATTGACGTAGGCACCGGCGGAACCCGCGCCATCCTCATCGACCGCAGCGGCGCCGTACTCGCCTCCCACTCCGCCCATCATGCCGAGATCCATTCCGCCCACATCGGCTGGGCCGAGCAGGACCCCAACGACTGGTGGCGCGCCGCCCAGGAAGCCATAGGGGGCGCCCTCAAATCCGCCCACAGCGCCGGCCACACTGACCCCGTAGAAGCCGTCGGCCTCACCGGCCAGATGCACGGCTGCGTGGTGCTCGGCGCGGACTTCGAAGTCCTCCGCCCCGCCCTCATCTGGGCCGACCAGCGCACCCAACCCCAATGCGACTGGATCACCGAAATGGTCGGCTCCGCCCGCCTCATCGAACTCGTCGCCAACCCGGCCCTACCCAACTTCACGCTCACAAAACTCCTCTGGGTGCGCGACCACCAACCAGAAATCTTCGCCGAAATCGCCCACGTCCTCTGCCCCAAAGACTATGTCCGCTTCAAACTGACCGGCGAACTCGCCATGGACATGCAGGAGGCCTCCGGCACCCTGCTGCTCGACGTCGCCCACCGCCGCTGGTCCGAGGAGTTAGCCGGGGTTTGCGGCATCCCCCTATCCTGGCTCCCCAGGCTCTACGAAGGCCCCGAAATCTGCGCCCGCATCAACGCCCAGGGCGCAGCCGCCACCGGCCTCCCCGAAAACACCCCTGTCGCCGCCGGCGCCGGCGACCAGGGCGCCGGTGCGGTCGGCATGGGCATCCTCACCCCCGGCTCCGTCTCCGCCACCATCGGCACCTCTGGCGTTGTCTTCGCCTCGACCGCCGAACCCACCCACGACCCAAAAGGCCGCCTGCACACCTTCTGCCACGCCGCCCCCGGCCTCTGGCACGTCATGGGCGTCACCAACGGCGCAGGCCTCAGCTTCCGCTGGCTCAAAGACACTTTGGTGCCCCGCGGAGCCAATGGAGATGCCGCCAGTTACGACGAGCTCACCGCCCTCGCCACGGAGGTCCCGCCCGCCTCCGACGGCCTCCTCTGGGCGCCGTACCTCTTCGGCGAGCGCACCCCCCACCGCGCCCCCAACGCCCCCGCCGCCTTCGGCGGCATCCCCGCCCGCCCCCCCCCCGCCCCCAGCAACCGCGCCGTGCTCGAAG
>CAXUNH010000086.1:0-13586 GCA_964252405.1 uncultured Acidobacteriaceae bacterium | reverse complement strand
CCATGCATTGTCCTACGGAAATCACCCCTGCGGGGCGCTTTCCTGGGCCACTGCGGCTTGCAAAGGGGGCGGCTCCGCCTCCCCCGTTTGATCCCCCTCCGGCTGGGGTTGGCCGCTTCCCGCGTCCCCCCAGACCCCAGTTTAGGAAGGCGGCGACGATGAGCAGGGCGGCACCCACGGACGAGGCGGCACCCCGGCGCGGCAGGCCGCGCGTTGCCGCTCCCCTCGATTGCGTTGCCAGGGTGCGATGCACCCGCGCCGATCTCGCTACCTGGTCCGATGCCGCCGCTGCTGCCGGGATCACCGTCAGCGAGCATGTGCGGGACCGGGCGAACGCCGCACCTCCACGCCGTGCCGCCCGCCTGCCGCTTGCCAACCGTGCCGAGCTTGCCCGCGTCCTGGCGGCCCTTGGGCGCTACGGCTCCAATCTCAACCAGCTTGCCCACCTGGCGAACAGCGGCGAGATACCGCCGCTCGATGAACTCACCGCCGCCTGTGCTGCCGCCATGGAAATGCGCAACGCATTAATGCGGGCGCTTGGCCGTGGTGATTAAGGGCGGGGCGCGCTCAGGCCCCGGCGAACTCGCCCACCACCTGCTGCGCACCGACCAGAACGAGCACGTGCACGTCCGCGAGCTGCGGAACGGGCGAGGTTCACAGCCTGGCGAAGCGCATTGAGGGCGCGAAGGCGAAAGACGTGCGCGAGCGCCTGGCGGATATTGATCCGGCAACGCTGCCGGGCGTCGACCAGGCCCGCGAGGCGATCCGCGACCGACAGCGCGAGGCGGCCGAGCGTGAGTTGCAGCGGGAACCGGAGCGTTCGGCGCCGGCGGAACCGGCTCCGCAGATCGCGGCCGAGCAGCTGCACCAGGTGGAGCACGAGAGGGAGATTATCGCCCTAATTCCCACGTCACAGCCCGAGCCCGAGGCAACCAGGCCAGAGCCAGAAAAAAGGCGTATGGAGGTGGCGGCCCAGGTCCCGCAGGCCATCCAACGGTCTTCTTACGAGGTTGAAAAGGCCGAGCCGACCCGCGAACCTATCGAAATCCGGCTAGAGCCGTCCCGCCTGGCGCAGATCGTAACGGCCGCGCGCGACCGCCTGGCGAGCTTGGCGGGGCGGCTGGAGCAGGCGTTCACGGCCGTATTGCACCGGCACCCAGGACCGCGAACCGATCCAGCTTCCATATCCTCCTAAGACCCACCAGCCGGAAAAGCCTGCCGCGGATCTCCGGCCGGAGAGGCAGGTCCCCGCGGCGGAACGCGACCCTTGGGAAGACCTGATGGAGCGCGGCCGGAAGAAGCGGGAAGCACGACCGGCCGAGCCGACGCGCGAAGCGGAACGCGACACCGGCCGCAGCTTGTGGGAGGATTGGAGCCAGGGCCGCGAGCGCAAACCGCGAGGCCCCGGCTGGTAGGAGTGCGCCACCATAACCGACGAGCGGCCAACCGACCGACTGACCCGTAAAAGCGAGGCGCAGCTACGTGAGTGGGGAATCGATCCCGAGCAAGTAAGGCTCGCAGCGGCCGAGAAGGAGGCGCAGCGTCAGGCGGAGAGGGAGGCAACCCGCAAGGAACTAAGACTTGATCCACCCGAGCCGCACCCCCGCCAGATTGTCACGATCCAGACCCCAGGCGGCGGGGTGCAGTATGTGAACACCCGTGCCAGGGAAACGGAGGCGCAGCGAGAGGCGCGGCTTGAGCAGGAGAAGAAAGGCCAGACAATGGAGCCGGATAATCAGCCGGAGCCACCGAGCCAAGCCAAAGCCCCAGAGCAAAGCAAGAAGATCGACCTGGAGCGGGAAATACTGCCGCCTTGGGAAACAGACCCGAGGGGGAGCTAAGCGCGGCCGACAGGCTGGTTAGGCGTATAGTCCGGCTGGAAGTCGATACGACCGGCCGCAAAATCAGACAGGAACCGCGCTAAAGCCCATTCCGCCAGGGATGACACTGAACGGCCATTCCTAAAAGCCAGTTCGTGCATTTCCTGAATAATCGACGCTTCGCAATGAATAACTAGGCGTGGCCGTTTCGAGGCGTAGCCTGTGGCGGAAAGAACTTCTCTGGCGGCTTCCTGCATATTGGGAACGTAGTGCAGCGCCGCCGCCGGTACAAGCGCAGCGATCAGCCCCCGGCCGCGCCGGTTTCCCGGTAATGCGTCCGGCGCAGTTCGAGCAAGCGTTCCGCCACATCTTCACCCCGGCCCCCGCGCTCTTTCAGGGCCTCGATCTGCTTTTGCAGCTTCATCAGGCTTTCTTCGGACATGCCGGCTCGCTCCGGTGTCCTGCCGAACCATTCTTCCACGAGGGTGCGAGCATCCGCCGCCCGTGCTGCCCATCTCTGATGGCCGAGCCAGTCTTTAGCGAGGTCAGGCGGCGGGTTGGCCATGACGGCCAACATACATAACTAGCGGGGATTTTGCACTCTTCCTTCGCGACCTGGGCGACGATGAGTTCTCATAATCTCTCGTTCTAAAGCCGCTGCAGTTCCGGTACAAGTCACTTGGCTTGAGAAGGACAGGAACAAGGCCGCGTATGCGCAAGGTCAAGAAGGTGGAGGATACGGACGAGGCGCGAGCGCGAGCGCGGCTTCTTGCCCATTTTGAGGATAATCCGGAGGCGGTGTTCTACAGCCGTCAGCTCGAAGTCATGTTCGAAAATGAGTATTTCCACTGGGTGACAAACCGCGCCTTGCGACGGCTGGTGGAGGAGCGGCGCATTATCAGCGAACCGCGCAAGCTCGATATCGGCTCGGAAATCAAGCTGCTGTGGCACAACAAATACCGCTTCTACAAGCGGTCAGCCACGGACGTGTTCGACCTCGTGAACCACTATACCAACTCGGCTTCCGATGGCACGCTCGGCTTGCAGGGCGAGCACTTGATGCTCGCAGCCTTTGCGCGCGGCAAATACATCCTGACCGGCGAGGAAGTAAGCGAGCACAACGGCGTTGCATGGACGGAAACCAAGCATAACCTTGATTTCATCTTCGAGAATAAGGGCCTTGCATACGGCATCGAAGTCAAGAATACACTCGGCTATCTTGGCATTGATGAATTCGTTGCCAAAGTGAGAATGTGTATTCACCTCGGTATTAAACCTGTGTTTGCCGTGCGTGCGCTTCCCCGAACATGGGCCGATGCGCTTATTCAGGCTGGCGGGTACGCCATGATTATGCGCTACCAATTCTATCCGTGGACACATACGGAGTTAGCCGGCGAGATTCGTGACAAGCTGCATCTGCCTGTCGACACACCCCGGCGCATTGAGGCTGGGACGATGCAGAAATTCTGGAACTGGACTGCTAACCCGGTAGCTCATACGCCTAGCACGGCGAAAGTGGAACGCCTTTTGGCCCGTTTCGAGCAGGCTCGCGTAGCAAGGCGGACAGGCGAAAACGAGTGATTTCTACGGGCAATTCACACAGGTGGTGTATCAAGCCTTTGATACCAATACATAATTTTCGCACCTCCATGAATACATATTGTCTAGTCCCTTCCTGCCGTGCAGCAGCATGAGCGAGCCAAGCGATAAGGTGCCTAGCGACCGTTTACCGGTTGAAGTCTCTCATCCTCACCTGAAGGAATTTTTGGGGTTCCTTCCGGAGCTGAACAGGGAAAGCGACCGAGGTCGTGTGCTAATTACGTGCAGCTACCTTGACGACCTGATGCGCCGCATCCTGCTGGCCTTTGTCGTTGACAAGGATAGCAGTCAGCGTCTCGTGGAAGGCTTTAACGCCCCTCTGGGGACGTTCAGCACCCGCACCACTGCGGCCTTTGCTCTGGGGCTGATCACCGAGCGTGAATTTAAGGAATGCGACACGCTGCGGCGCGTCCGAAACCGCTTTGCTCACGAGATGCAGGCATCTTTTGACTCACAAGATGTAAGCGATCTCTGCCGTAATCTGACGATGGCAGCACAAGACTATGACGCCGTGGTAGTTGACGTGCGAGGCCGCTACACCACGGCTGCGGTTGCCCTTATTCTCAAGCTGGTCAACCGGCCCGTCTATGTGGCTCGTAAACGGCGGCACCTTGAAGAATGGCCCATTTGAGGCGTTTCAAAACTCAAGACTTTCGGAAATCCGCGTTGCCATAGGAATTTCAGCGGCTTATACTTTCCGTAAGATATGGCCGAAATTCAGCCTGAAATCCGCCGCTTGGGATATGCCCGCGTCAGCACCTACGGCCAGACGCTCGATGCGCAGCTTGAGCAGCTGAAGGCCGAGGGGTGCGCCCCGATCTACCGGGAGAAGGCCAGCGGGGCCCAGGCCGACCGGCGCGAACTGCAACGCATGCTCAAAGCCCTTGGCCCCGACGACCTGGTGACGGTGACGCGGATCGACCGGCTTGCCCGCTCGACGTTCGACCTGTTTGCCATCGTGAAGCGGATCACCGACGCCGGGGCGCAGTTCCGGTCCTTGGCCGAGCCGTGGGCCGACACCGCGACCAGCACCGGCCGGTTGATGATCGCCGTGCTGGGTGGCTTGGCGGACGTAGAGCGCGACCTGATCCGCACCCGCACGGCCGAGGGCAGAAGCCGCGCCAGGGCGCGCGGGCAGCATATGGGGCGACCGCCGGCACTAACCCCGCAGCAGGCGGCAGAGGCTCGCCAGCGCCGCGCGGACGGGGCTACGCTCAAGGAACTGGCCGAGAGCTACAATGTGGGGCGGGCAACGATTTCCCGTTTGTCCAAGGTGGCCGGCTAACTTGAACCAGGCAGCCTCCACCCTGATCTATCTCTCGCACGAGACTAGCCTGGCGCTATTTCAGTTGATGGCAGCCCCGAACGCCAACTAAGCTGACCGGCTCGTGCACTTGCAGCTTTGGGCTTGCCCTAACGTCTGTTTCCCCTCGGGAGTGACTTGCCAAGGGAGCCTCACGGCTCCTTTTGGTTTTTCTGGCTTCCGATTCGCACCCGCGTCAGAAAATCACGAGATAAAACCTACATATAGTTGGCCTATTGACATTTGGCACAAAATGTGGTATTCGCGAGCTCATCGACGAAGGAGCGAGCGGCGCGGTTTACCGCTTTAAGTAGCTCATTTGTTTGCTGCGCCGCTCGCTCCTTCGTCGATGAGCAGCGCAAGTCACTGAAAAACCTAACTATTTTAGCATTTTTAAGGGAATTACGCAAGTCGATAAGTTTCGGTTCGATATCGAACTGGTTTTTGGGTTTCATCGGGCGACTCCTTGAGGGTGTTATCATCTCCTTGATTATACACCAGATTTTTAGCTAAGTGTAGGTAAACCAACGGTTTTCTGGCTAAAAAGGGGGCCGTTCGATGTCTGAAAAGCTACCACGCAGCACCAGTGACGAACGCCTGAGCCGCCTGCTTGATGCCGCCGATGCCACCCAGGACGACTCGCAGTCGATCCTCTACCAGCACACGGTGTTCTGTCAGACCGGCCTGCCCTACCGGAACCCAGGCGACGGTGTGCTGACCTGGGAACGCCTGAATGGCGGGGTGCATCTCAAAATCCGAGCCGGCGATGCGATGCACCCCCAAAAACAGCAGCTCGTGCAGGTTGGCTTGCCCTACGGCCCCAAACCCCGGCTGATCCTGGCGCATCTGAACGCGGAGGCATTGCGGCAGGGATCACCGGAAATCGAGGTAGAGGAAAGCCTCACAGCGTTTGTTAAACGGCTCAAGCTGGACCCAGGCGGGCGCACCATTGGCACCATCAAAGACCAGCTAACCCGCCTGTCCGCCTCTCACATCACCCTCGGTGTCGCCAGGGACGGCCAGGCCGTGACCATCAACACGGGGATTGTCAGCGCGTTCAGCTTGTGGCTTCCCAAGAACGACCGGCAGCGCGTTCTGTGGCCGTCCAAGGTTCGCCTGTCCCTGGACTACTTCGACAGCCTGACGCGCCATGCGGTGCCGCTGCACGACGCAGCCCTGACGGCTCTTTCCGGCAATGCCATGGGCCTCGATGTCTATTGCTGGCTGGCGCAACGGCTGCACCGGATCGAGTGGGGCAAGCGGGTATTCATTCCCTGGCCCGCGCTACAAGCGCAGTTTGGCGGCCATTACGAGCGGGTGCGCAAGTTCCGTGAGGTGTTCACGCAGACTCTCAAGCTGGTGCATAGCCAATACCGGGCGGCGGACCTAGACCTGGACGGTAAGGGCATGACGTTGCGGCACAGCCCCCCGCCGGTAAAAGGCCGGTCCTGGGTGGTCAACCGCATCCCCTAGGCACGGCCACCTTGTCGCGCAGTCTGTGAATTCAAAGTGTTATCCACGGGCACTTTGGGGCGCTGAGCACGGGCACTTTGGGGCGCTCGACTCGGATTCGGGACGGGCACTTTGGGGCGCAACCCGATAGTTAGAATCCTATAGTTCTTCCGATAGTTGAAATCCCTTTTCTGTGGATTGTGGGGGAAGCGGTCGCACCGTGCTCGGCACGGTCAAATGGTGGGTCCTCGCCATGCTCGCCCCAAACGGGGCTGCGCGTGGCTCCGGTCCCGCGCCAAGAGGCGCGCATTTGACCATGCCTGTGCGCGATGCAGTTCTAAAAATGTCGGGACGAAGGGCGTCCCGCCAGTAATCGACGCCTAAGACGCCTGCGGCGGCGTCGAACAAAGGGCGATTGTTAGGAGGAAAAACGACCGAGATCAGCCGAACAGGCCCCGGCGCTTCGGAGGTTCAGGAGGTGGGGGTGTTTCCTGCTGGACGGGCGGCCGAGATGCATACGGGTTGCGAGGCGTGGCCGACTGCTTGGCGAACACTGGCGGCGACCGATATAGGCCCTTCCAGGGTGAGTCCGGCGCAAAATAGGGCTGGCGATCCAGGAGCCAGTTGCCGACGCCTGGCAAGAGGTTCAGCACCTTGTCGGCAGGCAACTTGCGAAGCTCCTGCGGCAACAGCAGCGCACGCCCATGCACCTGATCGGCCATGCCCTTGAAACTCGGATTGCGTTGCCGGACGTGCAGCGACTCGGCTGAGAGGCGTTCAAGCGTAGTATCGCCCAGGAGCTTCGAGAGATAATCGCTTGTCGAATCGTCCGCGACCTTGAGCGCCTGGACGACCGACGCGTTGCTGATGAAGGTTTCCCAGGACTGCGGATAGTCACGCTTTAGCTGGTTCACGTCCTGCAGAAACGCCCAGATGCGAATCCCGAGACCAGCCATCAGCCCGAACGCCTGCTCGATCATGCTCAATCCGCCGATGGTTCCCATTTCATCCAGCAAGAACACGACCGGCATGGCGGGCGGCTCGGGTTGCCTGGCGATGGCGCGAATTGCCATGGTCAGGATGAGCCGGAGCCAGCGCCCATGGGTTTGCAGGCGGTCCACCGGCAGCACCAGGTAAAGGGTCGTTGGCCGGGTTGCGAGTTCATCCAGGGTGAAAGGCGGCTCCCCGGTTTCCATCGCGGAAATCAGGCGGCGGCTGTCTAAGATGGCAGTCTGTGTTTCGGCCGTGGAGCGAACGGAACGGAGTTCCTTGTTGTCGCCCATGTCCATGAACCGACGTAGCTTGCGAGCGGCCAGGCCATCGGGACGCGCAGCGACGATGCCCGCTACCAGATCTGATAATTCCTTGTCGCTCGACACGATGGCACGGCGAACGCTTCCCAGATGCGCCTTGCCAGGTTCGAGCTCGACAGCGCAGCCACCAGACCGGCGATCAATTCGCGGGCGCTGTCTGTCCAGTGCGACTCCAGCCCTCCCGATGTGATCACCAGGGCATCGGCCAGGGCCGCCACATCGTCCGCAAAATCCTCGGAGTCGGGATCGAGCGCCGAAAGCGGATTGAACCTGGTTGTTTGTTCCTCGACCGGAGGCGTTGCCTTGGAGCCATAGCGTTTGGTGACCTCGCCCCAGGGATCGAGGATGACGACGCGATGACCCATTTGCCGCCGCCGTTCAGCCGTGACCCAAGCGTTTTCCCCCTTCGGATCGATAACGACCATGTTGCACGAGCACGTCAGCAGGGCGGGAATTAGTGACTGGACGCCCTTCCCGGAACGTGTGTTCCCGAACGAGATTCCATGGCCTTGCAGATATGCCAGGTCCCAGGCCAAGCCATTGCCGAGAGGCATCTGCATCGATCCGGCCGGCAGCGCCAGGCTGGCGGGATCGTGGATGGATGCTTCACGCTGGAGGGTTTCGTCGCCGTAGAGCGCGGAGAGATCGTCACCCTGGGCAATCTGGGAGCGGATGCCCCGGTCGAATTCCTCGTATTTGGACCAGGTGAGGCGATCCACCCAGGTTTCCCGGCCGTTCCGGATGATTACAAACTTGCGCCCTTGGAGGCTGTGGGCAGGCGTGGATGCCATGTGGCGGTTATAGGTTTCGCGGTCTACCCGCTCTCTCTGACCTGGGATTTGATATTTGCGCTCGCTGTCCGACACGGCTGCCAACTCCCAAAAGAGCAGCTTCCGTGAGGGTTCAGGTATGGTCAACCAGTATCGAGGAAACACGTATCAACAACGGCTTGCAGGATGAAGTTATTTTCAATAGGCAATAGGAGACTATTCACCAGACAAGGTGGGAACCATGCCGGAAATGAGCTTGAGCGAGGCCGCGAAATGGGCTGGCAAAGGTCGCCCCGCGATCTTCAAGGCAATCCAGAAAGGCACACTTTCCGCTAGAAAAGACGAACATGGGCAATGGAGGATCGATCCTGCCGAGCTTGAACGGGTATACCCTGCTGGAAACAGAGAGAACGTTGCCAAGCCTGTTGCGCATTCCATTTCCGACATCCATCCATCTAGGGACGGGGAAATAGCCTTACTCCGGGAAATGGTGGAGGACCTGAAGAAACAGCGGGATACATGGCAGGAGGAAGCTGGAAAGTGGCAGGCGCAGGCTGAGGCGCAAACCCGGCTCATCACTCACCAAGCCAGCCAGGAGGCAGCACCACCGGCACCGGAGCCGCGCAAAGGGTGGCTGGCACGATTTGGAAGGGCTGCTTAATGGCGCGGCAGGTCAAATGGCAGGGACACAGCGTCAAAATCTCGCGGCATCACTACGCAAGGTCGATCCTGGCGGCCGAGGACCTGAACGAGACGGTAGACAGCTTCGTTGACCGTGCCGTCGCGAATGCCCTGGCAGTGCACGACCGGCAAAGGGCGCATCAGGCGGGACAAAGCCCCCGGCCTAATCCATCGCCCTTTGTTCGACCCGCGCCGGAGGCGTTCGGGTTGAGTATGGCGGGACGCCCTTCGTCCCGACAGCATCAGAACGGCACGGCGGCGCAGGCAGCGTCAAAAGCGGCGCAGCCGGGACCGGAGCGACCCGGAGCCACGCGCAGCGCAGCGAGCATGGCGAGGACGCGCGAGGACCCACCTTTTGACGCTGCCGAGCACCGTGGCACTGACACTACGACCAACAGGCCACGACAATAGAAAGCAAATTAAGAATGTGGTAACGGAGCGCGGCGGCAAGCCATGCATTGTCCTACGGAAATCACCCCTGCGGGGCGCTTTCCTGGGCCACTGCGGCTTGCAAAGGGGGCGGCTCCGCCTCCCCCGTTTGATCCCCCTCCGGCTGGGGTTGGCCGCTTCCCGCGTCCCCCCAGACCCCAGTTTAGGAAGGCGGCGACGATGAGCAGGGCGGCACCCACGGACGAGGCGGCACCCCGGCGCGGCAGGCCGCGCGTTGCCGCTCCCCTCGATTGCGTTGCCAGGGTGCGATGCACCCGCGCCGATCTCGCTACCTGGTCCGATGCCGCCGCTGCTGCCGGGATCACCGTCAGCGAGCATGTGCGGGACCGGGCGAACGCCGCACCTCCACGCCGTGCCGCCCGCCTGCCGCTTGCCAACCGTGCCGAGCTTGCCCGCGTCCTGGCGGCCCTTGGGCGCTACGGCTCCAATCTCAACCAGCTTGCCCACCTGGCGAACAGCGGCGAGATACCGCCGCTCGATGAACTCACCGCCGCCTGTGCTGCCGCCATGGAAATGCGCAACGCATTAATGCGGGCGCTTGGCCGTGGTGATTAAGGGCGGGGCGCGCTCAGGCCCCGGCGAACTCGCCCACCACCTGCTGCGCACCGACCAGAACGAGCACGTGCACGTCCGCGAGCTGCGGAACGGGCGAGGTTCACAGCCTGGCGAAGCGCATTGAGGGCGCGAAGGCGAAAGACGTGCGCGAGCGCCTGGCGGATATTGATCCGGCAACGCTGCCGGGCGTCGACCAGGCCCGCGAGGCGATCCGCGACCGACAGCGCGAGGCGGCCGAGCGTGAGTTGCAGCGGGAACCGGAGCGTTCGGCGCCGGCGGAACCGGCTCCGCAGATCGCGGCCGAGCAGCTGCACCAGGTGGAGCACGAGAGGGAGATTATCGCCCTAATTCCCACGTCACAGCCCGAGCCCGAGGCAACCAGGCCAGAGCCAGAAAAAAGGCGTATGGAGGTGGCGGCCCAGGTCCCGCAGGCCATCCAACGGTCTTCTTACGAGGTTGAAAAGGCCGAGCCGACCCGCGAACCTATCGAAATCCGGCTAGAGCCGTCCCGCCTGGCGCAGATCGTAACGGCCGCGCGCGACCGCCTGGCGAGCTTGGCGGGGCGGCTGGAGCAGGCGTTCACGGCCGTATTGCACCGGCACCCAGGACCGCGAACCGATCCAGCTTCCATATCCTCCTAAGACCCACCAGCCGGAAAAGCCTGCCGCGGATCTCCGGCCGGAGAGGCAGGTCCCCGCGGCGGAACGCGACCCTTGGGAAGACCTGATGGAGCGCGGCCGGAAGAAGCGGGAAGCACGACCGGCCGAGCCGACGCGCGAAGCGGAACGCGACACCGGCCGCAGCTTGTGGGAGGATTGGAGCCAGGGCCGCGAGCGCAAACCGCGAGGCCCCGGCTGGTAGGAGTGCGCCACCATAACCGACGAGCGGCCAACCGACCGACTGACCCGTAAAAGCGAGGCGCAGCTACGTGAGTGGGGAATCGATCCCGAGCAAGTAAGGCTCGCAGCGGCCGAGAAGGAGGCGCAGCGTCAGGCGGAGAGGGAGGCAACCCGCAAGGAACTAAGACTTGATCCACCCGAGCCGCACCCCCGCCAGATTGTCACGATCCAGACCCCAGGCGGCGGGGTGCAGTATGTGAACACCCGTGCCAGGGAAACGGAGGCGCAGCGAGAGGCGCGGCTTGAGCAGGAGAAGAAAGGCCAGACAATGGAGCCGGATAATCAGCCGGAGCCACCGAGCCAAGCCAAAGCCCCAGAGCAAAGCAAGAAGATCGACCTGGAGCGGGAAATACTGCCGCCTTGGGAAACAGACCCGAGGGGGAGCTAAGCGCGGCCGACAGGCTGGTTAGGCGTATAGTCCGGCTGGAAGTCGATACGACCGGCCGCAAAATCAGACAGGAACCGCGCTAAAGCCCATTCCGCCAGGGATGACACTGAACGGCCATTCCTAAAAGCCAGTTCGTGCATTTCCTGAATAATCGACGCTTCGCAATGAATAACTAGGCGTGGCCGTTTCGAGGCGTAGCCTGTGGCGGAAAGAACTTCTCTGGCGGCTTCCTGCATATTGGGAACGTAGTGCAGCGCCGCCGCCGGTACAAGCGCAGCGATCAGCCCCCGGCCGCGCCGGTTTCCCGGTAATGCGTCCGGCGCAGTTCGAGCAAGCGTTCCGCCACATCTTCACCCCGGCCCCCGCGCTCTTTCAGGGCCTCGATCTGCTTTTGCAGCTTCATCAGGCTTTCTTCGGACATGCCGGCTCGCTCCGGTGTCCTGCCGAACCATTCTTCCACGAGGGTGCGAGCATCCGCCGCCCGTGCTGCCCATCTCTGATGGCCGAGCCAGTCTTTAGCGAGGTCAGGCGGCGGGTTGGCCATGACGGCCAACATACATAACTAGCGGGGATTTTGCACTCTTCCTTCGCGACCTGGGCGACGATGAGTTCTCATAATCTCTCGTTCTAAAGCCGCTGCAGTTCCGGTACAAGTCACTTGGCTTGAGAAGGACAGGAACAAGGCCGCGTATGCGCAAGGTCAAGAAGGTGGAGGATACGGACGAGGCGCGAGCGCGAGCGCGGCTTCTTGCCCATTTTGAGGATAATCCGGAGGCGGTGTTCTACAGCCGTCAGCTCGAAGTCATGTTCGAAAATGAGTATTTCCACTGGGTGACAAACCGCGCCTTGCGACGGCTGGTGGAGGAGCGGCGCATTATCAGCGAACCGCGCAAGCTCGATATCGGCTCGGAAATCAAGCTGCTGTGGCACAACAAATACCGCTTCTACAAGCGGTCAGCCACGGACGTGTTCGACCTCGTGAACCACTATACCAACTCGGCTTCCGATGGCACGCTCGGCTTGCAGGGCGAGCACTTGATGCTCGCAGCCTTTGCGCGCGGCAAATACATCCTGACCGGCGAGGAAGTAAGCGAGCACAACGGCGTTGCATGGACGGAAACCAAGCATAACCTTGATTTCATCTTCGAGAATAAGGGCCTTGCATACGGCATCGAAGTCAAGAATACACTCGGCTATCTTGGCATTGATGAATTCGTTGCCAAAGTGAGAATGTGTATTCACCTCGGTATTAAACCTGTGTTTGCCGTGCGTGCGCTTCCCCGAACATGGGCCGATGCGCTTATTCAGGCTGGCGGGTACGCCATGATTATGCGCTACCAATTCTATCCGTGGACACATACGGAGTTAGCCGGCGAGATTCGTGACAAGCTGCATCTGCCTGTCGACACACCCCGGCGCATTGAGGCTGGGACGATGCAGAAATTCTGGAACTGGACTGCTAACCCGGTAGCTCATACGCCTAGCACGGCGAAAGTGGAACGCCTTTTGGCCCGTTTCGAGCAGGCTCGCGTAGCAAGGCGGACAGGCGAAAACGAGTGATTTCTACGGGCAATTCACACAGGTGGTGTATCAAGCCTTTGATACCAATACATAATTTTCGCACCTCCATGAATACATATTGTCTAGTCCCTTCCTGCCGTGCAGCAGCATGAGCGAGCCAAGCGATAAGGTGCCTAGCGACCGTTTACCGGTTGAAGTCTCTCATCCTCACCTGAAGGAATTTTTGGGGTTCCTTCCGGAGCTGAACAGGGAAAGCGACCGAGGTCGTGTGCTAATTACGTGCAGCTACCTTGACGACCTGATGCGCCGCATCCTGCTGGCCTTTGTCGTTGACAAGGATAGCAGTCAGCGTCTCGTGGAAGGCTTTAACGCCCCTCTGGGGACGTTCAGCACCCGCACCACTGCGGCCTTTGCTCTGGGGCTGATCACCGAGCGTGAATTTAAGGAATGCGACACGCTGCGGCGCGTCCGAAACCGCTTTGCTCACGAGATGCAGGCATCTTTTGACTCACAAGATGTAAGCGATCTCTGCCGTAATCTGACGATGGCAGCACAAGACTATGACGCCGTGGTAGTTGACGTGCGAGGCCGCTACACCACGGCTGCGGTTGCCCTTATTCTCAAGCTGGTCAACCGGCCCGTCTATGTGGCTCGTAAACGGCGGCACCTTGAAGAATGGCCCATTTGAGGCGTTTCAAAACTCAAGACTTTCGGAAATCCGCGTTGCCATAGGAATTTCAGCGGCTTATACTTTCCGTAAGATATGGCCGAAATTCAGCCTGAAATCCGCCGCTTGGGATATGCCCGCGTCAGCACCTACGGCCAGACGCTCGAT
>CAXUNH010000085.1:0-13661 GCA_964252405.1 uncultured Acidobacteriaceae bacterium | reverse complement strand
CGTCAACCTCCGTATCCGCCACAACGAGTACGTCGCCATCATGGGACCCTCCGGTTCAGGTAAGTCCACGCTGATGAACCTGATCGGCTGCCTCGATTCCCCGAGCATGGGCCAATACTGGCTGAACGGGCATGATGTCTCCAAGCTGAACGACGATGAACTCGCCCGTATCCGTAACAAGGAGATTGGCTTCGTCTTCCAGACCTTCAACCTGCTGGCCCGTGCGACTGCCCTGCACAACGTCGAGCTGCCCCTGATCTATAACGGCACACCCTCCGCCGACCGGATTGCGCGTGCCAAGGCTGTGCTCGAGTCGGTGAACCTCGGCACCCGCATGAATCACCGGCCCAACGAACTTTCCGGCGGCCAGCGGCAGCGTGTGGCCATCGCCCGCGCCCTGGTAAACAGCCCCAGCATCATTCTTGCGGATGAACCTACGGGAAACCTCGACTCCAAGACCTCGGTGGAGATCATGGCGCTTTTCGATGAGCTCCAGGCACGCGGGAACACGATCGTTCTCGTCACGCACGAGCCGGACATCGCCGATTTCGCCCACCGCGTCATCTCCATCCGGGACGGCTCAGTCGAAAGCGATGGCCCAAGCCGGCGCGTTCGCTAGATCCAGGCCAGGGCGGCTGCGGCTCCCACCTTTGTTGCATAGCTTTCGCGCGCGATCCCTCGTCTACTAGAGAGAACCCCCTAGGAGAGCCAGCCGTACCGCCCCCGACCAGCCGGCCAGCCCTCGCTTCCGAACCGCTCTTGCGATCGCCCCCTCCCGGCCGTTCGCAACAAACTTTCGGACCCCGCATCTAAACGGTTAGGCATGACCATCCGCGCCCGAGTTCTGCTTTTTGCCGCCTTGCTTCCCTCGTGCCTGTCTGTGGCCTTTGCCGCTGACGCCCGGTTCGACCTGGTCGGGCCAAAAGTCGATGTGCGGGTCACGCGCGGGGACAACACCCTCCCCATCGCGTCCGTCCCCAACCTGCAGCCAGGGGACAAGCTCTGGATCCACCCCGACCTTCCCCAAAGCCAATCGGTCAAATACCTGCTGATCTGTGCGTTTCTGCGCGGCACCACAAACCCTCCCCCGGAGAGCTGGTTCTTCCGCATCGAGACCTGGAAGAAGGAGGTGCGGGACGAAGGCTTCTTCGTTACCGTGCCGCCCGAAGCACAGCAGGCGGTGCTCTTCATGGCGCCCGAGACAGGGGGAGACTTCGCCACCCTCAAATCCGCCGTCCGGGGCCGCCCAGGCGTCTTCGTGCGTGCGTCCCAGGATCTGAATGAGGCAGGCTTTGAACAGGCCCGCATCGAGCGCTATCTGGCCGACATCCGCCGCGTTCCGGCGTCCGATCCCTCCGAGCTTCAACGGCGATCCGATCTTCTGGCCCGCACGCTCGCGCTCAAGCCCAACGCCGACTGCTTCAAGCGGCCGGTTGACGTCCAGTTCACCTGCCTTACCCAGACCGGCACGCAAAGCCTGCTGGACGACGGCCATGGGCAAAACATCGTCAGTTCCCTCTCCACCGGTCCCAGCTCCGATTTCATCCAGGCGGCCAGTTATACAGGGATCGCCGGCGCTGGGCTCTACTCGGCATATGTCGGAGCCATCGTGGATCTGGTCCGGCTGATGAGCAACCTCCACACCGCCCAGTATCAGTACATCCCGGCGATCGCCTTCCCCCAGGCCGAGGCGCTGAATCTGCGACTCAACACGCCCCCCTCCTTCCACAACCCGAAGTCTGTCCTCGTGATCGGGCTTCCCAGCGTGCAAGCCGCACAGAAACCGCCCCTGCGTCCGGCAAACGCGAACGAGGTCGCGTGTCTGCTCAAGCCCAAGGTCGTGCTGCCCATTGAAGGCGCACCACTGGTCTTCTCGACGGACTTTGCGATCGGGCTCGTCCTCCACCTCAATACGCCCCCTGGAGCGCCGGCGGAGCCCGACATCCCTCTCGTGGCGGACGCGTTCGAGGGCGGTCTGGTCCTGCAGCACGGTCCTGAGCACCACGTTCCCCTCCACGACCAACGTCCCCTGCTGAACAGCGCCCCCGCGGCGCCCGGCAGTTCCACACCTCCCGAGAAGACCACCGGCAAGCCCCAGCCAACACCCGTTACCCTCACCGGGACCATCGCCGGGCGGTGGGGCTTCGACACCTTCGCGGGACCTACTGTTCCTCTGCAACAGTTGCCGGGAGGCGACTGGCACGTCGTCAACCCGGACGGCTCCACGAGCGACCTGATCGCCGGCAAGAGCGCCCAGATCTTTCTGGACTCGACGGGCAGCGCCTGCGTCCACACCGTCTCGGCGGAACCACCGAACAGCCATGAGGAAATCACCCTGCCGTTCCGCGACGACTCCCGCCCGGGACACCGCAAACTGCTCGCGATCAACCTTCCCGACGGCCACCACATCAGTCCCGGCAATCTCCACCTGCAGATTCAGCAGTACGGTCAGCCAAGTCCCGATGCAGTAGCCGCTCAGACCTTTGCGGACCCGCCGCATCTTGAGTCGGTGGCTCTTCCGGCCGGCGACAAGACCATGCTGCTCAGCGGAACGAACCTGGCGAGCGTCGAGAAGATCACGCTGGGCGACCTGGTCTTTCGGCCGATGCCGCAGGCCACGGGCGGCGACGGCGGGGATGCCTCGGCAACCGACGGCTCCGCTCCGCTTCGCTTGAGTCTGCCCGCCGAGGCGAACACTCCCCCCACCCGCGCCGGAGACAGAATCTCCGCACAGGTGACCCTCAACGACGGGCGCCGTCTGCCGCTGTCCCTCACTGTGCTTCCGGCACGCCCGCTTGTGTCTTTGCTCAGCCACAGTTCGGATACGCTTCCCGGCTCCAACATCAATCTCAGCAGCCCGGAAGACTTACCGCTCGCCGCTCACCTGACCTTCACGCTCAAGAGCCGCAACGACTTCCCCCGCAATGGCCGTGTTGAAGTAGAAACCTCCGATGGAACGCTCCGCACCGTGTTGACCCTGGCGCCCTCGGGCGGTCTCGTCCTGCAGGATCCCCACACCGTCGTCGCCAGCCTGGATCCGCTCAGCTCCTTCGGTCCCAGCGCCTTCGGTGCCCTCCGTCTGCGCGCGGTCTTTCCGTCGACCGGCAAAGGCAAACGAACGGATGCGGAGGCCAACACCGGCTCCAGCAGCTCGACCGTCCCCATCCCCGGGCAGGCCGGTGTCCTGCCGCAGCCGGTGGTCTCCGTCCCCGCCACCTCCGAAGATCCCTCCCGCGAGAGCGACTGGCTTCCGTTGGGCACCCTGGTGCGCCTGCCTAGCCTGGCCCACCTGCAATGCACGTCCGACCCGAACGCGCCGTGCAGTCTGAGCGGGCAGAATCTATTCCTGATTCAGTCCGTGAGTGCCGACCCGGCCTTTGCAAACGCCAACCCTGTCCCGGACGGCTTTACCGGCAATGCTCTCCCGGTGCCGCATCCCGCTGGCGCGAGCGGCACCTTGTTCGTCAAGCTGCGAGACGATCCGTCGTCCATCAACTCCGCGAGTGTGGCTACGAGTTCCACCACAACTCAGGCAAGCACCGCCCCCGGCCGCCCCCCCGCCGCTCGCAACTAGGTCTTCGGCCAGACATACGAAGACCCGGATCTCTCCGGGCCCTCGCTTTCAGCGTGACTCACTCCGATTCCACCGGCGGCAAGCCCATCTGGACACGACTATGATTTTTGCCGTAGCTGAAGTAGATCACTAACCCGATCGCCAGCCAGACCACCAGCCGCATCCAGGTCTCAAACGGCAGACCCAACATCAATCCGAGTGAGATCAAAATGCCCGCGATGGGCGTAAACGGCATGAGAGGCGCGCGAAAGGGCCGCGGGAGATCCGGCCGCTTCCGCCGCAGGACGAACACCCCGGCACACACAATAATGAACGCAAGCAGGGTTCCGATGTTGGTCATCTCGCCCAGCTTATCCAGCGGAATGGTCGAGGCAAACACCGCCACGACGAGACCAACGGTCAGCGACGAGATCCACGGCGTACGAAACTTGGGATGAATCTTGCTGAAGAAGCGCGGCAACAGTCCATCCCGGGACATGGAAAAGAAGACGCGGCTTTGTCCCAGCAGCATCACCACCATCGTGCTCGTCAGACCGCCCAGCGCGCCCAGCTTGACCAGCAACGAGCCCCACTTCACCCCAGTCGCGTCGATGCCCACCGCCAGCGAATCCGGCACATTCAGGCCACGGTAGTTCACCAGCGCCGTCAAAACCAGCGCGACCAGGATGTACAGCACCGTGCAGATCACCAGTGACCCGAGGATGCCGATCGGCATGTCCCGTTTGGGATTTTTCGCTTCCTGCGCCGCGGTTGAAACTGCATCGAAGCCGATGTACGCGAAGAAGATCACGCCGGCGCCCCGCAGCACACCGGACCAGCCAAACTCACCGAACTTCCCGGTATTGGCTGGAAGGAACGGATGCCAGTTCACCCGCGGCAACTCCGGATGGTGCATCAGCGTCGAGGTTCCGATCACCAGGAAGATCATCAGCACCGTCAACTTCACCACGACGATGAAGCTGTTGAAGTTCGCCGACTCCTTCACCCCCACAATCAGGATCGCGGTCACCAGCATAATCCCACAAAAGGCGACCAGGTTGAAGATCCCGTGCCTTTGCGGCAAGGTGGCCGGATCGATGTGCAATTCCGCCAGCTTGGCGCTGACCCGCCCTAGAAACTCCCAGTTCCCGTTGTACAAAACAAAGGTCGACCCAGGCGTGCCGGCCAACTCCGGCGGGAGCCGCAAGCCGAAGTCTTGCCCCAAGCTAAGGACATACCCACTCCATCCGGAACACACCGTCGCAGCGCCAAAGGCGTACTCCAGCACAAGGTCCCAACCGATGATCCAGGCAAAAATCTCGCCCAGTGTCGCATAGCCATAGGTGTACGCCGAGCCCGCAACAGGGATCATCGCCGCGAACTCCGCATAACAAAGCCCCGCGAAGACGCAGCCAACCGCGGCCACGATGAAGGCATACACCACACCGGGTCCCGCATACCGCGCCGCGGCCGGTCCGGTCAGTACGAAAATCCCGGTACCGATGATGGCCCCAATGCCCAAAGCGATCAAACTACCAGCGCCGAGCGAACGCTTCAGCGTGTGTTCGTTGGATTCCGATGCCTCGCCCAGGATCGCGTCCAATGACTTGGTCAGGAGCAGATTCGCCATTCTTTCCTTTTCTCCGGGTCCTGTTTAGTTCGTCAGTACGTGCTGCCGCTTTGCCCGGAACAGATAAACCGGCACCCCGAGCAGCACCAGCAGCAATCCAGGCCATGTGTACTGTGGCTTGTACCGCAACAGTACACCACAGATCCACACTGCCAGGCCGATATACAGTGCCGGCAGCACGGGGTAGCCAAAGGCCCTGTACGGGCGGGGCGCATCTGGCCGCGTACGCCGCAGAACAAAAAGAGCCACGATGGTCAGCACGTAAAACACGAGCACCGCAAAGATGACGTAGTCCAGAAGCTGCCCATAGCTCCCGCTCAGGCAAAGCAGACACGTCCAAGCCCATTGCAGCCACAGGGAGTTTCTCGGCACGCCCGTCCGCGCGTCCAGCTTGCCGGTGGCTTCGAAGAACAGCCCGTCCTGGCTCATCGCGTAGTACACCCGCGCGCCGGCCAGCAGCATCCCGTTCACGCACCCAAAGGTCGACACCAGGATCGCCCCGGCCATCAGCTTCGCGCCGAGTCCAGCAAACGCCGACTCCATCACCGCCGTTGCGACCCGGTCTTCTGCGGCAAAAGCGATGCCACGGCCGGCGAGAGTCGTCGCGCCCGCGGTGCCCATCATGGGCAGCACCGCCAGATAGACGAAGTTACACAGGATGTACAGAAGGAGGACAACGCCCGTGCCCAGCGCAAGCGAAAGGGGCAGGTTCCGCTTGGGATTTTGGATCTCCCCCGCCGTAAACGTCACATTGTTCCAGGCATCGGAGCTGAACAACGAACCCACCTGCACCACGGCGATCAAGGTGAAAGCCCCCACCATCGCCGATCCACCGCCCAGCCCGAAGAACGACCCAATCTGGAGCGAATGCCTGGTTTGCAGGCTCACGTTTGCGAAGAACGCATGGCCGAAGTTGGCGGCCAACGCCGTTGCGTTCCGGGCCACCAATCCTACGGCGATCACGCCGAGCAGGGCCAGCACCTTGGCGCTGGTAAAGACATTCTGGACCGCCGCGCCCAGCTTCACCCCGAGCGTGTTGGTGAACGTCAGCAGCGTGATGACCAGGATCGCCGCCAGATTCGCCGTGTTCAACCCGATGTTGCCGGTCCCAAGGTGCACCAGCCAGCGGCTCTGACTCACTGCGGGAAAAAACACCCCCAGGAACTTGCCGAACGCCACACCCACAGCCGCGATCGTCCCGGTCTGAATCACCAGGAACAGCGTCCATCCGTACAGAAATCCCCAGATCGGCCCCAAACCCTCGCGCAGGTACACATACTGCCCGCCGGCCTTGGGCATCATCGCGGCCAGCTCGCCGTAGCTCAACGCCCCAATGATCGTCATGCCTGCCGTTACCAGCCACGCCGCGATCAGCAACGCCGGCGACCCCAGCGTCCGGCTCATGTCCGCCGGAACGATGAAGATCCCCGAACCAATCATCGACCCCATCACAATGGCCGTGGCAGAAAACAACCCCAGCCCTTGCACCAGGTGCGCCCCGCTCTGCGGGGAACCACGCTGCTCCGGGTCATGCGGTACCGCCGCCGACGGCTCCTGGCTAACCACTTGCTCTGCCAAAACGCTTCGAACCTACGTTCCGCGCGAAGCGCTGCCCAGCGCCGCACTCAGGGTGAATGAATAGACCTTACCGCAAGCGCCGCAAGAAATCTCGCACGACGGTAACCACACTCTCGTCCTCCCCAAAAAGCCCGCCGATGACCGCCACCGAATCCGCCCCTGCTTCGATCACGGCTGCGGCATTGTCGCGGTTGATCCCGCCGATGGCGACCAGCGGCTTGCGCGTGAGCACCCGCGCACGCCGCACGCCCGCCAACCCCACCGCGGGCTCCGCGTCGCGTTTCGTCGAGGTCCCAAACACAGGCCCAATCGCGACGTAGTCGGCGGTTCCAGCCTCGGCCGCAGCCACCTGTTCCTCATTGTGCGTCGACACACCAACCACCAGAGAACCCGCACCAAAGACGGACCGGGCAGCCTCCGGCGGCAGATCCTTGTGCCCCAGATGCACAGCCGGCCACCCTGCCAACAGGGCCAGATCGACCCGGTCGTTCATCACCGGCACGCACGCTGACCCTCGCAGCAGGTCCGAGATCAACGCAGCCCGCGCCAGAACCTCCCGGGGCGCCCCGCTCTTGTCGCGCAGTTGCAGGATCTCCGCCCCGCCGTCCAGCAGCTCCCGCACAAAATCGCCCATCCCGAGGCTCCGCGCCGACAAACTGCCGACATCGACAATCGGGTACAGCCGCGGCAATCTCAACCTGCCTCCACCCTCAACCACCGCCCTCCGACTACCGACCACCGACCACCGACCACCGACCACCCGAAGCTATCGCGGCATGTCCCGGTGCCCGGCCTTCGCCCGGTACCCCGCCGCGCCGAGCCGCTTCTTCAGCTCCTCCGCGATCATCACCGACCGGTGCTGCCCGCCGGTACAGCCGATGCCGATCGTCAGGTAGCTCTTCCCCTCCTTGATGTAGTGCGGCAGCAGAAACGTCATCAGCTCCGTCACCTTGTCCAGAAACTCGCGCGTCTGCGGAAAGGACCGCACATACTTTGCCACTCGCGGATGCTTGCCCGTCAGCTTGCGAAACTCCGGGATAAAGTGCGGATTGGGCAGAAATCGCACATCAAACACCAGGTCCGCTTCGGCCGGAACCCCGTTCTTGAAACCGAAGCTTGTCACCGCGATGGTCAGATTCTGGTCGCTCGGCCCGTCCTCGCGGCCAAACTGCGCCTGCAGATGCGCCCTGAGTTCGTGGACGTTGAATTTGGACGTGTCCAGCAGGATGTCCGCCACATTTCGCACCGGATCTAGCCGCTTCCGCTCCGCCCGGATCGAGTCGACGACCGTCTCCTCGCGCCCCAGCGGATGCGGTCGTCGGGTCTCTGAAAACCGGCGAACAATTACCTCTTCACTGGCCTCCAGGTACACCACCCGCGTCGGCAGGACCTTGCGCACCTGCTTTAGGATGGCAGGAAACCGGTCCAGCCGGCTGCCCTCCCGCACATCCACCACCAGCGCTGCGCGCTCAATCTCCGCCGACTTTGCCACCAGATCGGCAAAGCGGGGGATCAGTTCCAGCGGCAGATTGTCAACGGAGTAATAGCCCAGATCCTCAAAGGTCTTCAGCGCAGAAAGCTTCCCCGACCCGGACATGCCAGTAACGATCACCAGCTCACGGGGGTTCCCCTCGCCCTGCGGCGTGGGCGGCGCTGCGGTCTTGCCTTTCCTTGGTTTCGCGAGGCTCTCTTTGCGCGCGGCCGGACCACGGGTCGCCATAGCAACGATCCTACATCTACTTAGCTTGAGCGGCTTCAACAAACATGGAAAAAGGCCCGGCATGTGCGGGCCTTCGTTCCATTTCGGGAAAGCTACTGAGCGTTCAGCATCGGCGTTACCCCGACGGCTTCAGCATCCTCTGTCGTGACTGGCTTGGCATGGCTCCGAATCGTCTGGTGCCGCTGATTGTGGTGCACAATCTGCTGCTCCACCCGGCGAAGCGCGTCATGCAGCGCCTGTTCCATGTCTTTGCCTTCGCAACGGGCCACAAAGTCGCCGGACGACCCCAGCAACTCGACCTCGGCGATGTGCCTGTACTTGTCCAACGCAAGCACAATGCGCGCTCCGGTTGCGTTGGGGATCATGGGGAAGATTCGCTCGAGATACTCCGTGGCGTGTGCGCGATGCTTGGCCGTTACTGAAAACCCGCGACCGACAAACTCGATGTGCATGAAAGCTCCTTCCGCCCAGTTACGATGCCGTTAACGCTGACGGCGTTGATGGGTACTCGGAATTCCCAGATGCTCCCGGTACTTCGCGACCGTCCTTCGTGTCACTTGAATGCCCTGCCGCTGCAGCTCGGACGCCAGCGCGTCGTCAGTCAACGGCTTGCCCGGATCCTCCTCCTCGATCAGCTTCTTCACCTTACGCTTCAACAGGAGCAGCGGCATATCGCCGCCCTCCGGCCCGTTTACCCCCTCCGAAAAGAAGAACCGAAGCTCGTACACCCCCTGCGGCGTGTGGACGTACTTGTTTGAGACGGCCCGGCTCACCGTGGATGCATGCACCCCGATCTCATCGGCAACGTCCTTGATCATCATGGGCCGCAGCCCTTCCACACCACGCTCCAAGAACTCCCGCTGCCGGCGGAGGATGGCTTCGCAGGTCCGAACGATCGTGGCTTTTCTCTGCTCCAAATTGCGCAGCAGCTGGATGGCCGACCGGTATCGCTCCTTGACGTAGTCCCGGACCTCGCGTTCCATGCGCCGCTCCACCATCATGCGCCGGTACTCGTGATTCAGCCGCAGGGACGGAACGTCCTCGTCGTTCAGGACCACAGCCCATTCCTCGTCCCGCTTCACAAAGCTGACGTCCGGCTGGATGAGACGTGTGGTTACCTCGCTGAACCGTGCCCCGGGCCGGGGGTCCAGCTTGCGGATCAGTTCCGCGGCGGCGGCGATCTCTCCGGCGGGCCGGCGGCAGAGCCGTGCCAGCTCGCGCAGATCCCTCCGTTGCAGCAACGGCAAGTGCCCCTGCACCACCGCTTCGGCGGTGGCGAACAGGTCGGTGTCGGGCAGCGGGTCCGCCCCGCGCACTCCGTTTCGCTGCCGCAGTGCTCTGAGTTGCAGACCCAGGCACTCGCGCAGGTCGCGGGCGCCCACTCCGGTTGGGTCCAACCCCAGCAGCACCTTCCGGGCTGCCTCCAGGCAGCGCAGCCCCTGGGCTTCGTTGACCCAGATTTGCTCCATCCCCAACCGCAGCAGATCCTCGTCCGTGGCGGTCAGGTAGCCATCCTCATTCAAATTGCCGATCAGCAGCTCCACCGTCCGGCGCTCGTCGGCGCTGAGGCTTAGCGACCCCAACTGCCACTGGAGGTGATCGGAGAGCGTGCTCGGGGCAGTCAGAAACTGCTCAAAAGAAGGCTTGTCATACTCTTCAAACGTCGAAGGGCTGCGGAACCCGGGGTCAAGATAATCCTGGAAGTAGCTCCCGAAGTCGACCTCCTCGAAGGGGTCCTTCTCCACGCGCTCGCCTTCGGTCGCGACCTCCTGAGCGGTGCGCTCGCGGTCGCCCTCGCGCCCGGTGCGCTCCTCCAGCGGCTCCACACTCGGATCGATCTCCTCCAGTACCGGATTCTCGACCAATTCGTTCGTGATCATGTCCTTGAGTTCAAGATTGTTCAGCGCAAGGACGCCCACCATCTGCACCAGACCGGGGGTAAGCACCTGGCGCTGCGTGAGCTTTACATTCAGTCTGGTCTGTAACAACGTCCGCGACTCCGGAGCCCGTTCGTTTCCGCGGACAAGAGAGGCTCGCCGCCACCCCGCCACGGGTCGCTCTGGGGGTGTCCCTGCAGTTTACTCCGAAATTTCAGGGAAACTCTGCAACGAAGGAGCAGTTTGGGCACCGAATTGCTCCATGGCGAGACATCACCGGCCGGCAGGCGACCCGTCGTCCTCCGGTCGAGGAAGATCCCGGTCCTCGCGGCGGCTGTCCCCCAACTGGAAGTTCTCTCCCAGGTAGATCCGTTTCACCTCAGGGTCCCGCCCCAGCGCGCCGGGAGTGCCCGTCCGGAAGATCTTCCCGTCATTGATAATGTAGGCCCGGTCGGTAACGCTCAAGGTCTCGCGCACGTTGTGATCGGTGATCAGAATGCCAATCCCCTGAGCCTTCAGTTCGAAGATGATCTGCTGAATCTCCAGGACCGCGATTGGGTCGATCCCCGAAAACGGTTCGTCCAGCAGAATGAAAGCCGGCTCGATCGCCAGACAGCGCGCAATCTCCACCCGACGACGCTCGCCGCCGGAGAGCGCATAGCCCTGCGTCTTTCGCACATGCCCCAGGGTCAACTGGTTGATCAGGGTCTCGGTTCGCTGCCGCCGCTGCTGCCAAGTCCCATGTTGTGTTTCCATTACGGCCAGAATGTTATCTTCGACTGTCAGCTTGCGAAACACGGAGGGCTCCTGCGGCAGATAGCTGATGCCGTGCTCCCGCGCCCGCAGGTACATCGGCGTACGGGTGATGTCGGCCCCATCCACGGCAATGCGGCCCAGGTCAGGCCGCACCAGTCCGACAATCATGTAGAAGGTCGTGGTCTTCCCTGCGCCGTTCGGTCCAAGCAGGCCGACGACTTCGCCCTGCCGGATCTCCAGGCTGACGCCGCGCACCACCTGCCGCCCGCCGTACGCCTTGCCGATCTCTTCCGTCGCCAGTGTCCGCATCAGGTTTTGCGTCAGGGCTTCCCCTTGAGGTCGGTTTCCGTATGCACCCGCGTTCCTCCCGGTGCCTTCGGTCCGCTCTCTGCGCCCGCCACCACGATCGTACTATCCGTGTTCCGGAACAGCAGGGTCGCGCCGGTAACCAGGGTTCCGCGCTCGCCCATCACACGGGGCGGCTTGCCCGGCACGCCCGTCAGCACGAAGCTGTCCGTGGCCGCGGTATAGGTCAGTTGCTCCCCGATCCCTGTCCTCCCCACCTGGCTCAAGCGCACATCGCCCAGCATGACCATGCGTTCCAGGCTTCCGCCCAGGTCGGCCCCGCCGAGCGCTCCCGGCCCGGCCCGGCCCGGCTTTGCGTCTCCGGCGCGCAACGTGGCCGTACCCCGGTCCGCAGAGACCTCGCCCAGCGCGCCGGTGAGGCGCACCTTGTCCGTGAACACGGCCTGGTGCTGAACGTCGTCGTAGTCCATCCGCCCTGCACTCACCTGGACGGCATTCCTCCCGGCCTCGGGTAAGGCATCGCCTACCGGCGCGCCCGCGCCCGCTCGACCGGCAGCCGCACTGCCTTTGGCGGACGCCGGACCCACGGCCTGCGTCGCCGGCTTGCCTTCCGCTGTGGCAAAGACCGCCTGCACGTCCCCGCCCGGTGTGCCCGGCCGCGCGGACATCCCGTGGCGGTGCTGATCCAGCGTGATCTCCGCCGCAAGTACCTGCGACCCCGCCTGCCAGAGCTGTGCCGGCCGCCCTGCCTCGCCAAAGAATTCGGTCAACCCGGCGCTGTGCAGTAGACGCGCGCGGCTCGCCAGGACGTGCGTCGCAGGCCCTCCTTCCGCGCCCAGACTCGTAGCAATCACCCCACCTGTCGCCTCTGCATCCCCGGTGCCCTGCTGCAGGACGATCTGCGCCGCCTGCACATCCCCCTGGCTCTGGTGCACCTCGGCCCGGGCCCCCGGGGCGCCCACTAAGGTCAGCGTCTTCGCCGGGCCCGCGTATTCGGCCCTCTCCGCCCGCCCGGTGGTCTGCTCGCCACCCGGTCCGCCCCCGGCGTCTTTCTTCGGGGTCACAGACAGGAAGGCTACATGACCGGTTTGTATCGCGGAAGCGACCTCCTGTCCTGCCGGGGACGGCGTATCTCCCGTCCGGGCTCCCGCAAACAGGATATGCAGCGAATCCCCCGTGCTCTGCTGATGAGCGCCATCTTCCGCCGTCTGCTCCAGGCGTGTATGCCCTGTAGCGGACAGATCCTGGGCGGTCACTCTTCCGCCCGGACCAGCCGCAAACGTGGTGAGGAGGTCATCGCCACGTACGCTGCTGGACACGGCTCGTTCGTGCCCAAGGGAGGGCTGCCGAACCGATCCAGCGGACGCTTTGCCCGTCAGGCGCACACGCCGCAGCACCGCGCGTCGTCCAGCGAACCCGGATGCGGGGACGAACTCCGCCACCATCCGGTCGGCCGCAAACTGGCGCTGCACCGTCCCGTCCGCGGCGGACGCCGTTCCGGAGAACTGCACCGCCCCATCCGCCGTCACACTGCTCAACAGTCCTTCCGGGTCCCAACTCAGGTCCATTGTTCCGGCCGAGCCCTGCCCCGGCTTGTTGCGGTCCGTCTCCGCGAGCCGCACTCCTGTGAACAGCCGCGCGTGCTGCGGCCGGTTCTCCGCCCCGAAGACCGCCTCCGCCTGGGGGGCGGTCACGATCCGGGTGCCCGCCCGCATCTCGACGGCCCCGTTCGCCTCCGCAGCCTGCAGCGAGCCATCTTTGCGAAGATGCAGCAGGGCATGCGCCGCACGCGCACTCCGCTCGGCGGAGAGCAGAACCGGCGCCACCAGATCGGCTGTGTTCGCAGACCGGTTCAACTCGGCGCGACCCGCGTTCAGCGAAAAGGCGGCGCTGCGCACCGTGCCCGTCATGTGCACCTCGGCCAGCAAACGCACCACGCTCTGCGCCGCGTCGAACTCTGCGCCCCGGGAGGTGCAGGTGATGCCTCCGTAGCGAAGTTCGGTCGCCTCCCCCGTCGCGGCCAGCCCCATCTTGCGCAGGTACACCACCCCGCTCGTGCGTACATGGATGACCCGCGGATCCAACGCCGCCTCGTCCTCCTGCGCAAAGCTCAATGCGGCTTGCGAGCCTGCGGCGGGCGCCTTCCCGCCCGGCTCCGGCGCCTGCAAGTCCATCTGCACTTCGCCGATCGCCCGTGCGATGCCCTCGTCCTGGTCGTACTGAAACTCCTTGCCGTAGATG
>CAXUNH010000084.1:0-13851 GCA_964252405.1 uncultured Acidobacteriaceae bacterium | reverse complement strand
GAGTCAATCGGGGCGGGGGAGTCAATCGGGGCGGCGCCGCGCGTTGGCTGGGGTTGGCGCTGCGCGTTGGCTGGGGTTGGCGCTGCGCGTTGACGGCTGCGCTGGGGGCGGGGCTGCCCTGCGCGTTGCTGAGGTGGTGACGGGCTCTCTTGCCGAGAATGAAGTGCTCCCCCGAAGCCGCCAACCTTGCAGCCGTCAAACTGAGCGTCCCGGCTAGTCGACGAAGAAGCC
This sequence comes from uncultured Acidobacteriaceae bacterium, assembly GCA_964252405.1. Lineage (GTDB taxonomy): Bacteria > Acidobacteriota > Terriglobia > Terriglobales > Acidobacteriaceae > Granulicella. Next base: position 13,620 of record CAXUNH010000084.1, on the reverse strand, counting down.
GATCTCTTTCAGGGTGCGGTCGTTGAGCTCCACGCCCGAGAGGCGCGCGGTGGAGGCCGAGCGGAGGTCGCTCATAAAGCGGTCGATCGCTGGACCGGAGAGGTCGGTCTGGCGGCGGAGCATGTTGCGCAGGGTAGAGCTGTCAGTCGTGTAGTGGTGCTCCCCGGACATGCCGCGGGAAGGGCGGACCTGGACAGAGACGGGCACCTGGAAGGTCCGGTGGAGGGGCTCGGAGGCGAGGGCTGCAAGAGAGACGCGCATGCAACGAATCTTGCGCTCCGCGGGCCCGGCTTAGAACTGCACGAAAGTAACATGACCGCGAACGAAGGGAGGGGATGGCGGCGACTCCGGAGGGGGATGCGGAGCCTCAGCATCGCGTGCCGGCGGGGAAGCACCGTCTGGCGAACACGACCGTGTTGCATGTCTGCTGGCTGCACTCCCCGGCCTGGGGTCTTGTTCCGGCGCCTGTGGGGGCCCCTGCGTTCCGGTAGGATGGCTGACGACGGCGATGATGGGCGACAGCGGAGCTCGGCGGTGCACGGTTCGGGGCCTGCTCTCGCTGCTGCCCTGGATGGCGCTCTACGGGTCCAGCTTGACGCGGGTGGCCGGCGCGCAGCTGCCGCAAGACGCCGCCCGCGGCCTGCGTGTGTGGAGCACGGACGCCGTGCAGCAACGCTTTGTTGCGGCGCATGGCGAGCGGGCCGTGATCATGGGATACGGGGCGCAGGGCCTGGAGGTCTGGGGCTATCCCTTCCAGATCCTGAGCCATCTTCAGGTGGGGTTCCGTCCCGTCGGCGCGGCCGCAGAGACAGACGGCCAGGCGCTGCTGCGACGCATCGACTACACGCCGGGCGCGATCACGCGGGTGTACATCGGCCCGGACTACGTGGTGCGCGAGACGCTGTTTGTGCCCCGGGACGAGCCCGGTGCAGCCCTGAGTTACGAGGTCCAGGGCGCGCGCCCGCTGGACATCGGCGTGCACTTCGTTCCGGTAATGAACCTGATGTGGCCCGGCTCGGTGGGTGGACAGTACACGCGGTGGGAGGGCGATCTGCCCGGCTATGCCATCACGGAGCCGGAGCATGGCTACAGCGCGGCCGTGGCGTCGGCAAACATCGTCGAGCACGACGACACGGGCAATCCCACCGTCCCGGCCCAGTCTAGAGTGTCGTTTACGATGCGCACCGGCGCCTTTGTGGATGGGGTCTCGCGGGCGTCAATGGCGCTGCTACTGATGGACCCGAAGGTGGGCGATCGCAGCGCTGCCGTTCACGCGTTTGAGGCACGCCTCGGCGCCGAACGAGCGAAAGCACTGGCGCACGATGTGCAGTTGGAGAGCAGCGCCCTTGCGGTGACTACGCCCGATGAGGAGACCAACCGCGCGATCGTTTGGGCGGAGATCGCGCTCGACCAAGCCTGGGTGTGCAATCCCATCCTGGGCTGCGGTCTGGTCGCGGGCTATGGACCCTCCCGGGATGCGCGCCGGCCGCAGTATGCGTGGTTCTTCGGCGGCGATGGTCTGGTCGCGACGAACGCGCTCGTCTCGGCGGGCGAGTACAGCCGCGCGCGCGAGGAGCTGGAGTTCATCATGAAGTACCAGCAGCCGAAGACGGGAATGATCTGGCATGAGCTCTCGCAGAGCGCCGGCCTGATCGACTGGTCGAAGTATCCGTACATGTATGTGCACGTGGACATCACGGCGGATTACCTGGCCACGGTGGCTCGCTACGTCGCCGAGAGCGGGGACACGGCCTTTGCGCGCGAGCATTGGAACTCGCTCCTGCTGGCGGACCAGTACCTGCGCACGCTCAGCGGGAGCGCCGATGGACTTCCGCACATCCCGCAGGACAAGGAAGGCAGCGATGAGCAGGCGCGACCCGTGGACGATCTCTCGCTCTCCGCCGGTGTGCTCGCAGCCGAGGAGGGCTTTGCGCAGCTCGCCGAGGCGACCGATCACCCGGAGCTGGCGCGTGGGGCCCGGGCGGAGAGCCGGCAGTTGAAGGCCGCGATCGCTGCCCACTACTGGAACGCGGCAGGAAATTTCTGGATCGACGGGCATACCGGGAATGGGGCGGCCATCCCCAGCCGTCGCAAGGGGCCAGGCGGAATCCTCAGTGCAGGCGTGTTCTCCCCCGCCCAAAGCGAGGCTGTGCTGGAGCAGATTGCCTCCGCGGACTTCCAGGCGGACTGGGGCGTGCGGGAGGTGGCGCTCAGTTCTCCGGACTATGATCCCGCCTCCTACGGGCGCGGCAGCATCACCGCACCGGGCACGACGCAGGCTGCGGTGGCTTTCTGGAGAGCGCATCAGCCGGAGATCGGCCAGGCGATCTGGAATGACGCGTTGGCGTGGAACCGGCTGGATTCGCTCGGGCACGTGCACGAGGTGTTTGCGGGCGACTTCTTCCATGAGCAGACCGAGTCGGTGCCGGAGCAGACCTGGTCCTCGGCCGGCGTACTGGATGCAGCCGTGCGCGGGCTGCTGGGGCTTGAGGTGCGTGGGGCGGAGAACGAGATCCGCTTTGCGCCGCATCTGCCCCCAAACTGGGACCACGTGGAGGTGGGCAATGTTCGTCTGGCCCATGCAACGCTGGCGCTCTCGATGAAGCAGAGCGCGACGGCTATCGATCTCGACATCGTGAACCAGGGTGCGGCAACCGAGCTTCTGTTCGCGCCGCAGATCCCGCTCGGTGCGCGCGCCGTCACGGCGAAGTTCCAGGGCGCGGCACTTCCGGTAGCGGTGGAGGATCACCCGGGGGACGAGCATGGCGCCGTGACCCTGCCCGCACCGCCGGGCGTGAGCCACCTCCGTCTCGAGTGGCAGGGAGGGGTCTCGCTCCTTCAGCACCGGTTGCCTCTCCGTGTGGGCGACCCGAGCACGGGTATGAAGCTCACGCATGTGGCCTTGGAGGGGCACACGCTCCGTCTGCAGGCGGACGTGCTGCCCGGCGGCGAGCACACCCTGGATCTGCGAACGGCGTGTTCGATCGCGGCGAACGCAGGCGTCGCCGCGACGCCGCTGCCGGGAGGCGGATACGCGGTGAGCTTCGAGGAAGTGGGTCAATCCACGGGGGAGCCTGTCTACCGTCACGCCTCCGGGGAGATCACGTTTTCGGACTGCGGCCGTGAGGCTCCTGTTACCGCAGGGAAGTAGCCGCCGCCAAGGGGGTCCTTGGCGGCGTTCCTCTCGGGTTAGAACTGGATGCGCGCGGCGAACTGCAGGCGGCGCATGGTGGTGCCGTCCTGCGAGGCCACGATGCCGGAGATGGTGCCGGCGTTGCCGTCCTGGCAATCGACGCAACTGTCCGGGCCGCCGAGGTTGGGATGGTTGAAGAGGTTGAAGGACTCGGCCCGGAACTGCAGCGTGGCGCGTTCGGTGAGGAAGAAGCTCTTGGCCACGGAGAAGTCGGTGTCGATGTAGTGCGGTCCCCACAGGGAATCGCGCCCATAGTTGCCGAAGGTCGCGAAGGCCGGCCGGGTGAAGGAGCCAAACGTCTGTCCGTTGCCGAGCACCGCGGGAGCAGCCGTGAAGTACTTCACGCGATGGGCAATGGGATCAAAGGCGCGCGGGCCGATGTCCGGGGCAATGCCGCTCTTGCTCGGACGGCACAGCGAGCCACCGGTATCCACGTCCTGGTCCGCCGCGCAGCTTGCGTAGTTGGGCGTAAAGGGCAGGCCGCTCTCCCAGGTGAGCGTGCCGTTCAGGGCGAAGCCGCCGATGATCTGGTTCACGACGCCGGGCACGTTGGACGCAAACTGCTTGTTGCGGCCAAACGGCAGGTCGTAGTTGCCGGACAACAGGAAGACGTTCCGCCGGTTGTAGTAGCTGTTGCCGTAGTCTGCATTCTTGTCGATAAAGAAGTAATCGGACTCATGCGCGAGCGCGTGTGCCCAGGTGTAGTGGGAGAGAAACTGCAGCCCGTGGCTGAAGTGCTTTTCCAGCACCACCTGCAAGGCCTGGTAGCTGCTGGTTGCCTCGTTGGCGTTGTACCGGAAGCTCTGCGTCCAGCCGTGGGGCGTTCCGAACTGCGCGCCCAGCGCCTGTGCGCTGCCGTTGTAGAAGGGACGGCGGTCGTTGGTGGTGTAGGGCAGGTTGGTCAGCGGGTTGATGCTTGCCGCCGAGCATCCCGGACCGAAGGTGATGGGCAATGTGCTGCCGCAGTTGTTGAAGCCGGCGATGGTGGGCTGGTTCGCATCCGCCTCGTTAGAGGAGTCGAACATGTTGTGCACCGCGTGGCTGGCCACATACGTGATCTGCAGGGACAGCGTGGGGGACAAGGTCTGTTGCAGAGCTACGTTCCACGCGTCCAGGGTGGGGATCCTCACGTAGAGCGGGCGCGTGGACTCCTGGATGCCGTCGGGCAGAACATAGCTGCCGTTGGAGGGAATGGAGGGAGCCACCGCCGCGGGCGGGCCCTGGGAGAGGTTGAAGCCGATGGGCGCGACACCGTTCGCCGCGTTGATGTTCTGTACGTATTGGATCGGATAGGAATCCGTCAGCACCAGACCAAAGGTGTTGCCGGACCATCCTTGCCCGTACACACGGCCATAGCCCGCGCGCAGCACCGTGCTGGCCATGGGCTGATAGGCGATCCCAAGGCGTGGCGCAAGCGTGGTCCAGCTCTTGCCTACGTTGAGGTTGGTTGCCCACGGCCCGACGCCTGCGATGCGAACGATCCCGGCATTGAGATCCAGCAGGCCGCCGTTACCCGGGCCGTTTACGGTCTCCGGAAAGTAGATCTCGTCACGCAGACCGTAGTTGAGGGTGAGGTTCTTGGTGACGCGCCACTGATCCTGGGCGTAGAAGAACGTGCGCTTCTGGCGTTCGGCCGCGTCGGTGCTGAAGGTCTGGCTGCGGCTGAAGAAGTTGATGTCGCCCAGCAGAAAGCTCGCAAAGCCAACGCCGGAGTTCACGGTTACCGCGGGGCTGGGAGCACCCGAGGTTGTTTGCCCGACAAAGTTGTAGAGCCCTGAACGGAGGGTGTTGTTCTGCACCGAGACGATGTGGTTCAGCGCGTAACGCAGGTCCGCGCCAAAGCGGACATTGTGATTGCCCACGGAGTGTGACCAGTTATCGACGATTTGAAACTGGTCCTCATCCTGCAGGTTCTGGTTTGCGCTGGTGCCGTAGGTCAGACTTCCGCTGCCATTGGAGCCGTTGCTGGGGATTTGGATGTCGAACTGCGGCAGGCCTCCGTTGAGCGATAGGTCACCGACATTGGTGTTCGGGATGCCAAGCTGATTGCCCAGCGCCTGGTTGTACCCGGGACCTTCTTCGTTGAGATAGATCCGGTACCAGCCGAAGCGGAAGTCAGTGGACCACCTGGCCGAGAACGTGTAATCGCCGCCCGAAGCCAGGCTCTGCTGCAGGGAGGTGTCCGTTCCGGCAAAGCCGTTGGCAAAGCCCGCTCCGCCCGCGCCCCCGAAGTACGGCGCGCCGGAGAGGTTGGAGTCGAAGCGGGTATAGCGTCCGAAGAGGTGCAGGTTTTGACCCGCGCGGCCATCCACACGCACGTCGAACTGATCCGTGTTGAAGCTTCCCGTGCCGGCGGCGATGAAGTTGTTCACGATCTGTCCCGCCGTGCCGGTATTGGGCGCAGGGAGCAGTTTGAAGAAGTTGACCGCCGGTGTGGAGAGCCGTCCGGCCGGAATGATGTTACCCGGAAACGAGCTGCGGCCGACGGCTGAGTTGAGGTTCGTGGCGGGGTCGAAGATGAGACCCTGGCAGAACTGGGTGCCGCAGTTGGGCAGGGAGCCGGCCGGTACCGCGCCGGGCTGCAGATAGTCGCTCAGATTGCAGTCGCCGCCGGAACTGCACGTCGTGCGCGCCAGGGCGGTGGGGACTGTGGTGATCTGGGCTGAGCCGGTCTTCTCGCGCAGGCCCTGGTAGTCGCCAAAGAAGAACAGCCTGTCCCTGCGAATGGGCCCACCGACCGAGCCGCCGAACTGGTTGTGGAGGTTGGAGGGGATGTAGCGTCCGGTGATCGGGGCGGGTGCGTACTCGGTAAAGGGATCGCGCGCCTGCTGCGCATCCGAGCGGCGGAACTCAAAGGCCGATCCGTGCAGGGCATTGCTTCCAGAGCGCGTCTGTGCCGTGACCAGACCGGCCACGGCCTTGCCCTGCTCGGCGTCGTAGTTCTGCGAGGTGACCTTCATCTCGGAGACGGCGTCGAGGTTCGGGTTGATGACCGCGATGCCGTTGATGGGGTCCTGATTGTCGGTGCCGTCCAGCTCATAGCCGGTGGCAAAGGGTAGCTGGCCATCGACCTCGATCTGCTGGCTGCGCTGCGGATTGCTGGATTCGCCCACGTTCCACCCGATGTAGCTGGTACCGGGCGTCAGCAGTTCAAAGGCCGTGAAGTTGCGGTTCAGGTTGGGCAGGTTTTCTACCGCGCGCTCATTCAGAATCGTCGACACATCGGCGCGCTCGGTCTGCAGCACCGGCGCCTCGCTGGAGACGTTGACGGTGGTGGTTTCTGCGCCCGCCGAAAGCTGCACATCGACCTTCGGAGCCGTGTCGACGTAGACCTGCACGCCCTCGCGTGTCGCCTTGGCAAAACCCGGCGCCTCCACAACGACGCGGTATACGTCCGAGATCAGGTGCTGCACGGTGTACTCGCCACTGTCGTTGCTTTGCACCTTGACGGTGGTGCCTTTGGCGACGTCCGTCACCGTGATGTTTGCATGCGGTACGCTGGCCCCGGTCGCATCCGTGACGGTGCCCACGATGGACCCGTAGACCGATTGGGCCCTCGCCTTGGATCCGAGACCGAATCCGGTCAGCAGCACCGCCAAAGCCAGAAGCACACGCGGGCAGGAAAGCTTGCCGCCTGAGGATGTATTGCTCGGATACGTTTTCTGCATTGGGGGCCACCCTGAGTGAAACGGCTGCTCTTGTTGAAGAAGCACAATCGTTGACCTACGGACCGGGAATGTCTTGTCCGCAATGGGCCGTTCTGGGGAGGTCTGTCACTATAAGCCCGGCAGAATGGGCGCGTAAAGGCGAGGCACTTTAATTTTGAAGGGCAGTTTTGGTCCCCTCAACGCTTGCGCACCGGCGCCTTCCCGCAACGGGACGAACCCATCCACCTCGCGCGCTGTGAAGTGCTCGAGAACTCCGCTGGGCCAGCGAACCGCGATGTCAGAGAGGACCGTTGCCGAGCCCAGCCCGAAGTGCAGCCGGAGATCGCTGCTGGAGATGTAGCTGCCTCCGCTGCGGACTTCCGCAGTCTGCGTCTTGCCCGCGGCGGTCACCGCGACTCTGGCGCCGATGGCATCGCAGTTGCTGCGTGTGCCTTGCAGTTGCAGACCGATCCAGTGGTTGCGGTTGGGAGCGCGGTTGACGAGCAGGCTGGGCGGACCGCTCATGTTGTTGATCACCACCTCAGTCCGCCCGTCGTTCCACAGGTCGGCCGTGGCCAGACCGCGTCCCGAAGCCGCTGTGGTGATGCCAGGCCCGGAGGTCGCGCTCAGATCCGTGAAGTGCCCATGGCCGTCGCCGTAGTACAGCAGGCGAGGCTCCTTGTAGGTTGCGCCCAGATGCGCTGTATCTACCTCGGGGTACACATGTCCGTTGGCAACGACAAGGTCCAGCGCGCCGCGATTGTCGGGGTCGAAGAACATCGTCCCCCACCCGAGAAACTGCGTGTTCAGGGCCAGGCCGGCCTCCGGGATCGCCCAGGAGAACTGCCCTTTTCCGTCGTCGCGGTACAGGGAAGCGGTGTCGTCGGAGAAGTTGGTCTTGAAGATCCACATCCCTCCGTCATCCCTCGCGTCCCCGATGGTGATCCCCATGCCTGCCTGTTCACGGCCTTCGTCGTTGTAGGCCACGCCCGCATCCGCAGCCACATCGGTAAAGGTGCCATCGTGGTTGTTGCGGTACAGAATGGAAGCGGTGCTGTCGCAGGCAACATAGAGGTCCGGCCAGCCGTCGTTGTCGGCATCCAGAGACGTTGTGCTGAAGCAGTAGTGGCCGTTGGTTTGGGTGATCCCTGCACGCTGGCTGACGTCTTCAAACGTGCCGTCGCCGCGATTGCGGTAGAGCAGATTAGGAGTATACGGTAGCCCGCGCGGGCCGCACATCACGGGCGTACCTTTCCAGATGCACATGACGCCTTCACCGGGCTTCGGCACGGTCGCGACATCGAAGTCGACATAGTTCGACACAAAGAGGTCGAGCTTGCCATCGCGATCGACATCCACAAAGGTGCAGCCGGTACCCCAGGCCTCCCCGTTGCCGGCCACGCCTGCCGGTCCGGCGACCTCGCGAAACGTGCCGTTGCGCTCGTTGTGCAGCAGCCGGTTGTGGCCGTAGTAGGTCAGGTAGAGATCGTCGTAGCCGTCGTTGTCGTAGTCGCCGACGCACGCGCCCTGGCCCCATCCGGTCAGCCGATCCAGACCGGCCTGGTGCGTAACATCCGCGAAGCGGCCGTTGTGAAGATTGCGGTACAGGTGCGGTGTGGGTGCATCCTTCCCGCCGGCGCCGTCGCGACCGGTGCCCGCGGGCGCGCCGTTCATGAGCAGAATGTCCGGCCAGCCGTCATGATCGTAGTCAAGGATCGCGACGCCGCTGCCGGTGGTCTCGATGATGAACCGCTTGGTGTCCACGCCACCGTTCACGTTCAGCATGGTCAACCCGGCCTGCGCGGCGACATCCTCAAACCAGAGAGGACCCGCGTGCCCTCCAACCGGTGGATACGGCATTTGGGCCGCACCAAGGCCCACGAACACCAGGACCATCAGGCCAGCGATGCTCAGGCGCACGAACAATCACTTCACCGGCTGCAACTGAAGTTGATTGGCTGCATTCAGCCGGGCCGTCTCGCCGATCTCTGCCTTAGCCTTGGCGTCCTCGCCCACCGCGCGGTAGGCCTGTCCCAGCAGCGTGTGCGTGGACACGTTGCCTGGGTCCATGCGCTCGGCACGGCGAAGGTACAGGAGCGCATTTTGCGCATCGCCGCGCCGTAACAGGACCTTGCCCATCAGGATGAACGGGCCGGTGCTGCTGGTGTCCAGCGAGAGCGCTTTCATCAGCACCTCCTGCGCTTCGGCGAGCTTGCCGACCCGGCTGTACAGATCACCTAGTCGCTCATACACGGGGGCGTACATGGGGTTCAGCGCGCGCTCGGCCTCGAACTCCTTGAGCGCCGCGCCGGTTTGGGACTTGAACAGCAGGATCTCCCCCTGCATGAAATGCGCCATGGGCAGGTGCGGATCGAGCGCGAGTGCCTTCGCTGCGGCGCCCGCGGCTAACTCCGGAAGCTGGGCAAGCATCAGTTGGCGCCCAAGAAGCAGATACGCCGCGGCGGACTCCGGGGACACGTTGAACTCGGCCGCGAAGCTCGCCCGCGCGTCGTCGTACTGTCGTGCGTTGAGGTAGCAGAGCCCCAGCACATGGTTCGCGTCGGCATTGGCGTCGGGCGTCCACTGGCGGACTCGCTGCAGATAGGGGATCGCTGCCGCGGGCTGGCCCAGCCGGTAAAGGGCGAGGCCGTGGAGTTGCACGGCTTCGATGTCCTTCGGGTCTTCCTGCTCCGCCTGCGCGAGCACCTTGACCGCCTCCAGCAGCTTGCCTGTGCGGTAGAGCGCCACGCCCAGGGCGTGCGTTGCGCCGGGCACAGCGGGCGTCCGGACCGCAAGCTCCCGGAGAGATGTAATTCCCTGATCCGCCTGGCCATGCTCAATCTGTGCCTGCGCTCGCGCAAGGTCCGGGTTGGCTGGAGCTTGCGCCAGCACGGCCGGGGCCGTGCCGAACAGAAGAACCCAGCTCCGGAGCCCAAGGCGTCGCATGGCCCCCACTCTACGCGGCAAGGGCCGCGTCTCACAACCGGCGCCCTGACCGGGAAGGGAGGCAGCACTTCGGGTTTAGCCGTTGAAGCGTGTTGCTTTGACTAGAATGCAGGTGACATGCGGCTGGATCGGCGGGAAAGGTGGGGCTGGGCGGCTGCGCTGGCCGCAGGACTGCTGTTGCGGTCTTTTTTTGTGTGGCTGCACCCGCGCTTTGTGGGGGACACGCTGATCTATGGCGACCTGGCCCACAACATGCTCGCTCACCATGTGTATGGGCTGACGGAGGACCGGATCCGGCCTACGCTGATTCGCCTGCCCGGGTATCCGCTGTTTCTGGCGTTGTGCTTCGTGCTGTTTGGGACGGGGAACTACCTGGCCGTGATCTCCGTGCAGGTGTTCGTCGACCTGCTGGGGTGTGCGCTGCTGGGGTTCGCCGCGCGGCGGGTGTTTGGGGCTCGCGCCGGCCTGGCTTGTGTGTGGATCGCGGCGCTTTGTCCGTTTACGGCCAACTACCCCGCCGCAGCGCTCACCGAAACGCTGTCGATCTTCTGTGTCGTGTGCGGTTTCTGGGGCTTCGTAAGGTGGATGGACGACCGGTGCCGTCTACGGTGGGCCTGGGTTGTCGGAGCGGCGGGAGGTGGCGCGGCGTTGTTGCGGCCGGACGGCGTCTTGCTAGCGGCTGTGTTGCTGCCGGCGATGGCGTGGGTGGCGTATCGACGTGGAAGAACGCAGGTTGCCTCCAGCGATCGCAGGGTGTGGTGGGGACCGTTCCTGGCGAGTAGCCTCTTGGTGGCGTCTCTGGGGCTTTGGGCGGTGCGGAACTGGCGGGTGTTCCACGTCTTCCAGCCGCTGGCGCCGAAGTATGCGAATGATCCGGGGGAGTCCGCGCCCCTGGGCTTTGCGCGCTGGTACCGGACGTGGGGTGTCGGCCTGGGGGATACCGCGCGGGTGTATTGGGTGTACGACGGATCGGTGCTGTCGATGGAGGATCTTCCAGCGCGAGCGTTCGACAGCGGGGCACAACGCGCGGAAACTGCGGGGTTGATCGCGCGGTACAACGAAGAAACTTCATCGACGCCCGCGATTGAGGATGCGTTTGCGCAGTTGGCCGCGGTGCGGGTGCGGGCGCATCCGGTACGCTACTACGTGCTTCTGCCGCTGGCACGGCTGGGGGACATGTGGCTGCGGCCAAGGACGGAGCTTTTGCCCCGGATGCCGCTGGATTGGTGGCGTATGAGCGTGCGGCCGAAGGCTGCGTTGCTTGGGTGGTTGTACGGAGGCTGCAATGTGGCCCTACTGACGTGTGCGGTCGCAGGGTGGGTGCAGTGGTGGCGGGCGGGGTGGAACGAATATCGTGCCCTCGCCCTCGCGATGCTGGGCTTTGTTGTCCTGCGGTCCGCGATGTTGATGACCATCGATAATTCCGAGCCGAGATACGTGCTGGAGTGTTATCCGGTGGTGATCTTCCTGGCCGCTCTGGCAGTACCTGGACGGCGCCTTCGGGGTGCCCGGCGATCTCCGAACGGTTAGGGCATCGATTCGGCGTATGTGGAAGCACAGCCTGCGACAGAGACGAACTTCGCTGCACTGGCGGCTTTCCGGCACCAGGTCGCTGGCCGGTGAGGCCGCCCATAGGCAAGCTTGCGTAACAGGCGAGCGCTCGCGCCCTCCCCCTAGGCCACGGCGGCCGCGAGGGACAAAGCGGCCCCCTGCGGCTGCCTGAGCACGGCCTCTCCTTCAGAGGCGTAGCTCTCCGGCCAAACCACTTCCGGGAGGCTTTCAAAGCCTGGCCTTGCGAACAGATAGCCTTGCATCAGCCGCACGCCGCACTGCCGAAGCGTCGCATACTCTTCCCGGGTCTCGATGCACTCCGCGAGCACCTCAATGCCCAGCTCTCCGCACAGACCCACCAGCGAGCAAACAATGCGCTCCGCCCGACTGTTCTTTTCGATGCCCCGGACCAACGCTCCATCGAGCTTGATCAAGCTGATGCCTTCTAGTTCCGAAAGCAGGTTCAATCCCGAAAAACCCGCACCGAAATCATCCAGCGCCAGCGTAAACCCGTGCTTCGCGTACTCCGTTGCAATGCGCTGCATGTGTCCCGCGTCAACGACACGTTCGCTTTCGGTAATCTCGAAGATCATCGCGTCCAGCGGGAAACGGTGAAACGTCGCCGCCTGGAGGGTACGCCGGATGCACGCCGCTGGACTATATACCGCGCCCGGCATGAAGTTCACCGAAAGTTTCGCCCCGCGCTGCGCAACCCCAAGCTTCGCCGCGAGCTCAATGGCTTTGACCCGGCAGGTCTGGTCGAAAGCGTAGCGGTTCTCTTCGTTGACCATGCTCAGCACCTGGCCGGCAGAAAGCCCGCCCACCCCGCGCACCAACGCCTCATAGGCGAAGACTCGCCGGGCTTCCACATCCACAATCGGCTGAAATGCCATGGTGAGCTCAAAGCCGAGCCCATTCCCTGTCCGGCACGCAGAACACCCGTTCGCCACTTCGCTATGGACCTTCAACATCTCTGCAAAACTCCCTGTGTTCCGTCTGCTTGCTCATCAGCATTCAACGCCCTGCTCGCGGTCTCCACCACTCAACGGTTTGGTGGGTCGTCTGCAACCTTTGTTCGCGCGGAACTGCTGACGCTGCCTCAACTTCCCAAAACGGCACACCCTGTCCACGCAACTGCTCTAAAATCGCTGGAACCGTATGATCAGCACCCCCGTTCCAGAAGCCCTGACCTTTGACGACGTCCTTCTCGTGCCTGCCTACTCCGACGTGGTCCCTACCCAGGTCAGCACAAGCACTCGCCTCACCCGCCGCATCACCCTCGCCACGCCGCTCATGTCCGCCGCCATGGACACGGTCACCGAATCCCGCATGGCCATCGCCATGGCGCAACAAGGTGGTTTAGGCGTCGTCCACCGCAACCTCTCCATTGAGGCCCAGGCCGGCGAAATCGATAAGGTCAAGCGCTCCGAATCCGGCATGATCGTCGACCCCGTTACCATCGAGCCTTACCGCCCCATCGCCGACGCCCTTGAAGTCATGCGCCGCTACAAGATCTCCGGCGTCCCCGTCACCCGCGGCGGCAAACTCGTCGGCATCCTCACCAACCGCGACCTCCGCTTCGTCAACCGCACCGACATCCCCATCGGCGACGTGATGACCAAGGAACACCTCATCACCGTCCCCGTCGGCACCACCCTCGAAGACGCCGAACAGATCCTCCACAAGCACCGCGTAGAAAAACTTCTGGTTGTCAACGACGCCTACGAACTCAAAGGCCTCATCACCGTGAAGGACATCCAGAAAAAGCTCAAATACCCGAACGCCAGCAAGGACGAGCAGGGCCGCCTCCGCGTTGCCGGCGCCATCGGCGCCACCGGCGACTTCCTCGATCGCGCCGCCGCCCTGGTCGAAAACCGCGTGGACGCCCTGGCGATCGACTCCGCCCACGGCCACAGCTCCCGCGTCCTCGAAGCCGTCAGCGAGTGCAAAAAGCGCTTTCCCGGCATCGATCTCCTCGCCGGCAACATCGCCACCTACGAGGGCGCGCTCGCCCTCATGGACGCCGGTGCGGACGCCGTCAAGGTCGGCATCGGCCCCGGCTCTATTTGCACCACGCGCATGGTTACCGGCGCCGGCATGCCGCAGATCACCGCTATCTCGGAAGCCGCCCGCGCCGGCCGCGAACGCGATATCCCCATCATCGCCGACGGCGGCATCAAGTTTTCCGGCGACATCACCAAGGCCATCGCCGCCGGCGCCGACGTTTGCATGATGGGCTCGCTCTTCGCCGGCGTCGACGAGTCGCCCGGCGAAACCATCCTC
>CAXUNH010000083.1:0-14465 GCA_964252405.1 uncultured Acidobacteriaceae bacterium | reverse complement strand
GGCTCGCGCTACCTGTACATTTGCGAGAACGGGCTGGTGCACTACTGCTCGCAGCAGCGCGGCTACCCGGGCGTGCCTCTCGCCGAGTACAAGCGCACGGATATCGAGCGCGAGTTCCTCACCGAAAAAGGCTGCGCGCCGAACTGCACGATTAGTTGCGTGCACCAGGTCAGCTACATCGACCATTGGCGCGCGCCGCAGTTCCCGGAGGCCGCGCCGCCGGTGGGGCAGGGCGGCGCTTCCGGTCTGGTTCAGATCCACTAGGCCGCCCGGTGGTGGACGGCCTGTGCCGGCGGCTCTAAACTGGGAGTTGGGCTATGCCTGACGCCGCTGTACTTCCGCCGGAACCTGCCTCGCCTGAGGCCATCCACAGTTGCCCGAACTGTAGCCACTGGCTGCCGGACGGTACGCTGGCGTGCCCCGATTGCCAGACCCTGACCTATGGGCATCACCTGAGCGAACTGGCCTACAGCGCGCAGCAGTTGGAGCAGAGCGGCCAATGGCAGGAGGCGCGCGACCGCTGGCGCTCCACCCTGCCGTGGCTCCCTGAAGAGACCGAACAGGCAGCGTCCATCCGGGGCCATATCGCGCAGATCGATGCCAGGCTGGAGGCCGAAGAGGCAAAAAGGGCGAAGTGGACCAAGCGCCTTGGGCCGTTTGCACCGCTCTTCTTTTTTCTGCTGAAGCTGAAGTCGGCGTTTTTTCTGCTCTTCAAGCTCAAGTTCTTTCTCGGGCTGTTCGCCTTTTTCGGGATCTATTGGGTGCTGGGCGGATGGAGGTTTGCACTCGGCTTCACGATCTCGATCATGATCCATGAGATGGGCCACTTTGTCGCGGTAAAGCGGCGGGGGCTGAAGGCGGATCTGCCGATGTTCATCCCCGGCATGGGCGCGTACGTGCGCTGGTACGCCATGGGGGTCTCGCGCGAGGATCTGGCGATGATTTCACTCGCTGGGCCCGTGTACGGCCTTGGCGCGGCGGTGCTCTGCCTGGCGCTGGCGTGGAGCTTCCACAGCGTTCTGTTCCTGCTGCTGGCCAACATCGGCGCCTGGTACAACCTGTTCAACCTGACGCCGATCTTCGGCTTCGATGGAGCGCAGGCGACCTATGCGTTGTCGCGCATGCAGCGGGGCATGATCGCCGCAACGTCGCTGCTGTTCTTCGCGCTCACGGTGGTGGACGCCAACAGCAATCGCGCGGGGACGCAGTGGGTGTTTCTGTTCGTAGCGGCGGGCATGGGATGGCGTTGCTTCACGAGCGACGCACCCGAGGCGCCCCACACGCGGACGTTGGTCCTGTTTCTGGCGCTTGTCTTGCTGCTCGGCTTCATGCTGTACCTGACGCCTGTGCCCGGCCTGCGCTAACGCCCGTCCCACAAGCTTCCCGTCTCGGTTTTGCAGGCGTCATACTGAAGTTCTATGTCTCTTTCGCTTTCGCGTTCATCTGCGTTGCAGGCCCGGGCTGAGCGGTTCCTTCCGGGCGGCGTCGATTCTCCCGTACGGGCCTTTAGGGCAGTCGGCGGGCATCCGCCGTTTGTGGCCAGCGCCGAGGGCGCGTACCTTACCGACGTCGACGGCAATCGCTATGTCGACCTGTTCGGCTCCTGGGGTCCCATGCTGCTGGGGCATGCCTTTCCTCCGGCCGTAGCGGCCATTCGCGAAGCGGCGGGGCGCTCGGCCTCGTTTGGCGCGAGCACGGCGGCGGAGGCGGACCTGGCTGAGCTCGTGCAGCGATGCTTTCCCTCGATCGAGAAGCTGCGTTTTGTGAGTTCGGGCACCGAGGCGTGCATGTCGGCCATCCGGCTCGCGCGTGGTTTCACGGGGCGGCCGTTTGCGATCAAGTTCGAGGGCTGTTACCACGGCCACGCGGACGCTCTGCTGGTGAAAGCCGGGTCGGGTGTCGCGACGTTCGGTATCCCGGGCTCCGCGGGCGTGCCGCCTGAGACCGCGATGCATACGCTGGCGCTGCCGTATAACGACCTCGGCGCTGTGGAGGCAGCTTTCGCCTCGCACCCTGATCGGATCGCCTGCATCATCCTCGAGCCGGTGGTGGGCAACGCCGGGACAGTGCTACCCGCACCGGGCTTTCTGCGCGGTCTGCGCGAGCTTACCTGGAAACACCGCGCTCTGTTGATCTTTGACGAGGTCATGACGGGCTTTCGGCTCTCGCCGGGCGGCGCGCAGGTTCTCTATCAGGACGAACTGGGCGGCGATGGTTCAACGCCCGCGTGGCCGGATCTCACCACGCTCGGCAAGATTGTGGGGGGCGGCCTGCCGGTGGGCGTCTTTGGCGGCCGGGCCGAGATCATGGACCAGTTGGCGCCGCTCGGGCCGGTCTACCAGGCTGGAACGCTGAGCGGGAACCCTCTGGCGATGGCCGCGGGCATCGCCACGGTAGGACACCTCCTGGCGCATGCGACGGAGGTCTATCCGCGATTGGAGCAGACCACGGCAGCGATCGCCGACGGCGTGGCTACGGTCGCGGCGGAGATGGGGATTCCGCTGCAGACCAACCGCGTGGGCAGCATGTTCACGTGGTTCTTCACCAGCCTGCCCGTCCATGACTTTGCGGGGGCGAGCACGTCGGACACGGCGAGGTTTGCGCAGTTCCATCGCGGCCTGCTGGAGCGTGGCGTGTGGCTGCCGCCGAGCCAGTATGAGGCTGCATTCGTGTCGACCGCCCACGGGGAGCGCGAGGTGGACACGGTACTGAAGGCTGCCCGCGAGTCACTTCGAGCGCTGCAGGATTGAGTCACCGAAGGCGTAACCCGCCTGTGGGATGGCGTGTTGTTATCGCGGGTCCCTAGAACTCACCGCATGCTGGTGAGTGACTATCTTTCGCTTGAAGGTCCTGTGGAACGCCGGGGTGACCGGCTGGTGCTGCGCGTGCCGCTGAGTGCGGGTGGCGAGCGACTAAGGTTGGTGGCGCATGCGGCGTCGTACGTGGAGGACGGCCGGCTGGTGGTGGTCCTGCCGGAGTGGCTGGCCCGGCGAATGCAACTGGAAGAGGGTTCCACCGTACATGTCGATGACCGGTGGGGCCGCTTGAACATCTCGCGGCTGAATTAGGGCCAGGATTTAGCCGTCGACCAGTTCTACCAGGAGCACCTGCTCATCGTTGTCGACTTCGCGCAGCTTGACTTCGATGATCTCCCGGCGGGAGGTGGGGACGGTGCGACCAACGTACTGGGCCTGGAT
The DNA here is from genome assembly GCA_964252405.1 of uncultured Acidobacteriaceae bacterium. Lineage (GTDB taxonomy): Bacteria > Acidobacteriota > Terriglobia > Terriglobales > Acidobacteriaceae > Granulicella. The sequence goes on along the minus strand of CAXUNH010000083.1, from coordinate 11,268 downwards.
GGGGAGTTCGCGGTGGCCGCGGTCGATGAGCACCAGAAGCTGCACGGACTTGGGGCGGCCGTGGTCGAAGAGCGCATCGAGGGCGGCCCGGATGGTGCGGCCGGTGTAGAGGACGTCGTCCATGAGGATGATGTCGCGGCCTTCGATGGCAAAGCCAATGTCCCCCTTTTCGACGACGGGGCGGACGTCGCGCGTGCTGAGGTCGTCGCGGTAGAAGCTGATGTCGAGAACGCCGGTGTCCACAGGGTGACCTTCGATGGACTGAATGGTCCTGGCGAGGCGTTGGGCGATGGGGATGCCGCGGCGCTTGATGCCGACGAGGCCGAGGTTGGAAGCGCCGTGATTGCGCTCGACGATCTCGTGGGCCAGCCGGACGAGGGTGCGGTCGATCTCTGAAGCAGAGAGAAGACGGCCCTTTTCGCGGAGTTGCGGAGCGTGGGCAGCGGAAGTGGGACCGGTGACGGCAGCGGAGCCGGGCCCGCTCCCGGTCTCGGGTGATTCGCTCATGGTGAGGATGATGATAGCAGCGCCCCGGCGCGTCTAGGCGGTGCGACGGCGCCCCAGCACGGCACCCGCGAGCCCGGCTGCCAGCGTGGACAGCAACAGGTACACCGCGGCGCTGATGGCGGTCATGGAGAGCAGGATGCCGACGCGAAACTCCGGGACCGCCAGCATGTCGAGCGTGGGTTGTGCGCTTGCGCCCATGCGCTGAAGGAGCACGATCCGCTGTTGTGCGAACGCGGCCGCGAGCTGCGCGTCCAGCGGGCCTGCCGCGTGGAAGGCAAAGCGCGCGAGCACCAGGCTGAGGGCCGAGACCACCGCGCACGAGAAGGCAACCAGGATGCCCGTGAGCAGACCCAGCTTCGCCGCGAAACCGGAAGACGCAGGGACATGGCCGCCTGCGCGTGCGTTGAAGAGCGTGACAGTAAGGATAGGTGCGCTCACGGCCCAGATCAGTGCGAGCATGCCGAGCGGCGCAAACAGGAGCGTGCACAAGCCGAGAGCGAGGGCGATACCGGCGCTCACCAGCGCATACTGCACGGCGCGGGACCAGGGCTGTTGCGTGGTTTCCCCAGGGCGCAGGAAGGCGAGCCGGCGCGGACCGGACGGAGCCTCTCCGCCGGGCTCGGCCGGGGCACGAGGTGAAGCCCGCTCGTTGTACTCGCGCGCCTGTTGCGCGATCTCTTCCTGCAACTCTTCGGAGAGGAAGATCTGTGGAGCGCCGCAGTAGCTGCAGTACGTCAGGTGGCCGTCCTCAAGCAGGACGGGGTGTTGGCAGCGGATGCAGGAACGGTCGTTCACCTGATGTGAGGCTACTGGAGGGAGCGAGCGAGGGCAATCCCGGGCCGCGTTGCTTCATTGCGAGAGGGCGCTATTCGCGGTCAGAGGCATCGTGATGGCTGAGGCCGGAGGGCAGATCCAGCGCGACCAGACCGATGCGGGTGGCTCCGTCTTCCGGGTGTATGCCGACAATGTGCTGGTGCTTTTCGGATCCTGCACGAAGCTCGATGTGATTGCTGTCCGCCACGCTGACGTGGCTCTGGTCGGAGCCGCAGGTGAGGCCTTCGCCGGTGCGCACCGGGGTGCCGACCGCCTGACGGCCGCGGCAGGTAAGGACTGCGCCGTAGCGAGTCATGTCTTTTTTGTAAAACGCGATGACCTTCTCTTCGGGGTCGAGGGTACGGAGGTCGACAGCATGGACGCCCAGTTCGAAGCCGCCGAAGTTCATGCTGATGTCGGCTGCGCCGTGGTTGTCGCCGTCCTTCTTGACCAGCGTAGCGCCGGGGTACGGGGTGAGGCCGGTCTTCGCGCTGTCGGGCTTGTCGTCCGTCTTGACATGCATGGAACCGAACGGGGTGCCGATGTCGACGTTGTCATTGCCCTTGTCGCTTTTGTGAGTGTCGATGCGACAACCAGCCGAGACGAGCAGGCAGAGGGATGCGATCGTGAGGGACGGGCGGAACCGGGACATGGAGGACCTCTTCGGAGGGCGATGCACCGAAGAATACGTTGTGCGGCAAACTTTGGTTCAGAAATCTTGTTGGCTGCCGACAAAGGAAGTGCATGGCCCGGATCAGGTCGCACAAAGCGGACGTGGCTCTCCCGCAGGCGCGCGTTACCACGGCGGTGTGCGAGAGGAAGGCGGGCCATGGAACAGAGTGGCGACGAGGCCAGGCGCGGGGCTCCGAGAGCGGGGCCGGCTGCGCCGCCCGAGAGTGCCGACGCACAAGGCGGGGAGTCCCTGCGGCCGCGGAAGGGTGCAGCGGCAATGTCCGCCTTTCTCTGCGAGTTTTGTCTGCTAGCAGGCAGACGTGGTCCAGACGGAAGCCTAAGCTCGAGAAAATTCAGAGAGGTACGGCCGGATGGACAAGCTAAGGGGGAAAGTCGCCTGGTTCAACAACGCCAAAGGGTACGGGTTTCTGTCGCATGAGGGCGGCCCGGACGTCTTTGTGCACTTCAGCAGCATCCAGCTAGACGGCTATAAGTCGCTGGCGGAGGGCGACGAGGTTGCCTTCACCATTGTTCAGGGAGAAAAGGGCCCGCAGGCCGACGGTGTGGAGCTCCTGAAGCAGTAGGTTCCCGGCATATGTCCACGCGAGGGCAAGAGAACACGGACGATTCCAAACAGGAGTTTGACTGCAAATCTTTGACGGCTTATGAAAGAGTGGAACGAATGACTCTGAAGGCCGTGAGGGATAGGGAACAGGGCGAGTTTGAGAATCGATTGTTAGCTGTGCTGCCGCAGTCGTGTACCCAGCGCCTGCTTGCCGCTTCTGTGCATGTTGACCTCCCGCTGGGGTCGCTTCTTTTCCAGCGGGACGCGCGTCCACGGTTTGTGCATTTCCTCACGGCCGGCATGGCCTCTGTCGTCTTCAACTCGGAGCGGGGCACTTCGGTAGAGCTCTCTACAGAGGGAAACGAGGGTTTGGTCGGCTGGATCTACCTCCTGGGGCCGATGCTCTCGGGCGGCGACGGCACCATGCAGGTGGCTGGTACCGGGTACCGGATCCCGCTCGGGGTGCTGCAGCGAGAGTTCGACAACGTCCCTGAAACCCGGCAACGGATCCTGGAGTACATCCAACATCAGGTAAGTGTGGCGAACCAGGTCCTCGCGTGCAATCGCCTGCACCGCGCGGAGGCGCGCTTCAGTCGCTGGTTGCTGATGGTGTCGGACCGTATCCAGAGCGAGGATCTGCCGATGACGCAGGAGTTCATGTCCGTAATGCTGGGTACACGGCGGACCACAGTGGCCGAGGTTGCGGGTGAGTTGGCGCGGGCCGGCGCGGTGGAGGGCCGGCGCGGGGGGCTCCGGATCGTCAACCGGGCGGCGCTGGAAAGACGTGCCTGCGAGTGCTACCGCCTGCTGCAAACGCGATACCGGTCCCTGTTTCGCACCGCGGGCGAGGGCACGCGGGAGGAGGGTGTGGCGGCGCGGGTTCCCGGCTAGCTGCAGGGCTTGTTGAGGCCACTGAGCCGACCGCAGGCGTGCTGTGCCGTCGGGCTACCGTCCGGGCTGCCGTCCGGGCTGCCGTCCAGGAGCAACGCCGCGCCTGTACACTAGCAGACGCGGAGACTCCATCTTTCCGTCAGGGCGAGGCTCGACCGCCCGCGGCGCCCACACTCCCTCACGAAGGACCCGACACTCGCATGAGCGACCAGCAGACCTCCCCCGTTGCCGAACAGGAAAAGTTGACCGGCCAGGACCTCGACCAGCTTTCCATCAATACCTTGCGCATTCTGGCCATCGATCAGGTGCAGGCTGCCAACAGCGGACACCCCGGTGCGCCGCTCGGGTGCGCGCCGATTGCGTACCTGCTGTACCACAAGTTCATGAAGTACAACCCCACTGACCCGTTGTGGTCGGACCGGGACCGCTTCATCCTCTCCAACGGACACGCGTCGGCGCTGCTGTATGGCGTGCTGCACCTGACCGGCTATGACCTGCCGCTGGAGCAGTTGAAGCAGTTCCGTCAGTGGGGATCGCATACGCCGGGCCATCCGGAGTACGGCGAGACCCCGGGCGTTGAGGTGACGACGGGACCGCTGGGGCAGGGCTTTGCGGAGTCGGTCGGTCTGGCCATCGCGGAGAAGCACCTGGGGGCGGTCTATAACAACGACCACTACAAGATCGTTGACCACTACACGTATGTGTTGTGCGGGGATGGCGATCTGATGGAAGGCATCTCGCACGAGGCAGCGTCGCTGGCCGGCACGCTGCAACTGGGGAAGCTCATCGTGCTGTATGACGACAACCTGATCTCGCTAGATGGGCCTACGGACCTGAGCTACACCGAAGACGTAACCGAGCGGTTTGAGGCCTACGACTGGCATGTGCAGTATGTTTCGGACGGCAACGACCTGCATGAGCTGAACCAGGCGATCGAGGCCGCGAAGATGGAGCGGACCAAGCCGTCGTTGATCCGGGTGCGGACGGTGATCGGCTACGGCGCGCCGCGCGCGGGCACCAAGGCTGTCCATGGCGAGGCGCTGGGACCGGATGGGGTGAAGTCGACCAAGAAGTTCTTCGGGTTCGACCCGGACAAGAGTTTTTATCTGCCCGAGGAAGCCGTGGCCAACTGGCGCAAGGCGATCGAGAGGGGCAAGCACGAGCAGGCGGCTTGGCACAACCGGTTCGAGGCGTACAAAAAGGACTTTCCGGAGCTTGCCGCGCAGTACACGCGCACCACGCAGATGAAGCTGCCGGATGACTGGCAGAAGGCTTTGCCGAAGTTTCCGACCGAGAAGAAGGTGGCGACGCGCAACGCCGGCCAGGTGGCTCTGGAGGCCCTCGGCAAGATCATGCCCGAGCTGGTGGGCGGCGCGGCCGATCTGACCAGTTCCACGAAGACCATCTTCAAGGATTCGGAGAACTTCCGCCGCGATCCGAAGGGAAAGAACATCTTCTTCGGCGTGCGTGAATTTGGCATGATGGCCGCGGTCAACGGTATGGCTGCGCACGGCGGAATCCTGCCGTTCGGGTCGACGTTCTTCACCTTCAGCGACTACTGCCGTTCGGCGCTGCGCATGGGTGCGCTGCAGAGCTCGCACTCGCTGTTCATCTTTACGCATGACTCGATTGGACTGGGTGAGGATGGGCCAACGCATCAGCCGGTGGAGCACCTGATGGCGCTGCGTTGCATTCCGCAGCTCACCGACTTCCGTCCCGCGGATGCGAATGAGACGTCCGCATGCTGGGGCCTGATGGTAGAGCGCAAGAGCGCAAGTTTCATGGCGCTGAGCCGGCAGGACCTGATGGTGCTGGACGCGGACAAGTACAAGGTCTTCGAGGGCGTGCGCAAGGGCGCGTATGTGCTCGAGAGCTATGGCAAAGATGTGGTCCTGGTCGCTACGGGATCTGAGGTGGAGTTGATCGTGAAGGCCGGCGAGCAGTTAAAGGCGGAAGGGATCAACGCGACGGTCGTCTCCATGCCCAGCTTCAGGATCTTCGACGAGCAGGACGAGGCCTACAAGAAGAGCATCTTCCCTGGCGGTGGCGTGCCGGTGGTGACGGTGGAAGCCGGCGCAACGATGGGCTGGTACAAGTACATCGCCGGCAATGGCACGGCGATTGGCCTGGATCGTTTCGGTGCTTCGGCGCCAGGACCGATTGCGATGGAAAAGCTTGGGTTCACCGTGCAGCACGTGGTGGACGCAGCGAAGGGGCTGGTCAAGAAGTAAGCACTTCCGCGAAGGATGAGAGGACGAGGGGGCGGTCGGGTCCCCTTTTCCTTTTAGAGCGCATTCCGCTGTGATTGGACACTGGGCAGAAGAGCACATGCCGTCCTCCGGGTTAGTCTCGCCCGCTGGCCGGGCCTCTGGAGCAGTGGCAGACCGAGGCATCATCTAGAATCGATGCGGTCCTTCGGTGAGGTTTTTCTCCATGCGTGCAAAGGTTGTGGCTGTCGTTGCGTTGTGCCTGCTGGTGAAGGCGTGTTCCGCCCAGAAGCTTTCTTCGCAGTGGGAGGAGTTGACCGCTCCGGACTTCGTCCAGGCGGTGCACCAGGCCCAAGGCGTTTGCGTCCTGCCCTTCGGCATTATCGAGAAGCATGGACCGCATCTGCCGCTCGGTACGGACCTGCTGGATGTGCGCTTTGCGGTCGCGAATGCGACGGCGCAGGAGTATGCCGTAGTGTTTCCGCCGTACTATTTCGGCCAGATCTTTGAAGCGCAGCAGCAGCCGGGCACGCTGGCGTACAGCCTCTCGACGCAACTGCTGCTCCTGCAGGAAACAGTGAAGGAGATGGCGCGCAACGGCTGCAAAAAGGTCGCGATCGTGAACGGTCATGGCGGCAATCAGAGTCTGCTGCCGCTGTTTGCGCAAAGCCAGCTCGCCACACCGCGCGACTATGTTGTGTATGTGATTGACCTGCCGCGCCGCGATACGCCCGGTCGCCCTGCACAGAAGTCCAGGATCGACCTTCACGCAGGCGAAACGGAGACCTCGCAGATGCTGATCGCACGGCCGGATCTGGTGCACCTCGACCGGGCGGAGAGTGAGTCCGGCGCGGACCAGAAAGGTCTTGCCTTACCTCCATCCGTATATACGGGCATCTGGTGGTACGCGCGCTTCCCTGAGCACTACGCGGGCGAAGGCGCCGCGGCGAGCAAGGAACTCGGCGCCTTCGACCAGAAAGCATGGTCGAAACAAATCGCCGAGGCACTTCGCGCCATCAAGGCGGATCAAGCCAGCCAGCGTCTTCAGAACGAGTTCTTCGAGAAGGCGCAGCACCCGCTCGACACAAAGCAATAGCCGGAGAAGTGAAGTGCACAGCGTCGGGCCTTGAGGGACCCGGCGTAGGATAGCCGCATGACGCAGGACGAGGCGAAGTTATCGGCGGCGAAGCGGGCTGTTGAGTTTGTGCGCGAAGGCATGAACGTGGGGCTTGGGACGGGGACGACGGCCACCATGTTCATCCGGGAGTTGGGAAAGGCGGTCGCGGGCGGTCTGCGGATTCGCGCGATCGCGACCTCTGATGCCAGCCGGAAGCTGGCCGTGGAACTGGGCATTCCGCTGACCACGTTTGACGAGACCCCGGTGCTGGACCTCAACGTCGACGGAGCCGATGAACTGACTGCGGGGCTGGCGCTGATCAAGGGCGGCGGGGGTGCGCAGCTTCGGGAGAAGATCGTCGCTTCCGCGGCGCGGGAGTTTGTCGTCGTCGCCGACGAGACCAAGGTCGTGGACAAGCTGGGGAAGTTTCCCCTGCCGGTCGAGGTGATCCAGCTGGCGCTGCCGCTGGTAGCCCGGCGGCTGGAAGAGCTTGGGCTGCACCCGAAGTTGCGGCCCGCGCGGGAGGGCGATGGACCGTGGATCACGGATGAGGGCAACGTGATCCTCGACTGCCATTGCGGGGTGATCGAGAACCCGGAGGAGACCGCGGCGGAGATTCGCAACATTGTCGGCGTGGTGGAGCATGGCTTGTTTCTGGGCATGGCGACCGTGGCGCTGGTGGCAGGGGAGAATGGGGTTCGGGAACTGCGAGCGTAAACGGTGGTCGGTGGTCGGTGGTCGGTGCTTGGCGTGATGCATAGAGCGTCTCAGGCCCTGGTGCGCGAGGTAGCGGTGCGGGTGAGCGTGGCGTCGTGCTTTCTCGCGATGGTCATGTGTTCGGTGCCCCAGGTGACCGCGCAGGAGACGTCGCCGGACCGGGGCTACCGGCTGCAGGTTGGGACGCAGTTGGTGCTTCTGGACGTTTCGGTGGAGTCGAAGCGTACGGGGAAGCCTCTGCTGGGGCTGAGCGCGACCGACTTCGAGGTCACTGAAGATGGAAGGCCGCAGAATGTTTCGAGCGTCAGCCAGGATGCCTTCCCGTTGTCGCTGCTTTTTCCGTTTGACCTGACCGATACCGTGCATCCGGTCCTGCAGCACCTGGCGGATGGCGCGGCTGAGGTGTTGCGGCACCTGCGGCCGGAAGATGAGGTCGCGGTGATGACGTTCTCGTCGCACGCAAAGCTGGAACAGCGGTTTACGCGCGATCGCATGACTGCTGTGGAGGGCATCGATGCGGCGTCGGCGAGCTATGAGCGGAGCGAGCCTACGTTTCTCTTCGAGGACCTCTGGCAGGCCGTGCAGGTGTCCGAAAGCAGCCGGTTGAAAGATGCCCGGCGGGTTCAGATCTGGGTGACGGATGGGAGCGCGAATGACCAGGAGGGGCAGCGGGGATTGGCCAGGGCTGCGCCGGGAACTCTGCATGGAGAGCAGGAAGCCGCGGACGCGTTGCTGCGGTCGGGCGTGGTGGTCAGCGCGCTGGTGGAGCGGAGCGGGGTGCAGGCAAGTGGCCGGTTCGGGGATGTCGAGCGCTATGCCGCGCTGACCGGGGGCCCGGTGGTGTACGCGACGGCGGCGGATGCGGCCGTGAGGTTCGCATCGTTGCTGGATACCCTGCGGGCCCGCTACACACTGGGGTACAAGCCCGCCGAGGTGAAGCCGAACGGGACGGTGTGCCGGTTGAAGGTGGGGCTGAGCGCAAGCTTCTTTACGGCGCATCCGGAGCTAAGGCCCAAGGACCTGCTGGTGCGTTCGCGGGGGAGCTACATGCGGGCGGCGGCGGCGGAGCGCTGACTTCGTAGCATCGCCAAACGAGGAAACGTCATCCCATGCTGCATGGTGAATTCGGCGAATCCGGCAAGCGCGGCGCAAAAGGGAAAGACCTGGTTGATCACCGGGGCATCGAGCGGCTTTGGGCGGCTGATGGCCCAGTATCTGCATGGGTTAGGCGCGACGGTGGTGGCGACCGCGCGGAACGTGGATCATCTGCAGGACCTTACGACGCAGTATCCGGGAACGGTGATCCTGCCGCTGGATGTGACCAGCAAGGACTCCATTGCACACGCGGTGGCTGATGCCATCGCCCACACCGGCGGCGTGGATGTGCTGGTGAACAATGCCGGTTATGGCGTGTGCGGCGCGGTGGAAGAGGTGCAGGAAAGCGAGTACATGCCGATGTTCGAGACCAACGTCTTCGGGCTGGTGAACCTGACGAAGTCGCTTCTGCCGCACTTCCGTGAGCGGCGCTCCGGAGCCATCATCAACTTCTCGTCGATTGGTGGGCTGATCGGGTCGCCGGGGTGGGGGTTCTATAACGCGACGAAGTTTGCGGTGGAAGGGTTGAGCGAGGCGTTGTATGCGGAGATGGCGCCGCTCGGCGTAAAGGTGATGGTGGTGGAACCGGGGCCGTTCCGAACAGACTTCCTGGGGCGGTCGGGCAAGGAAGCCGGCGTGCGGATTGCGGATTATGAGACCACCGTGGGCAAGACGCGGGAGTACTTCAAGACGCAGGCGGGCAAGCAGCCCGGGGATCCGCAACGGGCGATTGAGGCTGTGGTTGAGGCCATCAGCGCGCCGCAACCGCCCAAGCACCTGCTGTTGGGCAGGCTTGCCTTACAGCGCTACCGGGATCATTTGCAGCAATGGAGTGAGTCCCTGGACAAGTGGCAGGATTTGACGAACGGGGCGGACTTTCCGGAGAGCGAGAACTCGATGACGGTGGGCCCGTATGCGGAAGTGAAGCGTTGAGGCCGGGACTGGTACAACAGAGTCTCTGCGGAGCTGACAACAAGAAGAACAAAAGCAGAGCTGGCGCAACGAGCGCAAGTACCGCGACATCTACGGCAGGTGTGTGAGTCGCGGTAAGCTCTTAGAGTTGTTCTGGATGAGGTGATGGGATGGAACTTGGAATGATCGGGCTCGGCAAGATGGGCGGCAATATGGCCGAACGTCTGCACAAGGCCGGGCACAAAGTGGTGGGATTTGATTTCAGCGCCGATGCCGTGAAGCGTCTGAACGACGCCGGTTCTGTGGGCACGGGCACGCTGGAAGATATGGTAAAGAATCTCACCCAGTCGCCGCGCGCGGTGTGGATCATGGTGCCGGCCGGCGATCCCGTGGACCAGACCATTGAGAAGCTGAAGCCGCTGATGAACAAGGGCGACATTTTCATCGACGGCGGCAACTCGAACTACAAGGACTCGATCCGGCGTCACGAGGCGTTGAAGAAGGAGGGCTTTGAGTTTGTGGATGTAGGCACGTCCGGCGGCATCTGGGGCATCACCGAGGGCTACTCGATGATGGTGGGCGGTGATGAGGCGGTGGTGAACTCGCTGAAGCCCATCTTCGAGGCGCTGGCGCCGGCTCCGGACAAGGGCTGGGGAAGAACCGGGCCTGCAGGGGCAGGGCACTTCGTGAAGATGGTGCACAACGGCATCGAGTACGGCATGATGCAGGCGTATGCCGAGGGTTTCTCCATCATGGATGCCAAGAAGGAGCTCAGCCTGGACATCGGGCAGATCTCCGAGATCTGGCGGTACGGCTCCGTGGTGCGCTCGTGGCTGCTGGATCTGACGGCAGATGCGTTGCAGAAGAATCCGGAGTTGAACGGAATCGCCCCGTACGTGCCGGATTCGGGCGAGGGACGGTGGACGGTGTTTGAGGCGATTGATCTGAATGTCTCCGCGCCGGTGATTACGGAGTCTTTGATTCGCAGGCTGCGGTCGCGGGAAGAGAACAACATGACGGATCGCATGTTGAGCGTGATGCGTGGCGCCTTTGGCGGGCATGCGGTGAAGAAAGAGTAGAGGGCCGGGCGCGGGCTGCAGTGGCTCGCGCCTATACGCAGGTCTCTCCACTGCGCTGCGCTCCGGTCGAGATGACAGGGCGTGGGATCGAGACGGTAGGAGTTGTTTGAGTTTTAAGAGTTTTTTGAGTTCTAAGACTTGTTTGAGCTTTCGAGGAGTCGGGTATGGCAGCAGTGGCAGAGGTTGGGCAGTCGATGACGGACCGGGACGTGAGCGGGGACATCCGCTCCAATGAGCGGGTGCCGGATTCGTGTGTGGTGGTGATCTTCGGCGCATCGGGCGATCTGACCAAGCGCAAGCTGCTGCCCGCGCTGTTTCATCTGGAGCAGCAGGGATTGTTGCCGAAGGACTTCGCGGTGGTGGGTGTGGCGCGCCGTGATCTTTCGACGACGTTTGCGCCGGATATGCAGGACGGCATTCTGAAGGGCGGCGGTGTCGATGGGGGTGACTCCAAGCTGAAACCGTTCATCGATCGCGTACGGTATTTTGCGACCAACTTCGATGACGATGCCGGCTTTGACAAGCTGAAGACCTTTCTGGAGGGCATCGACCAGGAGCTGGGCACAAAGGGCAACCGGTTGTTTTATCTGGCCGTCGCCCCGGAGTTCTTCGCCGACATTGCGCAGCGGCTGGCCAAGCACGGGATGACCCAGGCACCGCAGGGTTCCTGGGTGAACGTCATCATCGAGAAGC
>CAXUNH010000082.1:0-14617 GCA_964252405.1 uncultured Acidobacteriaceae bacterium | reverse complement strand
GTGTCGTGAGGGAGGTGGTGATGAGCATGAGCCAGGCGAAGGCGTGGGGGTCGTCGGTGTTGAGGGGGACGAGGGCGAGTTGGGGGTCGATGTTGTGGAGCAGGCGGACGATGGGCGCGCCGAGGCCGGACTCGAGGGTGAGGGAGATGGTGGCGGCGGCGAACATGGCGCTGATCTCCGACCAGGCGTTGATGCGCCACCAGTACCACCGGAGGATGAAGACAAGGCCGGCGCCGGCACCCAGCGCGAGGAGGAACTTCCAGGCGTTGGCGATGGACGCGCCGTGGGTCTGCATGTAGAAGGTGGCCCCGGCGGAGAGCAGCGCGACGAAGATGGTCGCGAGGCGGGATGCCTGGACGTAGTGATGTTCTGTCTGGCCGGGCTTGATGAAGCGGCCATAAAGGTCGTTGACGAGGTAGGAGGCGCCGAGGTTCAGATGCGTGCCGATGGTGGACATGTACGCCGCGGCGAAGCCGGCGAGCATGAGGCCGCGCAGGCTGGGCGGAAGGTAGTGGACCATGACCCAGACGTAGGCGCCTTCCATACCGCCCTGGGCGTCTGTGGGTGCGGGGAGGAGCACGAGCGCGACGAGGGCGGTGGCGATCCAGGGCCAGGGGCGGAGGGCGTAGTGGGCGATGTTGAACCAGAGCGTGGCGCCGAGGGAGTTCTTTTCGTCCTTGGCGGAGAAGATGCGCTGGGCGATGTAGCCCCCGCCGCCGGGCTCGGCGCCGGGGTACCAGCTGGCCCACCAGTTCAGGCTGAGCAAAACGAGAAAGCTGAGGAAAAAGCCTGTGCCGGGCGCGGGCATGAAGGCGAGGGTGTCGCGCGGGCCGTGGGCGGCGTCGAAGGCGTGGATCTGCGTGGTGAGCGCGTGCATGCCGCCGACCGCGCGGATGGCGAAGATGGCGAGCAGCAGCACCATGGAGAACTTGAGGATGAATTGGACGACATCGGTCCAGAGCACCGCCCAGAGGCCGGAGACGGCGTTATAGGCGAGGGTGAGCGCGAGGCAGACGAAGACCGCGGTGAGCTGCTGGCGGAGGGTGTGCAGGCCGAGCGTGAGGGTGAGGACCTTGACCATGGCCAGGTTCACCCAACCCATGATGATGGTGTTGACCGGGAGCGCGAGGTAGACGGCGCGGAAGCCGCGGAGGAAATTGGCGGGCTTGCCGGCGTAGCGGAGTTCGGCGAATTCGATGTCCGTTAACACCTGGGACCGGCGCCAGAGCGGAGCGAAGAAGAACACCGTGAGCATGCCGGAAAGCGCGAAGCTCCACCAGAGCCAGTTGCCCATGATTCCTTGCCGGTAGATGAAGCCGGTGACGACGAGGGGGGTGTCTGCGCCGAAGGTGGTGGCGACCATGGAGGTGCCGGCGAGCCACCAGGGGACGCTGCGGCCGGAGAGGAAGAACTCGCTGACGTTGCCGGACGCCCTGCGCATGTAGAAGAAGCCGATGGCGAGGTTGAGGGCGAAGTAGAGGGCAACGACGATCCAGTCGAGCGCGGTTAACTGCATTCGTGCAGGCCTTTCGGGTCGGTTTAGGCGAACAGGAAGGCCGCCTTAGAAAGAACATGCACCAGAGTACGCGAGACCTTCTCCCCCAAGAGGTGTAGATCGCATCTTTGTTCGCTGGGCTATGCTGGCCTAAGCGTTTACGTACTTTGTTCGCCTGGACAGCAGAGGAGGATCGGCTTTGGGCGGCCAGCTTGGGAGATGGCGAGGGCGAGGCTGTGTTTTGCGGCTGGTGGTCGCGCTGCTTTGCTGTGTTCTGCCGGGTCTGGGAAGGGTCGCTGCGGGTCAGGCTCCCAAGCCGTTGCTGAGGACCGCCTCCGCGATCGCCTACGACGCGGAAGGCAATCTCTTTATTGCCGATGCGGCCGCGCATCAGGTTTGGGAGGCGACGCTCGGGGGAAGGCTTGCCCTGGTTGCGGGGAGTGGAGTCCAGGGCTTCAGTGGAGACGGCGGACCGGCGGTGTCGGCGGAGCTCAATCAGCCGCAAGGACTGGCCTTTGGCCCGGACGGCACGATGTACATCGCGGACACAGGCAATCAGCGGGTCCGGGCGGTGAGTGTCGCAGGAATCATCACGACGTTTGCCGGAACCGGGAGTGCGGGGTTCGGCGGTGATGGAGGCGTTGCCACCTCGGCGCGACTCCTTGGACCCACTGCACTTGCGGTAGACGGCCTGGGGGCGCTGCTGGTGTGTGACACCGGCAATCAACGTCTGCGGCGAGTTAGTGGAGGGGTAATCACGACCGCGGCGGGCACGGGGGAGCAAGGCTTTGCGGGCGACGCTGGGCCGGCTACAGCGGCGAAGCTGGATGCACCGGCGGGTGTTGCGGTGGCTAGCGATGGACGCGTGTTTGTCGCGGACACCCATAATGAACGTGTCAGGTTGATTGACGCGAAGGGCGTGATCTCCACCGTGGCGGGCACAGGGGAGAGCGGATTCGCAGGGGATGGGAGTCCTGCCGTAGCAGCACTGCTGTCGTCGCCGCGGGGATTGGCCCTGGATGCCGCGGGGGAACTGTTGATCGCGGATGAGGGCAACCAGCGTGTGCGCAGGGTCAGCAGTGCGGGCGTGATCTCGACGCTGGCCGGGAGCGGCGTGGAGGGTTCGGGCTGGGACGGCGCAGACGTGCTGCTGGCGGCGGCCCGTGCTCCACGCGGTGTGGCGGTATCGTCGTTCGGCATGCCGGTGTTTGCCGACAGGCTGAATGGAACCGTGCGGGAGATAACCGGATCCGCTGGGCTCTTTCAGCCCGCCGCGCTTGCTCCCGGGCGGGCTTCGGTTGTCAACGCCGGTAACGGTCTCGCGATGTTCTATGGTCAGTCCGGGGCTGCGTTTGTGAGCGTTGCGGGTGCGGTGGGAACGCCGCAGGGGCAAGTGCAACTGGCCGAGAATGCCCTTGCAACGAGCACGGCCGCGCTAACCAGTGGAACTGCACAGGTGCCGATGGACGGATTGGGCGCGGGCGGACATTCTGTGGTCGCTACTTACCTGGGCGATGGCCTAAACCCGGCGTCTTCAACCAGCTTCAACGTCCAGGTTGCGCCCGCCGCGCTGACCGCAACGGCGGCGTCGGCGCAAGTGGCCTATGGACTTCCGCTTCCGCAGCTTGCGGGTTCGGTCACAGGTTTGTTGCCGCAGGATACGGGCGCGGTGGAGGTACGCTTTACGACCGCCACCGGGAGCGCTCCTGCGGTAGGTACGTACCCGATCGCAGCGACTCTGTCGGGGACCAAGGCGGCAGACTACACGGTGACCATGAGCCCATCGTCGGGTTCCCTGCAGGTTGTGAAAGCAGGGAGCGCGGCAGTTTTGGGCAGTGTGGGGCAGAGCTTTGCGGGCCTGCCGCTCGCCCTCAGCGCGACCGTCACGTCGGCCACGGGCGGCCAGCCCACAGGGACTGTGCAGTTCCTGGACGGGACGACGGTTGTGGCCACAGCGACTCTGGTGGGCGGGACAGGAACGGCGGTGGACCCCGCGCCGCCGGCGGGACCCAGGAACTTCTCGGTGCAGTACCTGGGCGATGGAAACTTTCTGCCCTCGGTGTCTTTGCCCAGTACGGTTCAGGTCGCTGTGATCCCTGACTTCACGTTGGCCGCCGCGGGTGTCTCCACCGCCAGCACGGCCCCGGGGGGAACAGCGACTTACAGCATTTTGGTGGGATCCGGGTCGTCTCCCTTCACCGGGGCAGTGTCCTTGAGCGCGACAGGGCTGCCGGCTGGAGCGGTGGTCAGCTTTTCGCCCCCGCAGGTCGTGCCGGGCAGTGGATCCGCCACGGTGACGGTCGCAGTACAGACCGCCGCAGCGCAGGCAACGGCGTCCCGAAGTTCACCGCTCCGCGGCGCAGCCAGGAAGACTGCGATGAGTCTCGGTTTGCTTTGCTGGCTGGGCTCCTTCAGGCGAAGGGCGCGACGGCGCGTCTTCTGCTTGCTTGGCGGCATGGTGCTTCTGAGCGGGTGCGGGGCGCGACAAGTGGGAGAGGGAATCGGGGGTGTTCTGGCGCAGACGTACACGGTTCAGATCACGGGCACCGCGACAAACCTTGCAGGGAAGGTGGTGACGCACACGACCGCGTTAACACTGACTGTGCAGCAGGAATAGGGCAAAGCGGGCGTAAGCAGCGCGTTATGCATATTCCGGCATCTACCGAATGACCCGGCGAAACCGCCTTGTCGTCCCCCACTGCGCCGCAAGGCGCCCAGAAATGAGTGTGAACGAAAATGCCCCGAACACTGCTGCCCGGTAAACCGTATCCGCTTGGCGCAACGCCGATCTCCCTCGGCACGAACTTCGCGCTGTACTCGGAGAACGCGACTGCCGTCCATGTTTGCTTTTTCGACGATGACGGAGAACAGACGGATTGCGTTTCGCTGCGGGAAGTGACCGCCTTTGTCTGGCACGGGCTGATCCGCGGCATCAAGCCGGGACAACGCTATGGCTATCGTGTGGAAGGTCCGTGGGAACCCGAAAAGGGTCTGCGCTTCAACTCGTCCAAGTTGCTGGTGGATCCGTATGCGAAGGCGATCACGGGGCAATACCCTGACGAAAGCAAGCCGACGTTGCCCGACCCGAAGGGGCCGATCTATCCCTATGACGTGACGTCGGGGGATGACCTGAAAAAGGACGAAACGGACGATGCCGATTTCGTGCCCAAGAGCATTGTGGTCAACAACAAGTTCGATTGGGAGGGCGATTGCGCGCCGCAGACCCCGATCGCGGATTCCATCATTTACGAAGTGCATGTGAAGGGATTTTCAAAGCGAAACCCCGATGTGCCGGAGCAGCTTCGGGGAACGTATGCCGGCATGGCCCATGATGCGAGCATTGCGTACCTGAAACAACTCGGCATTACCGCAGTGGAGCTTTTGCCCGTACACCATTTCATCGACGAAGGCCACCTGGTCGATCGTGGGCTGCGGGATTATTGGGGTTACAACACGCTCGGCTATTTCGCGCCGATGAGCCGTTACAGTTCGAGCGGCGATGCCGGCGACCAGGTTGTGGAATTCAAGGAGATGGTGAAGCGACTGCACAAGGAGGGCATCGAGGTCATCCTGGACGTGGTCTACAACCACACCTGCGAAGGCAACGAGAAGGGCCCGATGTTGTCGATGAAGGGCATCGACAACACCACGTACTACCGGACCGTGCAGGATAACCCTCGGCACTACATGGATTACACCGGCACGGGCAACACCCTGAACGTGTACAACCCCCAGGTGCTGAAGTTGCTAATGGACAGCCTGCGTTACTGGGTTACCGAGATGCATGTCGACGGCTTCCGGTTCGATCTGGCGTCGACCCTGGCGCGTGAACTGGCGGATGTAAACAAACTTGGAGCGTTCTTCGACACGATCCACCAGGATCCAACGCTTGCCGATATCAAGCTCATCGCGGAGCCGTGGGATGTTGGCGAGGGCGGCTACCAGGTGGGCAACTTCCCGATCCTCTGGGCGGAGTGGAACGGCAAGTACCGCGACACGGTGCGTCGGTTCTGGAAGGGGGATGCCGGACAGTTGTCGGACTTCGCCTATCGCATCACGGGATCCAGCGACTTGTACAAGAGCGACGGGCGCGCGCCATCGGCCTCAATCAACTTCATCACCGCGCACGACGGCTTCACGCTATGCGATCTGGTCAGCTACAACGAGAAGCACAACGAGGCAAACGGCGATAACAACACCGATGGCGCGAACGACAACGATTCGTGGAACATGGGTGCGGAAGGGCCCACCGACGACGAAAACATCAATCGTGAACGTGAAAAGCAGACCCGAAACTTCCTCGCGACATTGCTTCTGAGTCAGGGTGTCCCGATGCTCACCGGTGGCGACGAGTTTGCCCGTTCGCAGCAGGGCAACAACAATTGCTACTGTCAGGACGATGACCTGACCTGGTACGACTGGAATCTGGATGAGCCGCGCAGGCGGTTGCTGGAGTTCACCTGTCGTCTGATCCAGTTGCGGAAAGAGCATCCCTGCCTGCACAGGCGGCGGTTCTTCCAGGATCGCAAGATCCGCGGAGAGGTGGTGCGCGCGGTTGCGTGGTACGGAACCGATGGCGCCGAGGTCTCCGACGAGGTGTGGAACAACGCCGGAAACAAGTCGATCAGTGTGGTCTTCAACGGCAAGACACTGAACAGCATGGATGACGAAGGGAACCAGATTGTTGACGACAGCTTCCTGATTCTGGTGAACGCCTCAGACAACGGCGTCGAATACGTACTCCCGGAGCCGCCGAATCAGACTCCCTGGCGGCAGGTGCTGGACACGGAAAATATTGACGATCCGTTTTACGAAACCGAGGTGCACGACAAGGTCATCCTGGGTGGCCGGGCCGTGCGCGTGTACAGTGACGGCGTTGAGGAATCCGCGAAGGCTCCGGCCAAGCAGCGTCCTTCACGCACGGTGTAACTTAAATGCGCAAAGGGCAGCGGCGGATGCGCTGCCCTTTGTGCCTCTCCTGGCTGAACTAACGCGCGGGAGCGAGGTTTTCGTACGCCTCGATCTGCTCCAGCGTTAGCTTCTGGACGTCGGCACCGGCCGCCTGGGCCTTGTACCAGGTCACGAGCCACTCCAGCGCTGTTTCGAGGTTCAGGCGAGGATGCCAGCCTAGTTCAGCGCGGGCGCGGCTGGCGTCGAGCTTTAGGTAGCCGGCTTCGTGCACACCCGGGTCCGGATCCAGGATCCACTGCGCGCCGTCGCCCCAGAAACGCACCATCTGGTCGACGATCCAGCCGACCGTTTGCGCGTCATCGTCTGACGGACCGAAGTTGAAGGCCGTGGCGTAGCGCGGGTTGCCGGTAAGGAGTTTTTCCGCGAGCAGGATGTAACCGTGCAGGGGCTCCAGCACATGCTGCCAAGGGCGAATGGCGTTCGGCCGACGGATGAGTGCTGGCTCTCCGGCGACGAAGCCGCGGACAAGGTCAGGGATTAGGCGATCCCTGGACCAGTCTCCACCGCCGATCACGTTGCCGGCGCGGGCTGTGGCGACGCCGCAGTGATGTTCGGCAATCTTCTCGTTGGGGAAGTAGCTTTGCCGGTAGGCAGCGGAGACGATCTCGGCGCACGCCTTAGAGCTGGAGTAGGGGTCGTAGCCACCGAGGGGATCGGTCTCGCGATAGCCCCAGAGCCACTCCTTATTCTCGTAGCACTTATCTGTTGTCACGGAGACCACGGCGCGCACGGAGGGTGTACGGCGGACCGCGTCAAGCACACGTGCGGTGCCAATCACGTTGGTCTCAAAGGTGCCAATCGGGTCCTGGTAGCTGTAGCGGACCAGCGGCTGCGCGGCCATATGGAAAACCACTTCCGGAGAGAACGAACTGAGCTGTTGCTCCAGCCTGGCGCCGTCGCGAATGTCGCCGCGCACGTCTTCGATGAGGGAACCGATTCTGGCTTCGTCGAAGAAGCTAGGGCTGGTGTAGGGGTCGAGCGAATAGCCTCGGACGATCGCGCCTTTGGACGCGAGCCACAGTGCGAGCCAGCCGCCTTTGAAACCGGTGTGGCCGGTCAGAAAGACGCGTTTGCCTTGCCAGAGGGTATGAGTTAAAGCCTCATCGTTTGCGTTGATCCCTTGCATGTTCACCCAGGCGGCATGAAGCCGTTCGTTCTTCAGTTCAGTTTTGGTGTGAAGTCCAGAGATAGCCTGATCGCAGCCTCGTGGAGCCGTTTATCGCGGGTCCAGAGTTGCGTCTCTGGAGTGAGCTGTGTGGAAGCGAGGAGGTGGGCGTCGACAAAGCTCAGCCCCAAGCCGAAGAGTCGCCGGGAGTCGATAAATTCCAGAACTTCGTTGTGACTTGCGACCATTGCCTGTGGAAGGTCGATCAAATCGGTAATGAGCGTAGCCCGATTCTTGAGCGAACCCATGGCGAGCTCACCTGTCACGAAGGAATGGCTCAAGACTTCGCCCCGGTACAGCAGATCGCTCAGATGACCGTCCTTGTTGCACAGGTGGTCAATCCAGATCGACGTGTCAACCAGGATCATTCTGAGCGGCGCCGGGGTATGTCTTCAAGTCCAGGTTGGGTTCCGCGGAGACGAGCAAGTCTGCGTGCTGCTTCGCGTTCGATGAGAGCCTTGAGAGCTTCGCGGATCAGGGCTGTTTTCTCGGTGAGTCCTGTAAACTCGGACGCCTTCTGAACCAAAACATCGTCTAGGGCAACGGTCGTTCGCATGGAGTCTCCAGGCACTCAGGATAGCACTATGTGATGCGGTTTTGCGTGCCTGCTCACCAGGTCTTCCAGGGAGCCTTGCCTTTGCTCCAGAGGTCTTCCAGGTGCTGTTTGTCGCGGAGCGTGTCCATGGCCTGCCAGAAGCCGTGGTGGAAGAAGGCGTGGACCTCGCCCTCAGTGACAAGCTTTTCGATGGGCTCGCGCTCGAACATCTGGGCGTCGTCGTCGACCGCGCTGATGGCTTTGGGGGAGAGGACAAAGAAGCCGCCGTTGATCCAGCCACCTTCGTCCTTGGGCTTCTCCTGGAAGGAGTAGATTTGGGTATTCTTCAGGCCCAGCGCGCCGAAGCGGGCGACCGGCTGCACGCTGGTCAGCGTGACGGCCTTGCCGTGCTGTTTGTGGAAGGCGATCGAGGCCGTGATGTCGACGTCGGCGACGCCGTCGCCGTAGGTCATGCAGAAGGTGTCTTCGCCCTGGAGGTACTTGGCGACCTTGCGCAGACGGCCCCCGGTGCCCGTGTCCGCTCCCGTGTCGACCAGGGTGACGCGCCAGGGCTCCGCCTCGGAGTTGTGCACGATCATCTTGGGCTCGGTCTGGCTGGCGGTCATGTCAAAGGTCACGTCTGAGGTGTGGAGGAAGTAGTTCGCGAAGAACTCCTTAATGACATACCCCTTGTAGCCGCAACAAATGATGAAGTCGTTGATCCCGTGTTGCGAATAGATCTTGAGGATGTGCCAGAGGACCGGCCGGCCACCGATCTCGACCATGGGCTTGGGGCGGAGGGTGGTCTCCTCCGAGATGCGTGTGCCGAGACCGCCGGCGAGAATCACTGCTTTCATGGGTTCTAACGAGATCCTTCATGCCTTCAGCGCCTATGTAGTGGGGCTGCGACGGCGAACGTTCGGTGGTAAATCCTGGTCTCCATGGTAGCGCAGGCGGAGAGCCGCTTTTGTTATCCTTGCATCACTTATGAGCCAGCGCTCCGATGAGCTTCGTCAACAGATTCTTTCCCTTGTCCAGGAGTTCCACGCAGAGCAGTTTCCCGCGAAGGCTTTTGTTCCCGGGGAATCCACGGTTCCGGTCTCCGGAAAGGTCATTGACGGCAACGACATCGGCTCTGTGGTGGAGTCGGCGCTGGATGCGTGGTTTACGACAGGCCGTTGGGCGAAGGACTTTGAGCGCAAGCTGGCGCGCTTTGTAGGGGTGCGCTTCGCGGGGCTGGTGAACTCCGGCTCGTCGGCAAACCTGGTCGCGCTGAGTGCGCTGACCTCGCCCAAGTTGGGAGATCGGGCGCTGCGGCCGGGGGATGAAGTGATCACCGTAGCGGCGGGGTTCCCGACCACGGTGAATCCCATCTTCCAGAACCGCTGCGTGCCGGTGTTTATCGACGTCACGCTGCCGCATTATGAGATTGATGTGACCCGGCTGGAGGCCGCGCGCAGCGAGAGAACCAAGGCGGTGATGATCGCGCACACGCTGGGCAACGTCTTCAACGTGGATGCGGTGACAGAGTTCTGCAAGAAGTACAACCTGTGGCTGGTGGAGGATACGTGCGACGCCCTGGGCTCCACGTGGAAGGGCCAGAAGGTTGGCACGTTCGGCGATATCTCGACCGTGAGCTTTTACCCTGCGCACCACATCACCATGGGCGAGGGCGGCGCGGTGATGCCCAACAATCTCAAGCTGAAGCCGCTGATTGAGAGCTTCCGCGACTGGGGCCGGGATTGCTGGTGTGAGCCGGGCGTGGATAACACCTGTGGCAAGCGTTTCGATTGGCAACTGGGCACGCTGCCATGCGGCTATGACCACAAATATACGTACTCGCACGTGGGCTACAACCTGAAGGCAACCGACATGCAGGCGGCGCTGGGTGTGAGCCAGATTGAGAAGCTGCCCCATTTTGTGGAGCGGCGCAAGGAGAACTTCAAGTATCTCCGCGCCAAGCTGGAGCCCTTGGCCGATGTGCTGATGTTGCCGGAGGCCACGCCCGGTGGGGACCCGAGCTGGTTTGGTTTTCCGATCAGCGTGCGGGAAGATGCACCGTTCAAGCGTGATCAGCTCACGCGTGCGCTGGAAGCCAACAAGATCGGCACGCGGTTGATCTTTGCGGGCAATCTGTTGCGGCAGCCGGCGTATGAGGGCTGGGAGTATCGCGTGGTCGGCGAGATGACCAACACGGACTTCGTAATGAATCAGAGCTTCTGGATTGGCACGTTCCCGGGACTGACAACGGAGATGCTGGACTTCATCGCCAAAGTGATTACCGACTTTGTTGGCAATGCGAAGGCCGGATTGAACGTACTGGAAGAGGCTGTGGCGGCGAAGTAAGCTCCGAGGCAAACGTGCTGGGCTTGGCCGAGGCCAGACTACAGGTCTCTCCCACTGCGCAGACGGAAAAGCTGTCCCCTCCGATCGAGCTAGCCGATTGGTGGCCCGGCGAAGGCGACGGTCAAGGTGTATGGCCGTGCCAGGCGGCTGTGCGCTGGAGCGCTTCGGCGAGCGGCACCGTTACGCGCAGGTTTAGTTCTGTGCGCGCGCGGTCGATGTCAGGGACGTAGCTGTTGAGCGAGGCCGCGGGGTTAGGGGTGCCGTCGATCTGGATGGGCAAGGTGGAACCGCCGCTGCCGTCAGGACGCAGCGTGTTGGCTGTGAGTTGAGCAGCTTCGGCGATGGTGTAGCCCTCATCGGAGCCGACGTTGTAGGCGCGGTTCGGGAGGCCTTGGGCAAGCAATGTCCAGAGCCAGGCGGCCAGGTCGCTCATGTAGAGCCACGAGCGACGCGGGGTGCCGTCGCCCTTGATGTGGATGCGCTTACCCTCGATGGCTGCGCCGATGAAGTTGCCGATGGCGAAGTGGGCGTCCAGCGGCAGATGCGGGCCGACAAACGCAAAGCAGCGAGCGATCACGGGTTGAAGCGGCGTGTTGTGAGCGTAGGCGACGCAGAGGTGCTCGGCCATACGTTTCGCTTCGTCGTAGGAGCTTGCGAGTTGGAGTGGATCGGGGCCGCCGGTGTAGGTTTCGGGCGTGTGTGGCAGCGTGGTGCTGCGACCGTAGACCGCGCCGGAGCTGGTGTAGAGCAGCCGTATCGCGCCGGTTGCGCGGGCGAACTGGAGGACGCGGCGTGTGCCTTCGAGGATGTTTTCGGCAAGCTCGTAGGCGGGACGGGTGGTCTGTTGGCCGCCGGAGTCTGTGGCGGCGTGGAGGATGTGGGTGTGCGGCTCGGCCGGGAAGGAAAAGGTGCGGATGTCCCCTTCGAGCAGCGTGATGGAAGGATGCTCGGTGATATGGGGTGATCTAGCGCGGAAGGCTGCGGCGTTGCGGGTCAGGACCGTGGCGAGGATGGGCTCATCTATTTGTGTATTGGCGTGAATGAGGCTTTCAAGCAGCCAATGGCCAAAGAATCCCGTACCTCCGGTGATGAAGATTCGTCCGACCCCGAGCACCTCGAAGCTGTGTCGAGCCAGGGTGAATAGTTCGTCGAGGTCTTGTGGTGTTAAGGGTTTCGTAGGCATCGGGTCCAGTATGCCAGCCCGTGGCGCCTGGTTATTTTTGTCGTTCGGCGGAGGTTGCGTCGAAGCACGGTGCTGGAGCGTCTGACAACAGTGACAACCACCTACGGCCCAGCGCCTTCCAGACCACAACCTGCCTCACCCAAGGCCGGCGGCTTCGCCCATGCATGGCGGGCGTTGCGTCATCGCAACTTCAAGCTGTTTGTCGCCGGGCAGAGCATCTCGCTGATCGGCACGTGGATGACGCGGCTGGCGACGAGCTGGCTGGTGTACCGGCTGACGCACTCGGCGCTGCTGCTGGGTGTGGTGGGCTTTGTGGGGCAAATCCTGACGTTTCTGCTGGCGCCGTTTGCGGGCGTTTGGGTGGAGCGCATGGATCGCCGCAACCTGCTGGTGTGGACCCAGGTTGGGTCGGCGGTGCAGTCGTTGGCCATGGCCGCCCTGACGCTTTGGGGAAAGATCAACATCGCCGAGATCCTGCTGTTGAGCATGTTGCAGGGACTGCTGAACGCCTTCGACATGCCCGCGCGGCAGGCGTTCACGGTGCAGATGGTGGAGGATCGCGCGGACCTGAGCAATGCCATTGCGCTGAACTCGTCCATGGTGAACCTCGCACGGTTGATTGGCCCGGCGCTGGCCGGCATTGTGATCGGCGCGTATGGCGAGGGCTGGTGCTTTCTGATAGACGGCGTGAGCTACTTTGCCGTGATCGTCTCGCTTGAGCTGATGCGAGTCAAGCCGTTCTCGATCAAGCGCCCTACGGCGACGATGATCGAGCAGATGCGTGAAGGCTGGGACTACGTGAGGGCCTTCCGGCCGATCCGTACGGTACTGTTGCTGTTTGCGATCCTGAGCCTGATGGGATGGCCGTACGCGGTACTGCTGCCGGTCTTTGCAGGGCAGGTGTTGCATGGTGGGCCGCACACACTGGGGTGGCTGACGGGGGCCTCCGGCGTGGGCGCGCTGGGTGGAGCGTTGATGCTGGCTGTGCGCCGTAGCGTCGTCGGCTTGACCAGTCAGATTCGGCTCGCGGCCGGCTTGTTTGGTGCGGGACTGATCGGCTTTGGGCTGTCGCACGTGCTTTGGCTCAGCCTTTTGCTCATGCTGGTGGTGGGGTGGGGCATGATGACGGGCCTGGCTGCCAGCAACACGATCATTCAGACGCTGGTGCCTGAGGATAAGCGCGGGCGCGTGATGAGCTATTACACGATGGCGTTTGTGGGTATGGCTCCGTTTGGTAGCTTGCTTGCCGGGTCGCTGGCGCATGGGTTGGGCGCCCCGCGGACCGTAATGATCACGGGCGCGTGCTGCCTGGGCGGGTGCCTATGGTTCACGTCCGAGATGCCGAAGATTCGCGAGGTGATGCGGCCCATTTACCAGGAACTGGGCTTGTTGACCGATACGGCACGGCCGGTGATCGAGGAGCGGGCCGGCGCTTGATATAGCTGCGTCCGGGAGCGAAGGGGACCAGAGAAATGCCGCGATTCCGGCATATTCAACGTCCTTACACATACGTGCGTTAGGCTCCGAGGCATTCTCGTCGGTTCAGGAGCCAAAATGCGTCTTCGGATGTTTGCCCCGATCGTTGCCTTGTTGCTTTGCGGCGTTGCTGCCCATGCGGACACGGTGTCCGTGTTTAACGTAAAGAACCAGTCGGGGTCCGGCAAGGTAGGCACGGTGACGATCGACACGACCACAGGGACGATCACCGGGCTGAACGTTTCGCTCACGATCAAGGGCTTGCCGGAAAGCTTCGATGTTGCGCCGTCAACCCAGGCCTACAGCCGGTACATCAACGAGTATGTGGCAACCTTCAGCCAGGGCGGCGACGAGTTCCTGCTCGAGCTTCCGCAGGCGTCGCTCACCGGCTATGTCCCGAGAGATCGTGCCGCTTGCCGGACTACGCCCGTGGACTGTGACTATCTTGCGAACGTCTATAACGGGCCGATCTCGTCGGCGGACCTGGTAGACACGTTTGAGGGCAATCTCGCGCTTTCGGGCGGCTCCAACCCGAGCGTCACGCCCGAGCCCTCCTCCGTTGCGCTGTTGGGAACAGGACTCCTGGGTCTTTGTGGTCTTCTGCGCCGCAGAAGGGCGTAAAGTCCCGAGTGATAGAGAAGGCCGAAGCGGCGGTTGCCAGGTGAGCGACGGTGCCGCTGCGCAGGACAGAGACATTGCCCCTGTTGCCTTACTCGGCAAGCTGCTGGGGCTTCGAGCCGAAGTCCGGGCCGAAAAAGCAGCGCTCGACGACCATGCAGAAGATGTGCTCCAGAGCGAGATGGGACTCCTGGATGTTCATGGTCGTGTCACTGGGAATGATGACGTTGAGGTCGGCGAGTGCGGCCATCTGCCCGCCGTTGTTGCCGGTGTAGGCGACGGTGTGCACGCCCATGTCTTTGGCCTTTTTGAGAGCCTTGATGCAGTTCTTGCTGTTGCCGCTGGTGGAGATGGCGAGGAGCACGTCGCCGGGGTTGGCGAGGGCTTCCACCTGGCGCTCGAACACGTTGTCGTAGCTGTAGTCGTTGCCGATGGCGGTGAGAATGCTGGTGTCCGTCGTCAGCGCCACGGCGCGTAATGCCGGGCGGTCGACGGTGAGGCGGCTGACGAACTCGGCGACGAGGTGCTGGGCGTCCGCGGCCGAGCCGCCGTTGCCGCAGACCATGAGCTTTTTGCCCGCCTGCATGGCTTCGGCGGTGATGCGGCCGGCTTCTACGACGGTTTTGTGGATGGAGTCGTCGTTGAGGACTTTGGTGAGGGTGTCGAGGGATTGCTGGAGTTGCTTGCGGACGAGATCAGTCATGCGGGCGCTCGGTTCCTGGTGGTTGGTGGTCGGTGTGACGGGCTCCTGCCTTCGGCATTCGCTGCTGCTAGCAGCAGGTTCCCCTGGGACTCACAACAAAGATGGGAGACGTAGAGCAGCGATAG
>CAXUNH010000081.1:7408-14693 GCA_964252405.1 uncultured Acidobacteriaceae bacterium | reverse complement strand
ACTTCGGGGCGGGCATTGCCTCCGAGCATCAGGACCGTCTGTTTGAGCGGTTTTACCGGGTCGACAAGGCACGCTCGCGCGAGTCCGGCGGGACAGGGCTGGGGTTGGCCATCGTGCGGCATCTGGTGGAGGCGCATCGCGGGCGCATCTGGGTGGAAAGCGAGTTGGGCAAGGGCAGCACCTTCGTCTTTACGCTGCCGTGCGTCTCGCCCGAGTTCCTGGCCGAAGAGCCGAGTGTGGCCGAGATACCCACAGACCGGTGACGGTTCTACAACGAAGGCGTCACGTATTCACATTCCTTTAACGTTAGCTTCTCCCCCCGTTCAACTCCGGCTGGGAGCATGAGGAAACGAGAACACCAGAAGAGACCAGCCTGAGACGGGCATCGTGCCCCTCGGCCTTCCTGTGTGGTGCTCATTTCGAGGAGCTGATGAAACAACAAAGCAAGTTCATGACAGCGCTTGTCGCAGCGCTGCTTGTTTCTGCGTCCAGCGGTGCCCAGACCACGGCCACGCACAAATCGTCCACGCACAAGAAGGCTCGCAAGACGGCGGCTCACACGGCGCGTACCCGCAAGCCGGTGGAGAGTGCGTCCGCCCGCGAGCTGCGTGAGGTGAAGGAGCAGATGGCCGGGCAGCAGGCGCAGATCGATGTCCTGCGTACCCAGTTGGCCACTCGCGACCAGCAGGTGGCGGCGGCGCAGCAGAGCGCGGCAGAGGCGCAGGCCCAGGTGGCCAGTGCGGCTTCGGCAACGGCGGCGGCCGCGGCCCAGGGCACGCAGAATGCGCAGGATGTTCAGCAACTCAAGGCGTCCGTGGGCGACCTGAGCACCCAGAATCAGACGCTGACCGAGACCGTGGTGAAGAACCAGGCGCAGGTGCAGGAAGAGATCAACTCGCCGACGACGCTGCACTACAAGGGCGTGACCATCCAGCCGGTTGGGTTCTTTGCGTTTGAAGGCGTCTGGCGGCAGCGGTCGGTGAACTCAGACATCAACACGCCGTTCAACAGCATTCCGTTTCCGAGCGCCATTGAGGGCCACACAAGCGAGCTGAACTTCAGCGCGCGGCAGAGTCGTCTGGGCTTGCTGGTGAGCGGCGATGCGGGTCGGGCAAAGCTGACCGGCTACATCGAATCCGATTTTCTAGGCACGGGCACAAGCTCCAACAACAACCAGAGCAACAGCTATGTGTTGCGCATGCGCCAGTTTTGGGGCCAGGCGGCGATGCACAGCGGATTCACGGTGACGGGCGGCCAGATGTGGTCGCTGGTAACCGAAGATCGCCGCGGAACCGACAACCGCACCGAGATCCAGCCGCAGACGATCGACCCGCAGTACGTGGTGGGCTATAACTGGACGCGGCAGCCAGGGATTCGACTGCAGCAGCGCTGGGGCGACTACAACAAGGGCGCGTTCACGGTGGCCGTGTCTGCGGAGCAGGCGCAGATCACCAACTTCACGCTGGCCAACGGCGGCAACGCTCCGGCCGACTACTTCTTCGCGGGCCCCGGCCAGAACGGCGGTTTGTACAACGCAGCGGCGGGCGCGAACGCAGGAAACGCCGCTTCGGCGACCGGCAACTCGGCCATTACCACCTATGCGAACAACGTCGCGCCTGATTTCCTGCTGAAGTTCGCCTTTGACCAGAAGATCGTTCACTTCGAGTTTGGGGGCATCGCCCGCTTTTTCCGTGATTACTACTTCCCGGCTACTTTCAATCCAGCGGTTACCGGCCTTTACACCTATGGAGCGCATTACACATCGTCAACGACCCCTGGGGGCGGCGTGTTCGGCGCACTGCGCGTCATGCCGACCAAGCGGTTTGAAACCGGTGTGCAGTTGATGGCTGGACCGGGTGTGGGCCGCTACGGATCCTCGCAGCTGGCGGATGTCACCCTGCGGCCCAACGGGTCGCTGGAGCCCATCAAGAACTACCACGGGATGTATTCCCTGGAGGCGCACGCCACGCCGAAGTTTGACGTGGTGGCGTACTATGGCGGCGAATACGCGCAACGCACGGTGTACGCGAACCCAGCCGGCGGAGTCTTCGGGTATGCTCCGGTGAACCTGAACGATGCGGGCTGCTATGCCCTGCCGCCGGCGCCTACAGGCACCAACGGCGCCGGGGGTGCCATCGCCTCGCCGGGCACCTGCGCTTCGCCCACCCGCTACATCCAGGAGGGTGTGCTGGGCTTGGTTTGGTTGCCGATCAAGAGCCCCAAGTACGGCAATCTGCGCTATGAGGCGACCTACAGCTACCTGCAGCGTAACCTGTGGCGTGGAACGGTCTCCACGCCGGTGGCGAACGCGCCGAACCCGGCACCGATCAATCCGCGGGCTGAGGACAGCATGATTCACGTGAGCATGCGTTACTACATCCCCTAGCTGGCGGCCTGCCATCCTAAAAGCCGGGTGCCTGCGATCAGGTGCCCGGCGCCGTTCTACGTTTCGACCTTCGATCCTCAGGAGATCACTGTGAAAGCTAAACTGATTGTCGCTGCGATGTTTGCGGTCGCCGCTGTGGCTCCGCTGGCCGCGCAGAACCTTACTGGCGCGGGCGCGACCTTCCCCAATCCTATCTATTCGCGCTGGTTCAGCGAGTACTCGCAGCAGCGCCCCAATGTGCACATCAACTACCAGTCGGTGGGATCGGGCGCAGGCATTCGCCAGGTAACGCAGAAGACGGTCGACTTCGGCGCGTCAGACGGACCCATGACCGACCAGCAGTTGTCGGACTCCAAGGTCAAGCTGATCCACATCCCTACCGTGCTGGGCGCGGTGGTGCCGGTGTACAACGTCCCGGGCGTCTCCGGCGACCTGAAGTTCGCGCCGGAGGTGATCGCCGGGATTTACCTGGGGAAGATCACCAACTGGAATGACGCCAACATTCAGCATGACAACCCCGGCGTCAAGCTGCCGGACCACCAGATTCTGCCGGTGTACCGTTCCGACGGATCGGGCACGACCTACATCTTTACCGACTTCCTGAGCAAGGTTGTTCCGGAGTTCCAGCAGCAGATCGGCAAGGGCACCAGCGTGAAGTTTCCGGTGGGCATCGGGCAAAAGGGCAACGAGGGCGTCGCCGGCATGGTGAAGGGCAGCCCGTTCACCTTCGGCTACGTCGAGCTGATCTATGCCGAGCAGAACAAGATGCCGTTCGGCCTGGTGCGGAATCACGACGGCAAATATCTCAAGGCCTCGACGGACGGTGTGACGGCGGCTGCGGCAGCCGATGCGAAGATGATCCCGGGGGACTACCGGGTGTCGATCACCAATGCTCCCGGCCCGAACAGTTACCCGATCTCTTCGTTCACCTGGCTGCTGATTCCGCAGCACTGGGACGATCAGGCCAAGGGGAAGGTCATGGTGGACTTCCTGAACTGGATGCTGGACCACGGCGAGACGGAGGCCGCGAGCATGACCTATGCTCCGCTCCCGAAGCCGGTGGCGGATCGCGTTCGGCAGACCATCAAGTCCATCCAGTAGGCACGGTTGCGGGGTGGTTGGGAGCGGCACATCGCGTCCCCTCCACCCTGCGGTCGAGTCCCCCTTTACACTCTATTCATCCTCCCTCCCTAGCATCCGCATAAGACGGTGCACACGAACCGAATGCCTGATTTCAGCTCCATTCCCGTACCGGCGACGCGAGTTGAGGCTCCAAGAGGGCTCGGCGAGGCCACACCGGCAGCTCCTGGACCGGCGACCCCGGCTGTCCAGACGCCTTCGGAGATCCGGCGCTTCCTGCGTGAGCGCGGAAGCGGCAAAATGGCGGACTCGTCGTTTGCCGGCCTGATGGTCCTCTGCGCGCTCAGCGTCATCTTTATCGTTCTGCTGATCGTGTTTGTTCTGGTGACTCATTCCGAGATGTCCATCCACGCGTTCGGATGGAAGTTCTTCAAGGACTCGAACTGGGACCCGGTCAACGGCAGCTTCGGCGCCCTGCCGTTCATCTACGGCACCGTGGTCTCCTCGTTGCTGGCCCTGGTGATCGCCGTGCCGCTGTCGCTGGCCGTCGCTATTTTTGTGCTGGACATCTGCCCGCTGCCGCTGCGCGGACCCATCGCCTTTCTTACGGAACTGCTGGCGGCGATCCCGTCTGTCGTTTACGGGTTGTGGGCCGTGTTTGTGCTGGTGCCCATTGTGCGCGATCAGGTCGGCCCGTGGATGATCAAGGCCTTTGGCTGGACCGGCTTGTTTCAGCAGCCCAACTTCGGCGTGGGGATCTTTACCGCCAGCCTGATCCTTGCGGTGATGATCTTTCCGGTGATCTGCTCCATCTCGCGTGACGTGATGCGCGCCGTACCGAGCTCGCAACGCGAAGCGGCCCTGGCGCTCGGCGCAACCCGCTGGGAGATGATCCGCATGAGCGTGCTGCGCAACGCGCGCATCGGCATTGTGGGGGCTGTGATTCTAGGGCTTGGCCGTGCCCTGGGCGAAACCATGGCCGTCACCATGGTCATCGGCAACCACCCGGACATCAGCAAAAATCTGTTCAATCCGGCGCACACCCTGGCCAGCGTGATTGCCAACGAGTTCAGCGAGGCCACGGGGGATCTTTACCTTAGCGCCTTGATTGAGATCGGTTTGGCGCTGTTCCTGGTCACCATCGTGGTAAATGCGATTGCGCGGCTGCTGGTGTGGGCCGTCACGCGGAACTCAGCGAGGGCAATCGCATGAGCGCGACGCCGACGCCCGGCGGCCGACCCGAAGGAACTTCGGTTGTGCCCACGCCCACAGCTTCGATGCCGGCGCCTTCGGCTGGCGCGGCAAACCACCTGCCCAGCATCTCTCTGCCGCCACGTTCGCCGGGGCGCGAGACCTGGCTGAAGCGGCAGCGGACCACCATGGATTTGCTAGTGACGGGCATCGCCATCCTGAGCACGGCCGTGGTGCTGGTGCCGCTGATCGCCATCCTGGGCTACCTGATCTTCAAGGGCGCGAGCTCACTGAACTGGGCTTTTTTCACCCACGTGCCCGCGCCCGTGGGGCAGTCCGGCGGTGGGATGGCGAATGCCATTGTTGGGTCCGCGGTGGTGCTGGGTGTGGCCAGCCTTATGGGGATTCCGTTCGGCATCGGCGCGGGTGTGTTTCTGGCCGAGTACGGCCGCGGCGGGGTGTTCGGCAACATCGTGCGCTTTACGGCGGACGTGCTGAACGGTGTGCCGTCCATTGTGATGGGCATTGCGGCGTACGCGCTGATTGTGGCTCACCAGCACCACTTTTCGGCCTTCGCCGGAGGGGTGGCCTTGGCGATCATGATGGTGCCCACGATCACGCGGACCACGGAAGAGATGCTCGCGACCGTGCCGTCCAGCCTGCGTGAGGCGGCCTTCGGTCTGGGCGTGCCGAAGTGGCGGACCATTCTGTCGATCAGCTTGCGGACTGCGTCGCCGGGCATCATCACGGGATGCATGCTGGCCTTTGCCCGTGTGGCAGGGGAGACGGCACCGCTGCTGTTCACGGCCCTGGGGAATCAGTTCTGGTCCGCGCGGCTGGATCAGCCGATCGCCGCGCTGCCGCTGCAGATCTTTGTATATGCCGAGTCGCCCTATGACGAGTGGCACCGGCTGGCGTGGGCCGGGGCCCTGGTGCTGATTGTGTTGATTATGGTGTCTGTAACCCTGGTGCGCATCTTCGCGAACCGCGGCGTGCTCAAGGGAGGGCGGTAGGAGTGGGTGTCGATATCAAGGTGGAGAACCTGAATGCGTGGTATGGCCCGGTGCATACGTTGAAAGAGGTGACGTTGCACATTCCGGCCAACAACGCGACGGCCCTGATCGGCCCTTCCGGCTGCGGCAAGTCGACGTTTGTGCGATGCCTGAACCGGATGCATGAGACGACCCCTGGAGCGCGCGCCGAAGGCAGTGTGCGCATGGGGGAACTGGATGTGTACAAGGACGCGTCCCCGGTGGAGATCCGGCGTCGCATCGGGATGGTCTTTCAGCGGCCTAATCCCTTCCCGACGATGTCGATCTATGACAATGTGGCGAGCGGGCTGAAGCTGAACGGTTACAACAGGCGCAAGGTGCTGGACGAGATTGTGGAGCGGTCACTGAAGCAGGCCGCGCTGTGGGATGAGGTCAAGGACGATCTGCGGAGAAAGTCGGGGGCAAGCCTTTCAGGCGGTCAGCAGCAGCGGTTGTGCATCGCGCGTGCGCTGGCCGTGGACCCCGAAGTACTACTGATGGACGAGCCCGCAAGCGCCCTTGATCCGGTGTCGACGTCAAAGATCGAAGACCTGATCTTTCACCTGAAGACGCAGTACACCATCGTGATTGTGACGCACAACATGCAGCAGGCGGCGCGTGTAGCGGAGCAGACCGGCTTCTTCCTGACCGGCAAATTGGTGGAATTCGCGTCGACGCATAAGATCTTCACAAGTCCGTCCGACAAAAGAACTGAGGACTACATCACGGGGAGGTTCGGCTGATGCGGACGAGATTTCATCAAGCGCTGGATGGATTGAAGGAGCGGCTGCTGGTCATGGCCGGGTTGGTGGAACAGGCGATCCAGCGGGCTACGTCGGCGTACTCGGATCGCGATGCGGAGTTGTGCGATCTGGTGCTGATGTCGGAGCCGGCCATCAACCGGATGGAGCGCGAGATCGACCAGCTCGCGCTGGACCTGCTCGCGATGGAGCAGCCGATGGCGGTGGATCTGCGGTTCATCATGGCGGTGATTCGCATCAATGCCGACCTGGAGCGCGTGGGCGACCAGGCGGTAAACATCGCCATGCGCGTGAAGGAACTGGGAATGCTGAACGCGAGCGATCTGCCCGTCGATATCCCGCGGCTGGCTCATCTCTCGTCGGCGATGGTGCGCAAGGCGCTGCAGTCGTTTATTGAGGCCGATGCCGACCTGGCCCAGAGCGTATTGACCCTGGACGACCAGGTGGACGATATGAACCGCGATGCCTACGCGGCCCTGGGCAAATATATCCAGCAGCATCCTGAGTGTGCGTCGCAGGCGTTGAATGCGCTGGTAATTTCGCGCAACCTGGAGCGTGTGGGCGACCACGCGACGAACATTGCCGAGGACGTCATCTTCTGGGTGCGTGGCGATGACGTGCGGCATGGCGGCCCGAATCAGAACCGGGATGCGGCGCAGATGGGTGCGGGCAAATAGCGGAGCGGGTCTGAGGGTCTTCCGGCGGCTAACGCCGGGCCGTGACGAAACCGGGCGCTGCTGAAGGCCGGGTGGTGATGAAACGAGTCTCGGTTTAGCGTACGTGGCGCGGAGCGAGTCGTGGGGGGGCGCCCCGGCGCCCGCGCCCACGCCAGCGGG
>CAXUNH010000081.1:0-7398 GCA_964252405.1 uncultured Acidobacteriaceae bacterium | reverse complement strand
AACTCCCGTCGGGGCTGTCGCCGTGCGCGGGGCCCGCCGCGGGCCCCCCCCCCCCCCACGTCCCGCTCGCACACGCATGCTGCAGAGGTGCTCTCCTACCGCAAACTGCCTTCCTTGAGGTCGTAGGCGACGATGCCGAGGTCGTTCAGGGTGCCGACCGCGGTTTCCACGTTGCGCCGGATCGTAGGCTCCTGTTTGCCGGGTGTCTGGTGCGCTTCTTCGACGGCCACGACGCGGCCGTAGGGCCAGGAGCTTTGGGGGATGGCGCTCATGGCTTCGCCCAGCCTGTCAGGGCTGACGTTTACGTCTTGGCGTCGCGCGCCGGTTGGGCGCAACATGCCGCCGGAGCCGAACGCGGCCGGGGTCTGGTCGGCAAGCATGATGTGGATCGTCAGCATGTCCGGCTGCACGGTGATGTAGGGGTTCTCCCAGGTATCAAAGCTGTGCACCGTCATGTAGCGGTTCTTGCTGGGCGGAGGAATCTGCTCCAGCTCCTGGCGTTGTTCGGCCGCGTGGGCGCGCTGTTCGGCTTTGGCCTGCGCACCGGAGACGACCTGGTTATGGCAGCCGGACAGCGAGAGAACAGCCAGGGGGAGAAAGCAAGGGCTGGAACGGGAGAACACGAAAAAACTCACCTCTCAAGGATACCGAAGCGGGCAGTCTGCTGCTGTAGCAACGCGGGACACCGGCGGAAGTTTCGGTCCGGCAAGTAGAATAAAGGGATGATCAAAGGATTCACCAGCATCGCGCAGATCCCGTCGCCTGAGGCGTTTGAGCGGCTGAGCGGTCTGCTCCGTTCCCTGGGCTTTGAGGAGGGCAGGGGATGGAACGACGGCTCTGGCCGGGGCGCGGCTTTTCTGGCGCCGGTGGGCAATCTGGAGCTTGTGACCGGGCGCGCTCCGGCGGTTCCGTCGCTGCTGGTAGAGACAACATCGTTGGACGCGGTACACGCGGCGGTGCGGCAGTGGATGGGGTCTGAGGTCCGCAGCGAAGAGCTCGACGGCAAGGTAAGCGCGATCGAGGAGACCCACTGGAACTCGCGGCTGTTTACCGCGGAGCTGGGCGGAGGTTTGAGTTTAGGGTTTTGGGAGTCGATGAACCCGCTGCATGGACGTCCGGTGGCGATTGAGGGCGATCTTTCTGCGGCAGGCAAGCGCTTTGCCATCGTCGTCGCGCGCTGGAATGCCGTGATCACCGACCGGCTGCTGCAAGGGGCGCTCGATGCGTTGTACCGCAGCGGTGTGGAGAAGGCAGACGTGGAGATTGTGCGTGTGCCTGGGGCGTGGGAGATTCCGCCCGCGGCGCGCACACTGGCGGAGACGCGGCGGTTCGACGCAGTCATCACGCTGGGTGTGCTGCTGCGGGGAGAGACCGCGCACTACGAAGCGATCTACAACGAGGTTTCGCGCGGCATTGGGCAGTCGCAGCAGGAGACGGGCGTGCCGCATGCCTTTGGCGTGCTGACCTGCGAGACGCTGGAGCAGGCGCTGGATCGTGCGGGACTAAAGGCGGGCAACAAAGGCTTTGAGGCTGGCATTGCGGCCATTGAGATGGCGTCCATTCAGGAGAAGCTCCGGGCGGAGCCCGTTGCCGTGGGGGCGAGTCGCTGATGGGAAGCCGGAGAAAGTCGCGGGAACTCGCCATGCAGATGCTCTTCCAGGGAGACCTGGGCAAGCAGAAGCCGGCTGAGGTGGAGAAGCTGTTCTGGGACTCGCGCGACGATGTGGACGACGAGACGCGGGGCTTTGCGGATGATCTTCATCGCCTAGCCACGCGGCGCGATGAGGAGATCGACGGCTTGATCCAGAAGCATGCGCAGAACTGGCGTCTGGAGCGCATGCCTGTGGTGGATCGCAACCTCCTGCGCACAGGAACGGCCGAGATGCTGGGCTTTCCGTCTACACCGGCCGCTGTGGTGATCAACGAAACGCTGGAGATCGCCAGGCGATACGCGGCACCGGAAAGCATTCACTTCCTCAACGGAGTACTGGATGCGATTGGGCGGGAATTGTTGGAGAAGAGGCTGGAGGTTGGAAGGAAGTAGCCTCAGGACGTAGAAGCTCGGCCGCCGGAGCGGTCGATGCAGAACAAAGAGAAAGCCCAGACCGCTGACCGGTCTGGGCTTTGTTCTTGCCGCTTCCTGCTCCTGACCTCTGCCCTTAGGAGGTGGTCTTCCGCACACGCTGTGCAATCAGGTTTGGCGTGGCGAGCTTACCGTTCGGGTCCAGAAGATTAGGAGTGATTACGCCGTTGTCTTTGCTGTTGACGCCGTTCACGCCGATGATGTGGACCTGGTTGTCTCCGGAGGTGCCGGCGTAAAACGTTGTGTCGTCCGAGCTGTACACGCCGGCGACGGGAGCCGTCGCGCCCGAGGTCAGCGGAACGTTCGTGACGGCGCCGGTCGCGGGCTGGTACAGGGGCAGAACACCGCCCAGGCCCGTGTAGGTGACAAACGCGGAAGCGGAGTTGCTGGCCGGCACAACGCCGGTCACAGCGGCGGCAGTGATCCCGGGAAGCACATGCGAGACTACGGTGCTCTTGAAGGGCGTCGGGCCAGGTTGTGCCGGGTTGGTGCACACAAGCGGGCTGGGCGTCTGGTTGGGTGGTGCGCCGGTCGGCTGCGGGAAGTTCACGCCGAAGTCCAGCAGCGTGGCCGGCTGGCCACCGGAGACCGAATGAGCCGCCCCGAGGATGTGCTTGCCGTCCGTGGTGGACGCAAGGCGCTCAGTCAGGACCGGCTGCGAATCCGCAATGGGCGAGAACACGTTGGTGGTCGTGGGCGTCGAGTTGGTGCCGGAGGCGGTGCTCGTCGCCGGGTTCAGCGCAGTCTGGGCACAGTAGCTGCGACCTTCCGTTGGCAGACCGGCGAAGTAGGCACCGACGGCGGGAACAGTGACCGTGACGTCGGAGTAGGCCTGGTCGATCGGTGTGCTTTCCCATCCGGTGAAGGTGGAGTAGGTGAGCAGCAAGGGTTGCGCGGCCGCTGCGGGTCCCGTGCCTGTGCTCGAGGCGGGCACAGTGGCGGCGACATAGAGCGTGCTCGAGTCGGGCGTCCAGGCAGCGCGCGTACCGACGCCGTTGAAGCTGGAGGCAACCGTGCCGTTGGGGGTGACCAGTGAGACCGTTTGCCGTGTCGGGTCAGTGACGACGACGTAGCTGTTGTTCGGCGCTACCGCGAGCACGCTCCCTTGAATATTGGTGAAGGTATTCGCGAGCGAATTGCTCGCCGTGGTCACCGTCATCAGGCTTTGCGCGCTGCCGAGGTAGAGTGTGGAGCCGTCCTGCGAGATCACCATGGAATTGGGAACGTAGGGCAGCTTGATCGGTGCGCTGAGTTGGCCGGTGGTGAAATCTTCGCTGACGATGTACTGCGATCCTGCGTTGGTGACAGTTGTGCCGTTGACCTCCGCGGTGGAGGGCTCGCTGGCCATGTAGAGCACGCTGGCGGAGGTGCCCGCGGCGGTCACGGTAATGCCGTTGGACGTGATCGGCTTGCCGTTGCCCTGGTAGCCGATCTGCGAGAACGGCGCAGGATTGCAGGCACCGGGGTTACAGACCGCGGTGATGGTGGCCGTGCCCGGAAACGCGGGCGTGACCGAGCCGGAGCTGGCGGGGAGGTTTACCGGCAGCGTTGAGTTGAACTCAAGGTTCAGGCCGGTGATCGCAAAGCCATTCGTGTCCAGAACCGTCGCGGTGAAGGATTGCGGTGTGTTCAGGCCGACGTTGATGCTGGTAGCCCCCGCGGGCTGGTTGGCGGCCTGCAGCTGGATGCTCGCCGGGGGACAGGTGGAGATGAACCCAGAGTTCAGCGCCGAAGACGAGTTGGAGACCGTCGCTGTAATCAGGGCGGAGCCGGGCTGATTGGCCGTGGCTACGCCGGCTGCACTGACCGTCGCGATGTTGGTTGCGCCCTGGAGGGCAAAGGAGACCGGGCCCACCTGGCAGGTGATGTTGTTGCGGTTGGCGTCGAAGACGCGGGCGGTGAGCAGGCGTGACTGGGTTTGCGAGATGCAGGAGACGCCGTCATAGGGCGTGATGCCGGCGGTGCTGGCGCCGGTGGTGCTGGGATTGCACGCCGCACAGTTGGAGGCCGGATCGTTCGTGCAATCAAGGGACGGAATGCCAAGAGAGACGCCGGTGACCGGAGCGTGGATGTAGACCGCGACCGGATTGCTGGTAGCGCCGCTGGCCGACGCTGTAATGAAGGCATTGTGCTTGGTGTTGGCTGCCGGGGGAGGCGTGCAGATGGTGTAGTCGCCCACGCCTCCGCCGGTGTTGCGGTTCCAGGTGCCGCCGCAGACCGATCCGGTGCTGGGGTTCACATCGGCAATGGAGGGGTCGGTGCTTGAGTAGACGATGCTGGATATGCTGACGGAGGCGCCGTTGCAGTCGGCCGCGGTCGCGGAAAGCCCCGGGCCGATCTGCCCGTAGTTGAGGGATTCGCCGCTGACCGTGAGATTGGAGGCGAGCGTAATGGTCTGCACCTGCCCGGTGGTTGGACCGGATTCGAGGTTGCCGCTGCAGTAGGTCACGACATTCTTATGACCACAGCCGGCGACCGAAAGGCCCAGGGGCATCGCAAACAAAACCAAAACAAGGAGACCAAAGAACCGCTGCATTCCACCTCCCCGTTGCGGCGACACTGCGCACGGCAACGGTCCTAGCTAAACCTTCAGGTATTCGCACCTTCAGTGTAGGGTTTGACGTTTCGGGGTGGCAAATGGGGGGTAGCGGATGGGCCCTGCGGGTTGGCGGCTTTGCCGTTGGCGACGTCGTCGTTGGCGCTGCACGTTGGCGGCTTTGTCGTTCGGACTGGAGTTGGGCGCTAGCGGCTTTGCCGCGGGCTGGGGTTGTGCTTGGCTCAGCTCGTCGGCCTCAGGGTTCTCAAAAAGGCATCCATGCTACGAGCAAGCTCCCGGCTGTAGCCGATCAATGTGTCCGCCGAGGGCGCTTCCAGGTAACCAGATCAGCGGAAACATGAGCTGCGTCTGCAGTTCAAAAAAGGGAGCCTCTCGCCTGACCCAGAAAAAGCCGGCAGACCCTGTCGGAGGTTCTTCCATGCCCCTCGGCAATATTGCTGGGGACCGACACGGCCGCTCGTCGAAGCTGACTGGTCAGCCCGAACAGCTCGTGCTTTGGAAAGCGCTCTGTTTCCCGGTATACACCCCGGGCCAGTTCCATGCCTTGCTGCCAGACTACAAGCTCAGTGAAGTTGCGAGTGCGCACGTGCCACTGTTCAAGAGCTTTGCGGGCGGGGCAATGACTCCTCTGCGCTACGGTACCTTCCGAGGGATCCAGTCCTCTCCAACGCCAACGCCAACGCCAACGCCAACCGCCAAGCCGCTAACGCGTAGCGCCAACGACGAAGTCGCCACCGGCAAAGTCACCGATCAGCCGCTACCTCCCCGTGCTGGCCCGCTGACTGGCGGACCCGCCCTGCAAATACTGATCGAACCACTTCAGCATCCGCTCGTTGCGGTCGCGGATGTGTTCGGGGTCTTTGAAGCCGTGGCCTTCGTTGGGATAGACGACGAGCTGGGTTTTTACCCCGAGGTCGCGGAGGGCGTGCCAGAACTCGAAGGATTGCGGGGCGGGGCACTCGCCGTCGCGGTCGCCGACGATGACGAGGGTGGGGGTGGTGACGTTCTTGATGAAGTTGATGGCGCTGGATTTTGCGTAGACAGCGGGGTCGTCGTAGACCGTGGCGCCGAAGAACGGCGTCATCCACTGGTCAATGGAGTTTTCGCCGTAGTAGCTCAGCCAGTCGGACAGTCCGGCACCGGCGACGGCGGCCTTGAAGCGATGGGTCTGGGTGACGGAGAACATGGTCATGAAGCCGCCGTAGCTCCAGCCGGTGATGCCTTCGCGGTTGCCGTCGATGGGGTACTTGAATTCGACGAAGTCGAGGCCGGCCTCGATGTCTTTGAGGTCGCCGTAGCCGAAGTCCTTGCGGTTGGCCTGGGTGAAGGCCTCGCCCTGGCCGAAGCTGCCGCGCGGGTTGGGTTGGAGCTCGAAGTAGCCGTGCTCGGCCCAGGAGGCAGCGCCTGTGCCGCTGGGGTACCGCGCCGTGACCGAGGCGGAGGGGCCGCCGTGGACGTTGACAATGATGGGGTACTTTTTGGAAGGGTCGTAGTTGGTGGGGAAGGTCAGCCAGCCCTGTATGTGGAAGGGGCCGTTGGTCCACTCGACGGAATCGGTGCGGGCAGTGGACTTGACGCCGTCGTTAAGGTGGGTGAGCTGGTGGAGGTGGCCGCCGGTCTCGGTCCAGATTTCGGGCGGGGCGCTGAAGCTGGACTGGACGAAGGCGGCCGTGTCGGTTTTGCTGGAGAAGGTAACCGCGTCCTTGATGGGGCCGCCGGAGACGGAGACCTCGCCGAGGTCGGTGACGCCGCCCGGCTGCGGATAGGGCTTGTGGGCGTTGATGTCCCAGGCGACGAAACGGGTGTGGCCGCGGCGGTCTTCGACGAAGCCGATGGAGTGATTGTCGAACCAGCCTTCCCAGCAGGGCGTGCCGTCGATCCCGGGGGTGACGTCCGTGGGCTCGCCGCCGCTGGCGGGGATGGTGTAGAGGTCGCCGCCGGTAGAGCCCTGGTCGGACATGAGGCCGCCGATGAAGGCGATGTCCGCCTTGGCGTAGGTGGCGTCGGTGCGCAGCAGCAGATCCGCGGCGGCCACTTTGCCGGAGAGGAACGCCTTGGACAGTGGCGGCCGCTGGTAGGGCAGGTGCGTCTCGGAGCCCACCAGGGTGATCGGCTCCGCGTAGCCGGCCTGGCGCAGGCGTATGGCGAGCTCTCCGGCGGCCTGGCCGGCGCCGGCTATCACTACGCCTGCGGGGCGTTGGGAGTCGGGCAAGGAAGGCCTTCTTTCTGGAAAAGAAGAAGCAAGAACTCTTGCTCCTTGCGGTGTCGAACGCCGGCGTTGCCTTTCTACTGCAGGACCGGATAGCCCGCGAGAACCGCGCGGCGCTCCAGTTCGGCTATGCGGCCGTAAGCCTCGGCCGGAACTCGCACGAAGCCGCCGAGCAGCAGCATTGCGCGTGTTTCCGCCAGCGCCGGATCGGTGCACACCTCGTCCAGCGCGCTGGCCAGGGCGCGCCGTACCGCGTCGGTCGTGGCCGCCCCGGGGCTCAGCGGCCGCCCGGGGGGGGGGTGCGGCCACGGCCGCCCGCGAAGCGTGCCCGCCCGCGCTGGGCGCCCCCGGTGCAGATGCGCCCATGTCACGCAGTCGATCGCCGCCACGTCCGCCTGCCCCGCCGCCACCGCCGCCACGCTGGCCGCGTGCGCGCCTGTGGGCACGATGGCCGAGAAGAAGTGCCGCACCCCGGCCGCCCACGGTGCCATGGCGGCGCGCAGCAGGTTCATGCCGCTGTTGGACGCCGGATCGTTCACCGCGCAGCGC
>CAXUNH010000080.1:0-14892 GCA_964252405.1 uncultured Acidobacteriaceae bacterium | reverse complement strand
ACCGTCTACTCGTTCCCTGTCATCTCCCGCAAGGCTTTCTCCGCGGGCTTACGCACCTTGGGCACTGGGTCCAGCTCCAGGCAATGCTTGTACGCCTTCTCCGCTTCATCCAGCTTGCCTAGCTTCCGCGCCGCGTTGCCCAGGGCCAACTGCGCGGCCGCATCGTCTCCGTCCAGGGTCACCGCATCCTTCGCCCGGTCGTACGACCCCTTGAAGTTGCCGTCATTGAAGTAAAACCCCGCAACGGTCACATCCTCCTGCTCCCGCTCGGACGGACTCTGCCGCGGCACCGGCGGCAACTTGTGCCGTTCCCTCCGCGGAATGGCCGCCGGATCGTTCGCATCAGGATCGCCGGCGTCCTTTCCGGCTCGGTCCCGCGACGAAGACGAGCCCGCCTCCTCCTGATCCGGCGAAGACGAACTGCTGGACGAAGAACTGCCCGACGAAGAACTCTGCCCTGAACTGCCCGCATCCTGCAGCGGCGGCCCGCTCGGCGCCGCTGGGTTCCCCGCCGCGGGAGCGGAGGTTGGCGGCGTCGTGGGACTGTCCGTCTCGCCGGGATACGGAAACCGCTTGCTTGCCGGCGCCGACGTTGACGGTACTTGCGGTGCCGGAGCCTGCGGAGCCGCCGGGCTAGCGGAAGCCGGTGCGGACGAGTCCGCCGGAGCCGCTTCGCCCGGATACGGAAACCGCTGCCCCGCAGGCGCAGTCGGCGTCCTGCTCCCACAAGTGGAATTGGTGACCAGATTGCCCTGCGCATCCCGCACCGGAGGACACGACCCGGCAGGCGCACTCCCTTGCGCCACCGCAGCGTCGCCCAGGGCCAGTACCAGCCCGCCCGCTACCAACCACGCCCGCAACCTCTCCCAACCCAGGTTCACGTCTCCATTAGACGGCAAACGCCCACCTTCGCCAACGCCCATCTCAAAACCACAAGACACACACTGCTACACTCTCCCCGATGCCACGCTCCGCCATCCCCACCCAACCCGGAAAGACGGGCCGCCGCAACCCACCGCGCCTGCTCATCCGCTCCTCAGACATCCACGCCGCCGGCTGCTACACCCTCGACCGCATCGCCAAAAACTCCATCATCGTCGAGTACGACGGCCCGCGCATCCCCAAGCGCGTCGCCGACCAGCGCTACGGCGGCCGCCCCGTTACCTACCTCTTCGGCTTCGGCGACAAAGGCGACGTCATCGACGGCTTCTCCACCGCCATGTTCCTCAACCACTCCTGCGACGCCAATTGCGAAACCGAAGAGCGCGACGAACGCATCTTCATCCGCGCCCTCCGTGACATCAGCCCCGGCGAAGAGCTCGTCTACGACTACCACCTCTACGACTCCGACCTGAGTGAAGAAGCTCCCTGCTACTGCGGCAGCAAGAACTGCCGCGGGACCATGTACTCCGAAGCCGAACTCGCCCGCCGCGCCAAGCTCCTGAAGCGCGAAGCCCACCGCAAATAGCGCATTGGTGAAGAGAACGTCGCTACGGAGAACACACGCGTTACCACTACGGTGAACCTTCATCTGCCGCATCGAACAGGGTCTTTGTTCAGCAACGAATCGCCCGGCGTAGAATCGCGCTGTGCTGCTCGTCCCCGAAGCCGTTCGAGAGACCCTTCGTTGCCGCATCCTCCGGCCGCTGCTTCGCCAGCTGCGCGGCGGAGTCTCTCCGCGCCGTCTCGCCTGGAGCCTGGCCTTCGGCATGGTCATCGGCATCAACCCGACCGTGGGCCTAACCACGCTGCTGGTCATCCTCCTCGCCTGGACCTTCGGACTGAACCAAATCGCCTCGCAAGTCGGCGCTCACACGGTTACGCCCCTCCACCTGCTGCTCATCCTGCCATTCATTGAGTTGGGCGTTCACCTGTTCCACACCGGCCGCCTGCCAATGAACCACAAGCAACTCGAGCACCTCAGCCACCATCCCGTGCGCCTGTTCCGCGATATCTGGCAGTGGGAGTGGCACGCCCTCGTAGTCTGGGGGCTCATCGCAGCGGTTGCCATGCCGGTGCTCGCCATGTATCTAAGACGCGCCCTGGTTCTTCTCATGCGCCGTCACAAAGCGCTGCTGCATTCACGGCCAGCTACGCACTAGGGCAACGCACGGATCAGAACTGTTGGTGCCGGGAGGGGGGGTCGAACCCCCACGAGGTTGCCCTCGGCGGATTTTGAGTCCGCTGCGTCTGCCAGTTCCACCATCCCGGCGCACCTTTTGCAGTGTACAGCAACAAGCGTCCGTTATTGAACGCGTGCTACGGGGCGCAGAGCGGCCAGTTCCAGCGCGACTTCCACGGCGTTGCAGGCCGCAATCCGGAGATTGTCCGCGGCCATGGTGAGCCAGTGCGCCTGGCTGCGATCGTCCACCGACTCAACGAGGACAATCAGATTGCCAGACTCTGTGGCGGCCTGATTGCTTGGCGCAAGCTCTTCGTCGGCGACGAGAATGCCGCCCCGCAACGCGGAGCGCACCTGGTCCACACTCGCGGTGCTCCGGAGCTGCACATATGCGGACACGACGTAGCCATGGAACACGGGGGCCTGCAGCAAATTCAGACTGATCGAACCCGCGAACTCTCCCCCTAGAAGCCGTGAGATGTCTGCCCGAATCCGCGCGCGCGCGTCTGCCAGGTTGACGGTTGCTTCCTCTCCAAGCGAGCCCTGCACGTTGAAGGCAACCTGGGTTCCGTACACCTGTTTTGGCACCTCTTGGAAGGAGAGCAGGCCTACAGTCTGCTGGTGCAACTCATCCACCCCCGCCGATCCGGCCTGCGAGGCCGGTTCCAGCAGCGTGGCTGCGACGGAAGCAACACCGAACCGGGCCTGCAGCCTGCTCAGCACCACGGCCAACATCAAGGCCGCAGGATGCGGCGCAGCCACTCCCACCGTGGTGAGGTCCGGACGGTTGCCTTGCTCCAACCACGGGGAACGTACCATGAAGCCAGGCCTGCCCGCCAGCTCCCCCGTGAGGTCGATGATGGCCGCGCCCGCACGCACCGCAGCTTCGGCATACTTCGCTGTTGCTTCTCGGGTGCTCGCGAAGAAAAGCACGTCGACGCCCTCGAACGACGTTCCGCTCAGCTTATGAATGACGAACGCCTCGTCGCCCGCAGCCGTAAGTTGACCTTCTGCCTCGTCCGACTCGTCCAGCAGCCGCATATCCCACGCTGCCGCAGCGGACTGGCTGATCTCCTGCACCAGTTCTTTGCCCAGCAACGTCGATGCGCCGACGACGGCAGCCTGAAGAATCCTTCCAGCCATAGTTCCCTTCCGTGATGGCCTAACTCAATTCACGAGCCGACTTGCGCTGCCACGAATACGCAAGACGTGCAAAGACTCCGGACAGCAGGTACGCCATGGCCAACACAATCAGGGCATAGCGCGATTCAAAGATAATGACCGACCCCAGGAGCGCCACCAGCACAAGCATCCGACCCGGCCTGCGCTCATTGAAGTCGAGCTCTTTGCCGCTCCAGAAACGCCAGCTACTGACCATTAGAAAGCCCACAATGGCGATGAGCGCGAGCCACAGGGCCGACATCCAGAGGCTGTGAATGGGCGAGCCCTCTTCAAAGTGCACCACCGCCGCCAGAACACCGGCACCTGCCGGAATCGGCATACCGACGAAGTACTTGCGCCCCGGCCGCCCGGGATTGCGGGGCTGGGGATTAATGCTGATGTTGAAACGGGCAAGGCGGCACGCTCCGCATATGAGAAACAGGAAACAGATGACCAGCCCGAATCGCATCAATCGCGCCTGGAGTTCGCCGTAGGGCGAGGGCCACATCTCCCGCACACCCCACAGGTACGCCAGGAAGCTGGGCGCCACACCAAACGTAATCACATCAGCCAGCGAGTCCAGCTCCCGCCCAAAGGCGCTTTGCGTATTGGTCATCCGCGCAATCCGGCCGTCCAGCGCGTCGAAGAACATGGCGAAGATGATCGCCAGGGCAGCCCTGTCGAATGCGGCGGAATCGACCGAGGACATCCCGCGGATGCTCTCGACGATGGCGTAATAGCCGATCGCGATGTTGCCCGCCGTAAACGTCGACGGCAGGATGTACATGCCCCTGCGGGCTGGCGCACGCGGTTCGTCACTCCCCGCAGACGTCATTAGCGCGTTCCGGTCTCCCGCTCACCGGACGCGGAAGCCGGCATGACCGCCAGCACGGAACTTCCACCCTTCACTCGGTCCCCGGCCCGTACCCGCAGCTCAACC
This sequence comes from uncultured Acidobacteriaceae bacterium, assembly GCA_964252405.1. Taxonomy (GTDB): domain Bacteria; phylum Acidobacteriota; class Terriglobia; order Terriglobales; family Acidobacteriaceae; genus Granulicella. Next base: position 10,669 of record CAXUNH010000080.1, on the reverse strand, counting down.
GAGGCGGGCAGAAGGACGTCTGTGCGCGAGCCGAACTTGATCAAGCCCATGCGTTGTCCCCGCACCACCCGGTCGCCTTCCCGGAGATGGCAAACGATGCGGCGCGCGAGCACACCGGCGATCTGCTTAAAACTGACGCTATACTCGCCGGTGTCGATCGTGATCAAGGTCTGCTCGTTATGGACGGCAGATTCAGCGTTCAACGCGTTCAGGAAAGCACCTTCGCGGTACTCCACCAGGCTCACGATGCCACTCACCGGAACCCGGTTCACATGCACGTCAAAGACGTTTAAGAAGATGCTGACCCGCACGCGGCTGCCTGCCGTGGTTTCAATCCACTCGGCCTCTTCCACCTTGCCATCGGCCGGCGAAACAATCAGTCCTGGATCGCGTGGAACCCGCCGGGAAGGATCGCGAAAAAACCAAACAAAGAACAGCCCCAGCAACACCGGAAGAGCTGTAAGAGTGGCAAAATGCGTACCGTACCACACGATGGCGGCTACCACCCACAGAGAGACACCGTAAAGAATGCCATCGCGAACCATCAGATGGATTATACCTGCCGGGCCAGCGGCTTCTGCTCACCACCGCGGTAAGTTCCTCTCGCCTCACCTAAGCAGCGCCACAGCAACAACGCGTCTTCGAGAGGGTTCTGATAGTACCTTTGCCGGCGGCCCCGCTCGACAAAGCCGTACTTACCATACAGCCGGATCGCAGCGGTATTCGTGGGCCGTACCTCCAACACCGCCTCCAACGCTCCCTCGCCCTTCGCCCAGCGCAGCCAGTGCTCCATCAGCCTGCCCGCGACACCACGGCCGCGATGCGCGGGGTGCACCAGCAGAAACTCCAACTCGGCCGTCTCATAGATCCCGCTCGCGGCCAGCCAGCCCACCAACTCACCCCGGGGCTCCAATGCCAGCAGAAGAACACTCCGGCGATCCCCTGCGTGTGGGGAAGGCTGCACAAAGTTCTGCCAGGAGTCCGGCGGCCAGTGAGGCGCTTCAGCACAGGACCTCGCCAGCGCCTTCACATCCGACAGTTGCTCCAGGCCGCATCTCTCAATGCTGATCTGATCGGCGCCCTCACCGTCAGCCCTTCGATCGAGCATAGATCGCTCCCTCATCCCGGACATAGTTTGCATCCGCCAGCGCAAGGTCGGTGCCCCCGTGCGCGAAGCACTCGTGTATCTCAGACAACGCATGCTCCGCACGCAGCTCGACAAAACTCGCCTTTGCGCTACCGTTCTGCAACAGTGGCTGCAGCGAAGCTTCCGCATAGGCCAACTCCTGATCTACGGCGATGTCCAAAAGTGCGCGGAGGTCCATCAGTCGCTCACCGGCATCGCAACCGTCCTGAACCCGGCGGACGTACACCTGATCCCGCCCGGCCCGCAGGACCGCGAAGCCCTGCTGCAACCCAGCCGCACTCGCCAGCACCTTCAGCCGGGACACCGCCGCCAGCGGCAGTCCCGCCGCTTCACAAAGCCCCTTGCAGACCGCCAATCCGACGCGTAGACCGGTAAAGGACCCAGGGCCGTTCACCACGCCGATGCCTGACAGATCGCTGAGACCGACCTGCGCCGAAGCCAGCACCTGACGGACCGCAGCCAGCAAGCCAGCAGAGGCTGCCCGCTCCGGTAGCACTGCGCCTACCAAGAGCTCCCCACCACGCACAAGGGCCAAGGAGCCGCGTTCGCCGCACGTATCGACGAGCAACAGCATCCCCGGTGTTCCTTTCTCAACCATCTCCTCAGCATATCTGTCACGGCACGGGGGACCGCATCTCAAGAACTGTGCCGAGCCTTCTCCAATTCAACGTCGACGAGCACCCCATCCGCATGTTCGCGCAGGAGATCGCGCCCGCCCCGGACAGGTCGCACGCGGCAATCGTGCTGCTCCACGGAGCAGGCGGCAACCTAGATTTCTGGACCTCGCGCTTCGGGCCGTTCCTCAATCAGGCGGGCATCGCTTTATACGCCCCGCACTACTTCGATCGCACCGGCACCGCCCGCGCAGACTTCGCTACCATTCGAGACGGCGCCCACACCCCGCAGTGGCTCGCCACGATCGACGAAGCTCTTCGCTTCGCTTCCGCGCGTCCCGGCGTAGACCCGCAGCGGGTCGTGCTCGCAGGCATCTCCCTGGGCGCATTCCTGGCGCTCGCCTTTGCAGCCCAGCTTTCCGCCAAACTCCAGGCCGGGGATCGTCATCGCGTCCGGGCGCTGATCGAGATCTCCGGCGGCTTGGTCGAACCCTATGCTGCCCAAGCGACTTCTTCGTTCGCCCCGACGCTCATTCTCCACGGCGCGGAAGACAATATTGTTCCGGCCACACATGCCCAAACCCTCAGTCAACGGCTCACCGCACTCAACGTAGCGCATCGCACAGAGATCCTCCCCAAGGAAGGGCACTGGTTTAGCCAAGCAGCCCTGCCCCGCATGCTGATGGCGGTGTCCAGCTTTCTCGGGGACCACCTTCGCCAGGAACTCACCCCGCAACGCGCTATGTAGCGGCGCGGGAACGTCCTGGTAGACAGTCGATCCAACGGGTCGCGCCCGGGAAAGGAAAAGGCCGGAGCAGTTGGCTCCGGCCTCTTTGCTTCTTGCTTAGTGCGGAAGCACCCCGGAGCCTACGCTACCTCGGCCAGCACCTCTTCGCGGATCTCCTCGTCCTGGACGGCTTCGCGCGGCGTCTTTGGCAACGCGACGTTCAGCACGTCCTCGATCCGGGAGGCATAGTGGATCGTTACCCCCTCGATCTGGTCTGGCGTAAGATCCTCCTCCACGTTGGCCCTGACATCGACCGGCAGAATCACGTCCCGCACCCCGGCGCGCTTGGCCGCAAGGAACTTTTCCTTGATGCCGCCCACCGGCAGCACATTGCCACTCAGCGTGATCTCGCCGGTCATCGCAAGCAGCGGCCTTACTGGCACGTCCGTCAGTAAGCTGACGATCGCCGTGGCCATCGTCACACCGGCACTGGGCCCATCCTTCGGGATCGCGCCTGCCGGTACGTGGATATGCAGATCGATGTCCTTCAGCACGTCCTCGTCCAGGCCCAGGTCACTCGCGTTGGAGCGTACCCAGGTCAGGGCGGCCTGCGTGGACTCCTTCATCACGTCACCCAACTGGCCGGTGATGGAGAAGTTCCCCTTGCCCTTCATCTTGTTCGCCTCGATGAAGAGGATGTCGCCGCCCACCGGAGTCCATGCGAGCCCGACTGCCACGCCCGGACGCTTGGTGCGCTCGGCGATCTCGGTCTCTACGCGCACCTTGATGCCGCCGAGGAACTCCCGCACGATGTCCGCGCTGACAACGAGCTTCTCGCCGTTCTCCGGATGCAAGCTTCCTTCCGCTACCTTGCGCGCCGTCTTGCGGCACACCGTACCGATCAGCTGCTCCAGCCGCCTTACGCCGGCCTCGCGCGTGTAGTGCCGCGCGATCAGCGCAACCGACTCCGTGGGGAAGTCGATGACGCTGGGCTCGATGCCGTTTTCCTTGATCTGACGTGGGACCAGGTACTTTTCGGCAATGGCGACCTTCTCGCCCTCCGTATAGCCCGTCAGTTCAATGATCTCCATGCGATCGAGCAGCGGTCCGGGAATCGTGTCCAGTTGGTTGGCTGTACAGATAAACAAAACCTTGCTCAAATCGAACGGCTGATCCAGGTAATTGTCGCGGAACGTGTTGTTCTGTTCCGGATCCAGCGTTTCCAGCAGCGCCGACGCGGGATCGCCGCGGAAGTCGCGGCCCAGCTTGTCGATCTCGTCCAGCATGAATACCGGGTCGTTGACCTCGACGCGCTTCAGGTGCTGAATGATCTGTCCTGGCAAAGCACCGATGTAGGTCCGGCGATGGCCGCGAATCTCCGCTTCGTCGTGCATGCCGCCCAGCGAAATGCGTGAGAACTTCCGCCCCAGCGCCTTCGCGATGCTGCGTCCCAGTGAGGTCTTGCCGACGCCCGGAGGCCCGACAAAGCACAGAATGGGCCCCTTCATGTCCGGCTTCAACCGGCGCACGCTCAGGTAGTCCAGGATGCGATCCTTCACCTTCTGCAGGCCGTAGTGATCGGCATCCAGCACGTCTTTCGCCTTGGCGATGTCTACCGCCTCCGAGGATCCTTTGGACCACGGCAACACGGCGAGCCACTCGACGTAGTTCCGCGTCAGCGAGTAGTCGGCTGCAGCCGGATTCATCCGGCTAAGCCGTCCGAGTTCCTTGAGTGCGTCCTTCTTCGTCTCCTCCGGCATGCCAGCATTTTCGATCTTTTCGCGCAGTTCCTGGATGTCCTTCTGCGTCTCGTCCTGGTCGCCGAGCTCCTTTTGAATCGCCTTCATCTGCTCGCGAAGGTAGTAATCGCGCTGGGACTGCTGCACAGAGTCCTGCACCTCGCTCTGGATCTTGTTGCGCAACTGCTGCACCTCAAGCTCCTTGGCGAGTTGCGAGGTCAGTTGCTCCAGCCGAACCTTGGTATCCGGCGTCTCCAGCAACTCCTGCTTCTCGCCCGTATTCAGAAACGGCAGATTGGATGCCACAAAGTCGGCCAGCCGCGCCGGATCGTCAATATTCAAAGCAATCGTCTGCAGGTCGTCCGACAACGTGGATGACGAAGTCACTACTTCCTGGAACTGGCTCAGCACATTGCGCTGCAGGGCCTCCATCTCTGGAGAGGCCGGTGGCGTAGTCTCCGCAATCGTCTCGGCTTCTGCGGTGAGGAACGGCTGTGCCTGCGTGAATGCTCCCAGGCGCACACGCTCTGTGCCTTCCGTAAAGACAAACAGGCTCTGGTTGGGCATCTTTACCACTTTGTGTACGGTCGCACGCGTGCCCACGCTGTATAGGTCGGCGCCCTCTGGCGTGTCCTGCCGGGCATCTCGCTGCGCTACCACCAGGATGGTCTTGTCCTCACCTAAGGACTGAATGAGCTGGATGGAACTCTCGCGACCGACTGTGAGCGGCAACACCTGGTGCGGGAACAACACCGTTTCACGAACGGGCAGTACTGGATACGCATGCCCTTTTCCCTCCCCCGCTGGCCGACCGACCGTCGGCTTGATGACACTTACGAACTCGTTTGGCATTGTTGAGCGCCTTTCTATCAACTTCCATGCATCTGATGCAGCAGGGTTCAGCTCGGTCGCAATCCCCGCGAACACCTCAAGGAGGGTATTTGCTTGGATGACTTTCCTCCCCTCAGCGAGCGCGCCCCCTTTCCACCGCACTCACTGCGGTCCTTCGATGTCCCGTGTGGCGCAATTGCCCCGCGCCGGGGCTTCGGGCTAGGCTAGAAGGGCGCGGAAGTGGTGAAATGGCAGACACGCAGGTCTTAGAAGCCTGTGCCCTACGGCGTGAGGGTTCGAGTCCCTCCTTCCGCACCAACGGATACACCGACCCGCAACTCACCGAGACTACCGCTCGAAGCCGAAGCGATGCAAAGTTCCCTACGAACAACTCCATAACTTCCGGGTGATGACCATAGGCGATATATCGCCCATCGCCTACATGCCTCCGCTCACGATCCAGGTACACTCCGGGACGTGCTTACAGCCCTTCAGTACTCCTCGGCCAAGTTCGACGACCAGTCCTTCCCTGTTTCGGTTGCGCGGGCCCAGCGGCAGCATCAGGCTGCCCACGATGCGCAGGTGGTTCGCGAGATCATGGCAGGATGTCGGGAGTGCCGGACTCACCGGATTCATTGGCGCTCCGTGTCATGGCTTCTTCTTATCCTTCAAGCCCTGTCCAACGTGTTTGCCCGACCATGAAACGATTGTGGCGCACCAGCCCCGGTCTGTTGTCATGACGGGCTCTAGGGCGACGTGCGGCCCGCCCAAAGCGCTGAACGCGACCCTGCCCCTTCATGTAAGAGGCGCAGCCGCTGGTGCTAGGATTTCCTATGTTGAGTCCCCTCGGATCTGTCCTTCCGCACCAGACGAAGGAGCGACCAAGTTCCGGTTCGTCAGCCTGCGTCGCAAATTGCCGTCGCCCTTTGCTGACGGTCCATGTCTCCATTCTTTGTAAGATAGCCTGATCATGCCTGAAGAGAACCAGCCCGGCCCGCCTCACGAACCGCGCATCTCCTTCTCGGAGACCCCCGAGTACCGCAGTGACAAAGTGTTTGGACTCCATCCGAGCTTCTGGGACTGCGCCCCTGTCTTCGGTACGCTCCACCTGACGGCGCCGGACGCGATCGAGATCGCAGATTTTCGGGGTGACTACGCCAGCCTGCAGCGGGCCAAAGCACCGAAGGTCGTCCCGGTCGCTACGTCGCTCAAAACGAAGCCGCCTTTCGGGACGATCTCGTTCGACGCCCCTCAAGCCGACCTCCCCATGATCTCCACTCCGGCGCCTCGTCCCGTCCAGTAAGCGTGGACCAAGCTTTCAAACCAAAAGCCTCGTCCCCTGGCCGCCTTTCGAAGGGTCTTCGTGGTGGACCCAGCCAGGCTCTGGGGACGGCCTCGCTGCCGGTCCTCTTCCTGTTGGCGTTCGGTGCAGTCGCCCTCGCGCACTGGACCCTGCTGCAACTGCCGTACTTCTGGGACGAGGGGGGCTACTACGTCCCCGCGGCCCTGGACTTCTACCATTCCGGCACCCTCATCCCCGTCTTCACCAACGCCCATCCCCCTTTGCCCAATGTCGTTCTGGGCCTCCTGTGGCACCTCTTCGGCGTCCACATTTTCGTTACCCGCCTTACTGCATGCGCCTTTGCTGCGGGGGCGCTTACGGCCGTGTTTACCCTCGGCAGGCGCCTGCTTGGCGCAGTGCCGGCGCTCGTCCTGGCCTCCCTTACGGCGATGTATCCCATCTGGTTTGCTCAAAGCAGCCTGGCCCACGCGGACATCTTCGCTGCCTGCTTCACGCTCTCCGGCCTGTCGCTGTTTCTTACCTCTCCTGAACTTATCGGCAGTTCTTCCCAAACCTTTAGCTCTACGAAGCGCTTGGCCTGGACCACCGGCCTCTTCTGCCTGTCGGTCCTTGCCAAGGAAACCGCAATCCTGCAGCCGGCTGCGCTTTTGGCCCTGGAGATCGCGCTTGCTGTACGCGACCGCCGAAACGAGAAAGGGGTTCGCGGCCATCTGCGCTGGGCTGTCGCGCTCGCAGCCCCCATCCCTGTTCTCGCGAGCTGGTACGCGTTTCACTACCTGGAAACCGGCTATATCTTTGGCAATCCTGTCTTCCTGCGTTACAACGCGACAGCGAACCTCACCCTGGCTCACCTGCTTTACGCGCTGCGCATCCGCTTTGTCCACCTCTTCTGGCAGCGGAACATCTGGGTTGCGCTCACGCTCGCTTGCGGCACTCTTCTCCTCCCTTCCCGTGCCGCCCGAGGGAACGCAGATCGTCTCCTCGACCTGCCCTCCCCCGTGACTCGGGCCATCGCCGCTTTGGTCTTAGCCAACCTCCTCGCGTTTTCGGTCCTGGGCGGCGCTCTGCTCACCCGGTATCTTCTGCCGGTGTACCCGCTCCTCCTGCTCGTGTGCGTGGCGCTCTGGCGCGCCCGAACCGGGTACTGGGGTCTCTTGGCCGGCATCACCGCGCTCGCTTTCCTTAGCGCTCTATGGATCAACCCGCAAACCTTCTTTGCCCCGGAAGACAACCTCACCTACCGTGACATGATCGCCGTGCAGCAGCAGGCGATTGACTTCCTCAATCAGCATTTCCCGGACGCAACCGTTCTCACCGCTTGGCCGGCCGCCGCCGACCTTACCCACCCGGAACTCGGCTACACCCAACACACGTTTCGGGTGTACTCCGTGGAGAACTTCACCGCTCCGGAACTGGGCAAAGCCGCCCAGAACCCCGGGATGTATGACACTGCCCTCGTCTTCACCACGCACTATACCTCCCCGGCCTTCCGGCGGTTTCTGCTCACTCACCCAAACTCCTGGCGCGCCCGCCGGTACGCCGAAGATATCGATTTCTCCCCGGCCCAGATCGCGGAGAGGCTGAACGGGGAAGTCGTCTGGCAAACAAATCACAACGGCGAGTGGGCGGCAATCCTCCGCTTTCCCCGCTCCTACAACGCCCAACTCGCTGACGATCATGGGTCTCGGTGATGTACAGGGCTGGGATCCTGGGACCTTCACGTCCGTGGAAGGGACAACAGATCCTTCCGGTACGCCCAGGCATCGAAGCCCTCCCCATAGAAGTCAGCCTCCCGTCCCCCTCGCGCATAGCCCAAGCCTTCATAAAGCTTCACGGCCGGCAGGTTCTCGACGTACACATGCAGAAGCATGCAATCCGCCCCGGCTCGCGCGACCTCGCTCTCCGCGGCGTGCATCAGCGCCTGTGCGACGCCCCGTCTACGGCTTTCGGGCGCCACGTCCAGCGTGGACACGTACCCCCAGTGCCGGTCCCCGCCCCCATCCTCTACCTGCGCCGCGCAAAAGCCCAGCAGGACCTCTGTCCCGTTCGCTCCGGCATGGCAGGCCAGTCGCACCACCGCGCCGGGAGCACCGATCACCCGCCGCATCATCGCGCGGGAAAAACGGAAGCGCGGCCCGAAGCAGAGGCGGTCCATCGCGAAGATCGCGTCGAGATCGGAACTTTGGTACGGTCGCAGGTACATACGCTATTCTGTGCGGCACGGAGGTGGCCCGGCAAAACCGCCCTCCATCCACATGACCTCGCGATAGCCTCAGAGTGAGGAAACATCCCGCATGAGCATCGCGACACAAACAGGAGATACGGGCCAGACCGCGCTGACGGGGGGCACGAGAGTCTCCAAGGCGGACCTTCGGGTGGAAGCCTACGGCACCGTGGACGAGCTGAACGCCTGCCTCGGTTTCGCCCGCAGTCTTTGCACCGACGACAAACTACGCGAACGCACCGAAGAGATTCAACGCACCCTGTTTCGTGTAGGTTCCGCCCTGTCCCGGCCGCTGGGAGACACGCGCAGCCCCTCCGCGCTCCAGCCCGCAGACGTGGACCACCTGACAACCCAGGTTCACGAGATTGAGGAGATGGAAGGCATCCTGTCCGACTGGTCTCTTCCCGGAGCCCACCGCGAATCCGCGGCTTACGAGATCGCACGAACCGTTTGCCGCCGGGCCGAGCGCTGCGCGGTGCGCCTCGATGAATCCGGAGAGCCGGTCCCGCCCGAAGCGATCGCTTATCTGAATCGGCTATCGGATCTACTGTGGTTGTTTGGACGGGTCATCGAACACCAGGCCGGAATCGATGCACGCCTTCGCGACACGGCCACGAAGGGACCGAACTGGTCCCGCGCCTGGTAGACGGTTGACCCGGAGGGCTCCTCCACGTACGACTCAGAGGGACTAGCGGCGCCGCCTCCGCGCGATCCGGGCCAAGCAAATGCTAAGAGCGATAGCGCCGAGCATCATGATTTGCGACGAAGCTCTCGCAGGATCGCGACATCTAGCCAGCCGCTTCGGCACACAGCGGTGCGCGACATAGTCGCTCTAAGAGGGAGAGCTGCTGTCCACCATCCCAGTCGTAACAAAGGTTCTTGCTTGATCAGAGTTGAACATTACGCAGCTTTCTGCGACGGCGATCAAGGCGGCAATCCCGCAGGCGTGGTCTTGTGCAGCGAACTGCCGGCTGATGCAACGATGCAGTCGGTGGCCCACGGGGTGAATTATTCCGAGACAGTGTTTGCTGCTCCCCTGGGCGACAGTTGGCGCGTCCGCTACTTCGCGCCCCAAATGGAAGTGCCCTTCTGTGGACATGCGACCATTGCCCTGGGCGCCGCACTTGCAAAGACGAAGGGCAGTGCCACTTACAACCTCATCCTGAACAATGCTGCGATTACGGTAGAGGGCAGGGCTGAGGGCAATCGCATGTGGGCTGCGTTGCAGTCTCCACCCACGGCCACGGAAGAGATGTCTCCCGAGGACGTTGAGGCCGTCCTCAAGCTCTTCGGGTACGAGCGTACGGTCCTCGATCGGCGCATTCCGGTAGTTGTTGCAAGTGCTGGCGCGCGTCACGTTCTACTTGCAGTGAAGACCCGGGAAACACTGCGCACACTCCACTACGATTTCGACAACGGGCGGGAGTGGATGCTGCGCGCGGGCATTACAACGGTCCTGGTGGCTTTTTCAGAGACGCCTCACCTCTTCCACACTAGAAACGCCTTCGCCGGCGGCGGCGTATACGAGGATGCCGCCACTGGCGCGGGCACCGCCGCGTTCGCTGGCTGCCTGCGACAGCTAAAGTGGCCCTGCAACGGCGCCATTCAGGTAGTCCAGGGCGAAGATATGGGCTGCCGTTCGCTTCTGTTTGCCGACTTTACGCCCGACCTGGGAGCCTCGATACGAGTGTCCGGTGCGGTACGCTCGATCGGGCCCTAGCAGAGGTCGGAGAATGCACCGCGTCAGCCAGCCTCCGGCAGCGGCGCCGCTCTCCGCAACTTCCCATGCGCCTCGTCGCTCTCGAAGCGACGTAGGCTGGCTTCAGACAGCAGCGGAGACACACTCCGAGATGTCTTCCGGCTTTCGCATTTCCCCCCAAGACAGTGCACCTGGGACAAAAAATCTCGTCACTTCTGATAGACTCACTCATGTCGTTGCAGGGCACGGCTTCGGTGTTCAGCTTGGTTCCCAAGTGATCCGAAGTTGGTTTCACAGCAGCGAAGAGGTACCAGGTTGTTGAAGACAACTTTGGGGACGTAGCTCAGTTGGTTAGAGCGCTGCCCTGTCACGGCAGAGGTCGCGG
>CAXUNH010000079.1:0-15214 GCA_964252405.1 uncultured Acidobacteriaceae bacterium | reverse complement strand
GGGCAGGGAGCCGGCGCACATGGCGCGCCCGGTGCGTCCGGTGCGCCGGGAGCGCAAAGCGGGACACCCAACGGCGCTCAGGCCTACGCGGCCTCGGCCTCCCCGGGGATTGATCCACGAAAGCCGCCGCCGGCCGCGACGGGCGCGCTCACGCTGCAGCAGGTCGTGGAGCGCGCCCGGGCGAACAACCCGACCCTGCTTGCGGCCGAAGCCAATCTGCGCAGCGTGCGCGCCAACGAGCTGCAGGCCGCGGTGCGCCAGAACCCCTTCCTCGGCGTCGCCGGAAGCGACGTGACAGAGTACGGCCAGAGCAACGGCGGCCCCACCACCCCGTACGCTTACTCGGTGCAGGTCTCACGCTTGTTCGAGCGCGGCAACAAGCGCGGGCTTCGCATCGAAAATGCCCGGAACACCAGCGCCCAAACCGCGGCGCAACTCCAGGACACCCTCCGCCAGACCACCCTGCAGGTACGAACGGCGTTCACGCATATGCTGTTTGCCAAGCAGGCGCTGAACTTGTCCAAAGCGCAGTTGGCCGACTTTCGCCACGAGGTCGAGATCGCCAACGACCGCTACAAAGCCGGCGATCTGGGCAGGCTCGATTACGAGCGCCTCGATCTTCAACTCGGAGCGTTCGAGTCCGACGAAGCAAACGACGAAGTTGCGCTGCAACAGGCGTCTTTCCAGCTTCAAACGCTGATGGGTGTGCCCCAGCCCACCTCCACCTTCGACATTGCCGGCGACATCGTGCCCTCCGCGGTGACCCTTACGCGCGAGCAACTGATCGGGCAGGCCCTGACACTTCGGCCCGACGTGGCGGCTGCAGCCGCGGGCGTGCAGGCAGCGCAGTCGGCGTACAAACTTGCCCTCGCCAACGGCACCGCTGACCCAACGGTCGAGGTCGAGTACGACCGCACGCCCCAGCAGCCGCCGTATAACTCAAACTCTGCCGGCTTCAACGTGAACATCCCGCTGCGCTTCTTCGATCGAAACCAGGGCAACAAGGAAGTCGCCCGCCTCGCCATCGAGACCGCGCAACTGACGTTGACGGCCACGCGCAACCAGGTCACCTCGGACATCGATCAGGCGTGGGTCGCGTATGTCCAGGCGAAAACGCTCTCTGACCGCTTCGGCAATCACTACCTCGACGAGTCCGCGGATGTTCTCGGGATTGCGCGCTTCGCCTTCGACCACGGGGGCATCGCCCTGATCGACTACCTCGACGCGCTCCGGGACGCCCGCACGTCCACCTCCGACGCGCTGAACGCCTACCAGCAGACCTGGATCGCCATTCATCAACTGAGCGAAACGAGCGCCACGGAACTTGTGCCCTGAGCCGGCCTCCCCTCGCCCGAACGGGTCGTTTACCGCTAGAATAAGTCGTGATGACCGAATCGACCGCCACAGCCGTCGCCGAGCCACCCACAGCCGGAGCGGCGCAGCCCGTGTCCAAGCCGCACGCGACAAAATACACGCGTAACCAGCCCTTCCTCTCGCGCGTGCTGACCAATCATCGTCTCACCGGCCCTGAGAGCGAAAAAGAGACGATCCATATCGAGCTGGAGCTCGAAGACGGCATGACCTACACGCCGGGCGACGCGGTGGGCATCATTCCCACGAACCGCGAAGCGCAGGTAGACGACGTGCTGGAGGCGCTCGGCTTCACGGGCACAGAGCGCGTGCTCGACCACTACAAGAACGAGATCGACCTGCACGAAGGTCTCACCCGCCACCTGGGCATCGGCAAGCTGGCCCGCGGCAGCATGAACCAGTACGCCAAGCTCTTCGGCGAAAACGTGCCTCAGAAGCTGAAAGCCTTCCTTGGACAAGAGAACAAGGCGGCCGCTGAGGAGTATCTCTGGGGACGCGAGTTCGTGGACCTCGTGCGCGAGTTCCCCGGCGCGGTGACCGATCCGCAGCAACTGTTCAACGTGCTGCAGCGCCTTACGCCGCGCATGTACTCCATTGCCAGCTCGCAGGCCGCGCACCCCAACGAGGTCCATACCACGGTCCGCGTCATCAAGTACCACGCGCATGGTCTCGACCGGCAAGGCGTGGCGTCCGGCCACATGGGCGAGCGTGCACCCGTGGGCAGCACCTTGCCCATCTTTCTGCATGAGAACAACGCGTTCCGCTTGCCTGAAGACCCCAGCGCACCGGTCATCATGATCGGCCCCGGCACCGGCGTGGCGCCGTTTCGCGCCTTCCTGGAAGAACGCCAGGCGCGTGGCGAGAAGGGCCCGATGTGGCTGTTCTTCGGCGAACAGCGTCGCGGCTCTGATTTTCTTTATGAGGAGCAGTTCAACGGCATGCTTGCGGACGGCACGCTGGCCAAGCTCCACACGGCCTTCTCCCGCGATACCGGCAAAAAGGTGTACGTTCAGGACCGCATGCAGGAGAACTGCATGGACCTCTATGACTGGCTCGAGCGCGGCGCCTACTTCTACGTCTGCGGCGATGCCAGCCGTATGGCGAAAGATGTGGAGATGGCCCTCCTCGATGTGATCGCCAAGGGATCGGACGGCACGCTCGAACACGCGCAGGAGTACCTCAACAACATGAAAAAGGCCAAGCGCTACCAGCGGGACGTGTATTAGCGTTCACTTCGCCCCCAGGCAGAAAGGCCGCCCCCGGGCGGCCTTTGCGTTTGCGGTGCGCGATGAAGTCTTATACCCGGTCCAGATCCGCCCGCCAACTCACAATAGCCCCTTTGATGGCCTTTGGCGTCATGTTTTCCGCCAAAGCGCGCCCGATCAAGCCGGACAACTCTGCGTCGCTCGCAAAGCGCAGCGCAATGATCTGCCGCAAACTCAATGCCTGCGCCCTCGCAAGTTCCTGCGGCGCGAGCAGCCGCTGATAGCGCAGCGCCTCCTCCAGCCGGATGACCCGGTCCTGTGCGCGCAGCGCCGAGGCGCGCGCCACGCCCGCCGTCAGCAGAAGCGCAATGGACACCACAAACAGCCAGCCATGCAGTAAGAGTCGATCCGGCCATTGATGGACGAGTACGCCGAGCGTAACCAGCACGTTGATCAGCAGCACCGGTGCGACAAAGAAGTGGAATGGCGGATCAAACCGGGCGTGATTGCGAAGGTTTTGGGCTTCAGGCATGGACGTCCCCAACAAGACAGTGGAAGTGCAGCCATGATAGCGGCTTCCGGGTGCGATAGCTTAGAGGGATGCCTCGCAAGCGCATCGGCGTTCACCTCGGCACGTCCGGCGGCTGTTGGACCGCGGTGGGGCGCGCGGTCGAGGCCGGCGCCAACACGTTTCAGATCTTCAGCTCGAGCCCACGCACCTGGAAGGCAGGCCCCGTGAAACCGGAGGACGCCCGCAAGATGCGCGAAGGTCTCGCCGCCCACGACATCGGCCCGCTCGTCATCCACGCCAGCTACCTCATCAACCTCTGCTCGCAGAGCGAGTCCGTCCGCGCGAACAGCACGACCGCTTTCCATGATGAGGTGGACCGCGCGCTTACGCTCGGCGCGACGTACCTGGTCCTCCATCCCGGCTCATGGAAGGGCCTTACCCGCGAAGAGGGTGTTCGTCTGGCCGTAGAGAACATCGAACGCGCCCTCGCGGGTCTGCCCTGGCAGGAGACCGCCTTCAAGGTTCTCATCGAGAACACTGCCGGAGCGGAGTTCTCCCTGGGCGGCAGCTTCGAGCAGGTTGCGGAGCTCCTCGCGAGGCTTAAGGCCTGCGCGCCTGTTGGGGTCTGCCTGGATACCTGCCATACGCACGTGGCGGGCTATGACATCGTCAGCACCGAAGGGTACGAAGACACGCTGGCGAGCATCGGGCAGACGATGGGCTTTGAGGATGTTCGCGTGTGGCACTGCAATGACGCCAAGGCGCCTATGGGCAGCAAGCTGGACCGCCACGAGCACATCGGCGAAGGTACGATCGGCGCCGCCGCTTTCCGTCGCCTGCTGCAGGACGATCGCTTCGCCCATGCCGCGTTTATCGCGGAGACGCCCGTGGACGAACCGGGCGATGAACAACGCAATGTCAGCGCACTGCGCGCGCTCTCGGCCGGCTGAGAGCTGCTTCTTTTCCATTCGGAGAGGGGCGTGAGTTTGTTCCAGATGAGCGCAGAGTCCGCTTACTTCTCCACGGATTGCAGTCCCACTGCCGGCGCTACGATCCCATCCACGCTGGCCGGCCCGACGTACAACGAGGGCACGCGTTCGGTAACAAAGCCGCTGGTGTCTTTCATGGCGGCGATGGCCCGGTCATAGCGTCCCCGCAGCGAATTCGACCGGATCTCGACCATTTCTTTCAGCATCTGCGATCCGTCTTTCAGGTAGCTGATGCGGCTGCGCTCATCGTGCCCCCATGTGACGGGTACCTCCACGATGCGAAAGCCAAGCTTGCGCGCAATAAACAGAATTTCGGGGTCGAAGCCCCAGCGCTCAATGGTCTGCAGCGGAAAGATGCACTTCGCCGCGCCGCGCCGGAAGGCCTTGAAGCCGCATTGGGTGTCCCGGTACGGCAGGCCCATCACCGTGCGGGTCAGCCAGTTGTAACAGCGGCCAAAGAAGCGCCGGTATAGCGGCTGGTGGCGTGTCTGTTTCTGCTTGTCCAGCCAGCGTGAGCCGATGGCGACGTCAGCGCCCGCGCGGATGGCCGCAAACAACAGTTCGGCCTCTTCGATCGGAGCGGACAAGTCCGCATCCGTGAACATGACAATCTCCCCCGCGGCCTGCAACAGCCCGTTGCGCACGGAGTACCCTTTGCCGCGATTGCCCGGGTTCTCGAAGAGTTGCAACTGCGGGAAGCGGGTCATCCATGTGCGGACGATGGCGGCCGTGTCGTCCGTGGATCCGTCATCCACCACCAAAACCTCGGCATCCCATCCGCGTTCCACGACGCAGGACAGCACGCGCTCCAGCGCATGTTCGATGCGGGCGCTCTCGTTATAGGCGGGGACGACGATGCTGACCTGGGGCGAACTCATCACGAAACGCTGGGGCGTGCAAAACTGCACCAGCGCATTCTACATCGGATGTCCCGCGCCGGGCTGGGTTGCAAATCCTGGTAGAGGCACCTTTGCCGGGGCGCAAGCAGGGCCGTATTGCTGTGCTATGGTGCAGGGAAGTCCATGGCGAAGGTCCAGACGAATGGGAGTTCCGCCGGGCTGATCCACCAATCTCAGCCGAGCCGGTTTTTTCGCCTTTGCCGCTGGATCACGGTGCTTGCCTTCGCCGCTGCGGCGGCCTGCTGCGTTGTGTTCTCGCTCGGCTGGCGCATGGCTGTGGACACCCCGGTGATGCACTACGTCGTGTTCTTGCTGCACCACGGGTTCAGGCCGTACTGCGAGATCACCGACAACAACATGCCCGGCGCCTACCTTACGGAGGCCGCCGCGATGGCCGTCTTCGGGTGGAGCGATCCTGCCTGGCGCATCTACGAGTTCTTTCTGCTTGGGGTGCTTGCGGTCTCGGCCGTCGTCATCAGCCGTCGACGGGACTGGGCGGCGGGGGTCTTTGCCGCGGGGACGTTTGCGGTCCTGCACATTGCGGAAGGACCGCAACTCTCCGTGGAGCGCGAGCTGGTCATCGGCGTTGCGCTGATGGCCGGCTGTGCGGCACTGGTGGAGTCGGTCCGGGAAGCCCGTCCGTGGCTCGCGTTGGTGTTTGGCCTGCTCGCCGGCGTTGCGGCCTCGATCAAGCCGACCTACCTTCCGTTGCCGCTTGGGCTGCTTGCCATCACCGCCGTTTCGCTTCGCCGCCGGGGAACCAGGCCACTCGCGCACCTGCTGTGGGCGTCTCTGGGTCTGGTGCTCGTCGGCTTGGGCGCGCTTGTGTTTTTGATCCACGAGCACGCCCTGCCCGGCTTTTTCTTCATCCTGCGCCGGGTGCTGCCGGCGTATACCGGCCTGGAGAAGCCGCCGTTCCGGTACCTGCTAAGTCATGTGATGCCCCATGCGCTGCTGCCCCTGGTTGTGCTGGCCGTGCCTCTCATCTTCGTCAATCTCCGGCGAGGCGGACGATGGAACTACGAGCAATGGATCCTCGCAAGCGCTGCGGGCTTCGGCCTGCTGTCCTACTTCGTCCAGGGCAAGGGCTTTCTGTATCACCGCTACGTGTTCATGATGTTTCTTCTCCTGCTCCTCGGCGAGGAGATCTTCCTCGCGCTGCGTTGGCGCGGTTGGCCGCGCGTGGTGGGCGTGCTTGCCCTTGTCTTTGCTCTGGTCTATGTTGTCCCCACTCACCTGCGAACGGTGCATGACATCGTTGGCCGCAGTGACTTTGAACTCTCCCTGGAGCAGGATCTGGCGCAACTGAGCGCTAGCCAGAACCTGCAGGGGCAGGTGCAATGCTTCGATCTTGTCTATGGCTGCCTGAACGCGCTGTACCATCGCGACCTGGTGGAGAACACGGCGTTCACGGGGGATATGCTGCTGTTTACAGCGCACCGCTCGCCGGCAACGGTCTACTACCGCCAACTTTTCTGGGACTACGCCCGGCGTCAGCCTGCACAGGTGCTGGTTGTCAGCAACGGGAACTTCGGCGTAGAGAACAGCTTCGGCAAACTCGACCGCTGGCCGGAGTTCGCGGCGTATCTCGGACAGAATTACACAGAGGCAGCCGAACGCTGCTTCCCCCACGAGCGCTATGGCGTGCACTACCCGGAACCGCTTCCACCGGGCGACTGTTATCGCATTTACCTGCACCATGGGTTCCCGCCCGTGACCTTGCCGCCTTCAACGCCTGAATAGGCCGCGGCTGCCTCCCCCATCCGGCGCGCGGTGTGCCGCACAATAGCGTGTAGGCCCTCTGCATGAGCTCCCATTCCGCACCCGCTGGCCGGGCATCCACGGTTACCTTCTTCGTTCTGTTGGCCGGGTACGCCGGCTGGATGCTCTCGCTGCCCGCATGGCCGTCACAGGACGGCCCCGTTCACCTGTACTACACGCACGTCCTCGATACGCTCTTTGCGAAGTCTTCCACGGTGTACCAGCCGTATCTCTTCATCAAGCACCTGCTGCCGCCCTACGCGGTGTACTACTACACGCTGCTGGCGCTTTCCCATTTCGTGTCCCTTCTCACGGCAGACCGGCTCGTTGTCTGCGGGTACATGGTGAGCTTCGCCCTGGGTTTTCGTTTCGCCGCGAAGGCGACCGGACCAGGCTATCGCTGGACCTCGCCCCTGGCCTGCGGCCTGTTGCTGAACTGGTCGCTGGGCATGGGCTTTGTGAACTACTGCCTTTCGCTCAGCTTCGCACTCTGGGCGATGGGTTTGTGGCTTCGTTTTACCGACGCCCCCCAATGGGGCAAGCGCCTCACGTTTCTTGGCCTGCTGGTCCTGATCACGCTGTCGCATCCCGTGCCGTTGTTAATTGTGCTTGCGTTCGGCGGCCTGGATCTTCTTTGCCGTTACGCGTTCGCGGGGGGACGGGAGTACCGGCAGACCGTGCTGCGCGGCTCCGCCCCAAACCTCCTTACGCTGGGCTGCGGCGCTCTTTGCCTTGCCTATGTGAAAGCGTTCACGGTGGCGAACCCGCTGGCGCAACGAACCGCGGTCCACGGCGGCCCTCTGCACCAGATCGCGCGGCGGATCGCCCAGATTGCCACGGCGAAAGCCCTCGGCCTGCTCTACGGCCATTGGTGGCAGGTGCTGGCGTACCGCGCGGGTCTTGTTCTGCTGCTCATCGTTCCTGGGGCGCTTGCGCTGCTGCAGTTCCGCCGCAACCGGCGCGGCGGGGGCTGGACCGGTGCCGACACATGCAGCGTCTCTCTCGTTCTGCTGGCAGTGGCCCTGCCCCTGCTGCCTTCTGACCTGAGCGGGGCCTACTTCTTCTCGGAGCGGCTCACGGTGATGCTCTGGATCCTGGCGCTCCTCGCGGCAAGCGGGTGGCGGCCGGCCGCGGATCCCTCCCCTGCTTCGACGGCATCAGGAGCTCCCGCGAGCAGCGCCGGGGAAAGAGTCGTGTTCGTGGCCTGCGTCTGCGCTCTCGGTTTCAGCGCGCTCCTCTTGCATCTGGCAAACAATTGCCTGCGCCCGTTAGCCGAGCAGCAACGTCTGCTCTCGTCCACCGTGCTTCCGCTGGGCGCGCGTCGCACGCTTGTTCTGGACGGCGACGACCCGCCCCGCGGGTTCCAGCACATTGCCCCGTCCTGGAACGCCTTCGAGTGGAACACCGTAGCCCTTCTGCGCCGCAATGAGGGAGTCCTGGAAAATGCTCCGTGGCTGGACTCTCCTATCATCCCGCTGGCCCCCGCAGCGGCCCTCCGCGGTGCCTTTCTGCCGCGTCTGCTGGCCAACTCGCCATTTGAACTCCGCTCCGCTGCCGGTGCTTCACCCAGCCTGCAGGCCGCCGTCCTTCCCGGTGTGGACGCTGTGCTGTTCAGTCCGGTGACGGCGGGCCTGAGCGTCGATGCGCGGCGCGCCATCCCCGCCACGTGGAGTTGCACTGCGCCGGGCCCGCCGGGGTTCCGCCTGTGTACGCCTCCCCGAGAAGAGCCTCGACGGTAGCGAAGAGGCCCGACGCCGAAGCGCCGGGCCACTCTGCATACGACCGAACTACAGACTGTCTTTGGTGAGGCGTTGGAGCATGTCCTTGCCTTTTTGCATCATGCCGGTGGCCGACCCAAGCGCCTGTTCTTTCTCGCCATAGGTGTCCGGCCGCCCGAAGCCGAGGTTCGGCACCCCGCCCAGAGGCGAGGCGAGGCCGACATTGAACTGGCCCTTGGTGTCCGGCGCCGGTCCGGAGGTCCATGCCTGGTCTGCCTGGGTGCCGATGCCGTTCATATCGGTCACGATGAACTTGTAGCTGAATTCGGTCTTCTCCTGCGCCTGCGGGAAGCTGTTGGGCACGGGGAGATGCGTCGGTCCGAGCTCCTCGAGCACAGCCAGCCACTGCTGCTGGTGCATTGTGTCCCGCGCGATGTTGAAGCTCAGCATGTCTTTCATGCCCGGATCGTCGGTGGCGTGGTACAGGCGGCACGCCAGCACGCGCCCGGTCGTCTCTGCCGCGACGTTCGCATACATGTCGCCGGCGATGTTGCCGCTGGCATAGATGTGCGACATGCAGAACGGCACGCCGTTGGCATTCGCGGGGTAGGCCGCCAGACCGGTGGACAGGATATGGCGCATGTCCATCCCATTCAGAACTGCGCCGGCGACCGGGTCGCCCGCGATCTCCTCCTGGAGGCTGACGGGCGCCTTTTCGAGGTTGAGCGCGACGGCGGTCGCCAGCATTTCGATGTGGGAGATCTCTTCGGTTGCCGTATTCAGCAGCATGTCGCGGAACTTCACCGGCCCGCGGCTTCCCCAGGCCTGGAAGAAGTACTGCATACAGACGCGGATCTCGCCTTCGACGCCGCCAATCGCCTGTTGCAGCATGCGGGCGAACAGAGGATTCGGCTTTTCGACGCGCACAGGGTACTGCAGCTTTTTGTCTGTGTAATACATGGAAACTCCTGGATTCTAGGTTTTCGGGTGGGGAGGGGTACGAGAGTCGTTCGACTCGCAGGAGGCGCCCGGCCGGGCATCCTGCCTGCTTGGAACGGGTTGGGAGGCTAGAGGTTGGCCCTGCTCCCCGGCCGGACGCGGGATCGTTGTATCAGACGCGCGTTCCCGTTCATTAGAATGAAATCAGCATGCCCGAAGCCGTCCAGACCGCGACCGAAGCCATCCCCCAACCAGCGGCGGAGCCCGCGCGCTACAACCCAGCCGAGATCGAGCCCAAATGGCAGGCCCGCTGGGACGCTGATCCTGCGCTGTATCGCGCGGAGGACCACACGGGCGGCAAACCCAAGTTTTACTGCCTGGAGATGCTGCCCTACCCGTCCGGCCAGCTTCACATCGGGC
This sequence comes from uncultured Acidobacteriaceae bacterium, assembly GCA_964252405.1. Taxonomy (GTDB): domain Bacteria; phylum Acidobacteriota; class Terriglobia; order Terriglobales; family Acidobacteriaceae; genus Granulicella. Next base: position 5,401 of record CAXUNH010000079.1, on the reverse strand, counting down.
ATGTCCGCAACTACTCGATCGGGGACGCCCTGGCGCGCTATATGTGGATGCGCGGGTACAACGTGCTCCACCCGATGGGCTGGGACGCCTTCGGTCTGCCGGCGGAGAATGCCGCGCTCAAGAACAACACGCCGCCGCGCGACTGGACGCTGAACAACATCGCACAGATGCGTACCCAGATGCGCCGGCTGGGCTTCAGCTATGACTGGGGTGGGACCGAGATTGCGACCTGCCTGCCCGAGTACTACCGCTGGAACCAATGGTTTTTTCTGAAGATGTACGAGAAGGGCCTGGCGTACCGCAAGACCAGCAAGCTGAACTGGTGCCCCAAGTGCCAGACCGTGCTGGCCAACGAGCAGGTGGTGGGGGGCTGCTGCTGGCGGCATGAGGACACGCTTGTCGAACAGCGCGAGATGGTGCAGTGGTTTCTGCGCATCACGGCCTACGGGAACGAACTGCTCGACGGCCTGGACAACATGCCGGGCTGGCCCGAGAAAGTGCGCACCATGCAGCGCAACTGGATCGGCCGGAGCGAGGGCGCGGAGGTCACGTTCAGGGTTCAGGGCGAGACATCGGCCGCGTTGGCCTCCCGCGGCGAAGCGGAGGGATCTGCTTCTGCCCCTGCCCAGTCCAGCGCGGGGTCAGGCAGCCAGGTCATCACGGTCTTCACCACCCGCATCGACACCATCTTCGGGGCTACCTCGTTGCAACTTGCGCCCCAGCACACCCTGATCAAGGAGTGGGCGGCGAACGACCCGCAACTCGCGGCCGAGGTCGACCGCATGGTCGCCGAGCAGAAGACCGCCCGCGATGAGGACAATCTCGGCAACATCGAAAAGCACGGCGTCTTCACGGGCCATCACGCCACCAACCCCTTCACCGGCGAGAGCATGCCGATCTGGGTGGCGAACTACATCCTCGCCGACTACGGCACGGGCGCGATCATGAGCGTGCCCGGGCATGACGAACGCGACTTCGAGTTCGCCACCAAGTACGGCCTGCCCGTCAAGCGCGTGGTCGCCCCGAATGTGGATACGGCGGACCTGCATCTGCCCTACACGGTTGAGGAGGAAGCGGTCCTCGTCGACTCCGGCGAGTGGACCGGCGAAGCCTGCCTGGAGGCCCAGGAGAAGATGGGGCGCTACGCCGAGGAGCATGGCTTTGGCAAGCGCACCACCACCTTCCGCCTGAAGGACTGGGGCGTGAGCCGCCAACGCTACTGGGGCACGCCGATCCCGTTCGTCTACTGCACCAACGGCCACCAGGGGATACGGCCGGGCGACCCCGTCCCGCTGCCGGAAAGCGCACTCCCCGTGCTGCTGCCGGACAACATCGAGATCACACAGGAAGGCGGCTCGCCGCTCGCGAAGGTCCCGGAGTTCGTGGACACGACGTGTCCCGTGTGCAACGGCCCTGCCCGTCGTGAGACCGACACGATGGACACCTTTGTCGACTCAAGCTGGTACTTCTACCGCTACACGGATGCGCACAACAGTACGGCGCCCTTCGACAGCGCAAAGGCGAACTACTGGTTCCCCATCGATCAGTACATCGGCGGCGTGGAGCACGCCATCCTGCACCTGATCTACTCGCGCTTCTGGACCAAGGTCATGCGGGATCTCGGCCTCGTTCAGAACAGCGAACCCGCCGAGCGCCTGTTCACGCAGGGCATGGTCATCAAGGACGGCGCCAAGATGTCGAAGTCCAAGGGCAACGTGGTCAGCCCGGACGAGATAATCGAGCGCTTTGGCGTGGACGCGACCCGGGTGTACGCGCTGTTCGCTACGTCGCCTGACCGTGAGCTCGACTGGCAGGAGGACGGGGTCGCCGGTGTAAGCCGGTTTCTCGCGCGCGTCTACCGTCTGGCCACGAAGTACGCTCCGCTGGTCCGCTCTGTGGAGACGGCGCGGACGGACGAGATCACGCCGGCCATGAACGCGGCCGGGACGCCCGCGGGCGCGGCGCTGCTGCGCACCCTGCACCAGACTATCGCCAAGATCACCGAGGACTTCAATGGCCGATGGCACTTCAACACGTCCATCAGCGCGGTGATGATCCTGGTGAACGAGATTGCCGCGGCCGAAGTGAAGCTTGACACCGGCGAAGTCCCGGCGGTCACGGTTGCGGAGCTCTTTCGTTCCATCACGCTGATGCTCGCGCCCTTCGCACCTTTTATGACGGCGGAACTCTGGGAGCAACTCGGCGGTACGGGTCATGTCTTTCGTCAGCCGTTCCCGATCGCCGTCGCTGCGCTCGCGAAGGAAGACGAGGTCGAGATTCCGGTCCAGATCAACGGAAAGCTGGCCAGCGTGGTCCGGGTTGCCGCCGATGCGGACGATGAGGCCCTCAAAGCCGCAGCGCTCGCGGATGAAAAGGTGGCAGCCCGCCTCCAGGGCAAGACTCTGGTGAAGACCATCATCGTCAGAGGCAAGCTCATCAACCTGGTGGTCAAGTAGAGAGGTTAGGCAAGATTCGTACGGACCAGATCACGGGGCACACGGCGCAAGCTCCGCTCCGCGGCACGCAATCGCTCGTCGGCGTGATGACGTTCGTGTTCAAGCATCCGTCCCTCACAGCGCTTGAACTGCTGTGGCGCTGGCTGGCCGCCGCCCCTTTGCTGTACCTCGCCTGGCACACGCTGGCCCCAACGGTCACAGCCATTCCGCTGGACACCACCGCGCTGCAGAGCATGACCTTTTTCGAGCCGGTCCGCTCCGTCGCGGTGCTCGCAGGCCAGCTCACAACGTATCGCGCCCTGCTGGAGAAAGCAGGGAGGTGGTGGGTTCCGCTTGCGGTCCTTGTCTGGAGCGCGGCAGCCGGCTTTGGCCGAGTCGCCGTTTTGCGCCGCGCTGACCCAGCGCTCCGCCCGCACATCGCCGGGATGGCGGTTGCGAGCTTGCTGCGTGCGATCGCTTTTCTTTTTCTGCTCTACGTTTGGGCTCGGGCGTGCGCTGGCGCGGTCTATCTCACCGTGGTCTCCCCTGGGCGCCATGGAGGCGAGCCCAACCTGGTGCTCCTGACCGCGATCGTCGTCATGGCAACGCTGCTGGCGTTCCTGGGATGGTCGGTGAGCATTTGGGCGCTGGATTTGCTGCCACTCACCTCCATGACCGGCCTGCGGCTCACCCCGGATCGCCGGAAAGCGCTCCGCTCAAAGCTGTGGGAGACCAACCTTGTCATGGGCATCGTTCGGGTCATCCTGCTGGTGCTTGCGCTGACGTTCTCGGCCTCGCCGCTGCCGTTTCAATCCAGCGAGACCCAGGCCTACATCAACGTGTGGTGGACCGGCGTGGCGGCCTTTTACATCCTTGGCTCCGACATGTTCCACGTTGTCCGCCGCGTAACCTACCTTCGGTTACTACAAAGCACCGCGGGGCAGACCAACGCCGATACACCGCACGCATCCTAGCTGCAGGCCCTCAACACCCCTATCTTTGCCGTACGGAGTGCGACCTATGTCGTTCGGTATCTACACCATTGGAACCATCATTCTTATCGTGGGCGTTCTCTACATCTGTCACCTGATGCACGTGCCGCAACGCTGGGAGATCGGCATCGCCATCCTGCTGCTCGGCGCCGGCATCATGGGCGGCGTCAGCAACACGCGCCAGAAGGATCCGAGCCAGTAAGGGCGAGGTCCACAGCTTGGGTACACTGAAGGCTGTGGACCTAAGCCAGCCCGAGTTCCAGGCCGCCGTTGAGACCGCGACGATCGTCATTCTCGACTTCGGCTCGCAGTACACCCAGCTCATCGCCCGCCGCATCCGTGAGCTCGACGTTTTTTCGGTCGTCCTGCCCTGCACGACGCCGCTTGCGGACGTTCTGGCGCTTCAGCCCAAGGGCATTATCCTCAGCGGTGGTCCCAGTTCCGTCTATGACGCGGCGGCGCCCAAGGCCGATCCCGCTGTGCTCGAGACCGGGCTGCCGCTGCTGGGCATCTGCTACGGCCTGCAGTTTATGACGCACCACCTGGGTGGTCGTGTGGTTCCTGCCGCCGCCCGCGAGTACGGCCACGCCGAAGTGCACGCCACGGCACAATCGCGCCTCTTTAGCGGGCTCCCTGAGCAGATCGATGTCTGGATGAGCCATGGTGATCACGCCGAAACGCTCGCCCCCGGCTTTCAGGTCGTGGCGGAGACCGCCAATGCCGTAGCCGCCATCGCGAACGAGCCCCGGAAGATGTGGGCCGTGCAGTTTCACCCCGAGGTGGCGCATACGCGCCAGGGCACCGAGCTTCTGCGCAACTTCGTTGTCGATCTTTGCGGAGCCGCGCAGGACTGGACCCCCGCCCACTTCATCGAAACCACCGTGCACCGCATCCGCGAGCAGGTCGGCCCGACCGGCCACGCCATCTGCGGGCTTTCCGGCGGCGTGGACTCCTCGGTGGCCGCGGTTCTCGTGCAGCGTGCCATCGGCGACCGCCTGACGTGCATCTTCGTCAACAACGGCGTGCTGCGCAAAGGCGAGTTCGAGGCCGTGCAGAAGACCATGCGCGAGGGGCTCGGCCTCCACGTGGTCGCGGTCGACGCGAGCGAGCGCTTTCTGGGCAAACTGGCGGGCGTGACAGACCCCGAGCAGAAGCGCAGGATCATCGGCAACGAGTTCATCGCGGTCTTTGACGACGAAGCGAAGAAGATCTTCGAGGCGGAGCGCAGTGCGGGCGAGGAAGTCGCCTGGCTCGTGCAGGGCACGCTCTACCCCGACGTGATCGAGTCGGCCAGCGTTCACGGCCCCTCGCACGTGATCAAGAGCCACCACAACGTCGGCGGCCTGCCGGCGGATATGAAGCTCAAGCTCATCGAGCCGCTGCGGGATCTCTTCAAAGACGAAGTCCGGCGCGTCGGCCGCGATTTGCAGATGCCAGCGGAGATCCTCGAACGGCAGCCCTTCCCCGGTCCCGGGCTCGCCGTGCGCATCCTCGGCGAGATCACCCCCGAACGCGTCGCCATCCTGCAGGAGGCAGACGCGATCTGCACCGAAGAGGTGCATCGCGCGGGCCTGACCACCAGGCTGTGGCAGAGCTTCGCCGTTCTGCTGCCCGTTAAGACCGTTGGCGTGATGGGTGACCAGCGCACGTATGCCTACACCTGTGCGATCCGCGCGGTGGAAAGCGAGGACGGCATGACCGCCGACTGGGCCGCGCTGCCCTATGACGTCCTGCGCTCGATCTCGAGCCGCATTGTGAGCGAGGTGCGCGGGATCAATCGCGTCGTCTACGACATCACCTCCAAGCCGCCCGGCACCATTGAGTGGGAGTAGCGCGGTGCGGATTGTCTGGCGTGCGTTGGTGGTTGTCGCCGCATTTCTCACCACTGGCTACACCACGATGCACGTGCTGATCGTCCGGGCTGTGGCGAAAGGCGCGCCTGAATACAGTGTCCGCATGGGCGGTGCTGTGGGT
>CAXUNH010000078.1:0-15807 GCA_964252405.1 uncultured Acidobacteriaceae bacterium | reverse complement strand
CAAGTGGTAAATCAGGCGGACGAAGAAGATCTCGCCAACCTGATTTACGAATTCGGAGAGGAAAGGAGGTCGCGGAGAATCGCCAGAGCCATTGTGAGGGCCCGGCCGATCCACACCACGGCAGAACTTGCCAGGGTAGTTTCGGCCGCGGCCCACGCAATGAAAGGCGAAAAGATTCATCCGGCGACCAGGACATTTCAAGCCCTCCGCATTCGTGTCAACAGTGAACTCGCGGAGATCCAATCGCTGCTGAATAGCGCGGGATCCCTGCTCAAGCCGGGCGGAAGAGTGGCGTGCATCAGCTTCCACTCCCTGGAAGACCGGCTGGTGAAAGATGCCTTCCGCGAAGCCGGGCGGGCAGGAGTCTTGGAGGTGCTTACCAGGAAGCCCCTGGTAGCCGGCGAGCAGGAAAGCCGGAACAACCCAAGATCCCGCTCCGCCAAGCTCAGAGGAGCGGAAAAAATCGTAGAAACCCTGAAATCCTCAGGGAAGAAGCCCAAGTAACGAAACGTTTGTTGTTTACTAAGTACGTACTAGCAACCTCTGCCCAAGAGACGGTGCACCGGAGTCTACGGTTGCCGGGAAATCACACCTTTGGGTGGCAGCGAACCACAAAAGATACTCGGCTCTCCTGGAGTCTTCTATCAAGCCCGGGAGAAAACAGCCGATAGGGCAAGCAGGGCAGATCGACGGCGCAAGGATCAAGCACTGAGAACTGAGTACGAAGCACCACAAGGGGCCTGGAAAGAGCAGTAAACGGGAGCTTTCTAGGGGGTATACGACGATGGCGGCAGCAGCACTTCCAACAGGGCACCTCGCCGAAACGGCGGCGGTCCGCAACTACAACATTCGCCGGGAAAGCTCCGGCCGCCCGGCTTCCATCGCCGCCCTCAACCGCGAGCGGTACGAGGCACAGCGCAGCCAGCGCCGCGGTCCCACGCCGGAGATGTTCTTCGCCAAGCACATCGACAACACCCGCATCGTGAAGGCCGACGACCCCATCCGCCGTCGCGAGGTCCGCCAGTTCACGGTGGTGATGAGCCTTTTCTTCGCGCTGACGATGGTCTACGTCTGGCAGCACTTCTCCGCCATCGAGGTCGGCTACCGCGTCGAAGCCCAGAAGACCCAGGTCGAGCTCCTCCGCGAGCAGAACCGCCAACTCAGCCTCGCCGAAGCCCAGCTCTCGGACCCCGGTCGCATCGACCGCATCGCCCGGCAGCTCGGCCTCGACGCCCCGCTGCCTGGCCAGGTCGTCCGCCCCGAAGGTCCCGACGGCATCCAGCCCGTCCTGGCCCAAGTCCAGCAGTCCGCTACGGCCCTGCCCAACTAAGCCAGGGCAGGGCTGAGGCTCTCGCCTTTGCCCCTCCTGCTGTCCTTGCTTCTGCTGTTGTCTTTCTTGTTGTCATTCCCGCAGGGAACCTGCTTTCTGTAGCTGCTCCCCAAACGATCACCCACCCCTTAGGCCCGGTCACCGATGAAGCCCAAGCCCAGCAAACCGCCAACACTCCGGCCTGCCGCCCGCGCCAGCGGTCCTCTCACCGCGCCCATCCGGCGCGTTCGCTTCTTTTGGGTCGCCATCGCCTTCTGCCTCTGGACGGCGGCCATCGCCTTCCGCCTCACCTGGCTGCAGGTCATCAAGCACGACCACTTCGTCCACATGGCCGCCAAGCAGCAGCAACGCGGCTTCGAAGTCGCTCCCCGTCGCGGCGTCCTCTACGACCGCAACCTCCGCGAGCTCGCCATGACGGTCCTCGTGCCGTCCATCTACGCCGTCCCCACCGAGATCGGCGACAACCGCGAAGCCGACGCGCACCTCCTCGCCAAGATCGTCCACACCGACCCGCTCGACAGCTTCACCAAGGAAGACCGCATCCTCGCCCGCCTCGACGCCAGCCGCAACTTTGCCTGGGTCGCCCGCAAGGTCACGCCGGAGATCGCCGAGCGCATCACGGAGCTCAATCTCCACGGGGTCTACGTTCAGAAGGAGTTCAAGCGCTTCTACCCCAACAACGACCTCGCCGCGCACACCCTCGGCTACGTCGGCACCGATGACGAAGGCCTCGGCGGCCTCGAGCGCAACTTCGACGAAGAACTCCACGGCGAACCCGGTCACATGCTCACCGCCGTCGACGCCAAGCGCCACACCATGGACAGCTTCGAGCAGGAGCCCTTACCCGGCGAAAACCTCGTCCTCTCCATTGACAGCAACATCCAGTACATGGCCGAGCGCGCCCTCGACGAACAGGTCGCCAAACTGGGCGCCGCCCACGGCACGGTCGTTGTGCAGGACCCGCACACCGGGCAGATCCTCGCCCTCGCCGTCTCCCCCCGCTTCAACCCCAACGATCAGCGCCACATGGACGCGGATGTTCTGAACAATCTCGCGGTCAGCGACATCTACGAGCCCGGTTCCACCTTTAAGCTCGTGACCTACTCGGCCGCCCTCGACGGCGCGGGCGTCGAGCCCACCGACAAGGTCGATTGCCAGGGTGGTGCGATGACGATGTACGGTCGCACCCTGCATGACGACAAATCCGATCATTACGGCGTCATCACCGTCCAGCAGGCGCTTGAGCACTCCTCCGACGTCGGCGCCGCCAAGATGGCCCTCAAGCTCGGCAATCAGAAGTTCTACGACTACATGCGTGGCTTCGGCTTCGGCGACCGTTCCGGCATCGAGCTGCCCAGCGAAACGCGTGGCCTGCTACGCCCGCCCCGGAAGTGGGGCTCGACCTCCATCCTGTCGCTGGCCATCGGTCAGGAGATCGGTGTGACCCCCGTTCAACTCGTGAGCATGGTCAGCTCCATTGCCAACGGCGGGACATACATTCCACCACATATCCTGCTTCAGTCCACGGATCAGATGAAGGGCGATCCACGCCTGCAGCCGGAGGCTTTCCACCCTTCCAATCAGCTTCCCGCGCAGCTTCCTGACGGCTCCCACCGCGTCATCAGGGAGATCACCAGCGCAAAGATGCGCGCCATGATGCAGGGCATCGTGGTCGAGGGTACCGGCAAGAAGGCTCAACTGAACGGCTACAGCTCCGCCGGCAAGACCGGCACCGCCGACAAGATCGACCCCGCGACCCACACCTACTCGCACACCAAGCTGGTCGCCAGTTTCGCCGGCTTCGCGCCGGTCAGCTCCCCCGCGATCGCCATTGCGGTCGTGATCGACACCCCCACGATCGGCGGGGAAGCCATGCGCTACGGCGGCGCAGCCAGCGCCCCGGTCTTCGCCGAAGTCGCCCAACAGACCCTGGAATATCTGGGCATCCCGCACGACCAGCCGCTCAAAACCAAGCAGGAGCTGGAGGAAGCCAAGCGCGACCCCGTCACCGAAGACGGCCCCAGTGAAAACATCGCCGATCTCGGCGCCTTGTTCGATCAGATCAACGCCCTGCCCGCCGACGATCCGTTGCGCAAACCCGCCACCGCCGCCGCGATGGCCGCCAACGCGGAGGCCGATCGCACCGAAGATCAGGCGCGCGAAAACGCCGCTCTGCACGCCCCGCCGCACAGCCCCTGGCTCGACCTCCCGGACAAGGTCCTCGCGACCTTCCACCGCCACGGCAACACCACCTCCGTCATGCCGGATAGCGAGGTCGCGACCAATCACCCCATCAGCGCCCCCCATATTGACCCCGCCGTCCAGACCCGCACCAACGGCGCCGTCGTGATCGACAACGGCAAGCGCGTCCCTGTCCCCGACTTCACCGGCGCCGCGCTTCGTACGGTCGTAGAGCGAGCCGGCGCCGCTGATCTTCGCGTGCAAACGCTCGGCAGTGGTCTCGCCCACGAGCAAGCCCCCGCCGCTGGCACGGTGGTCCCCAGCGGAACCGAAGTCGTGGTGCGCTTCAGCCGCTAGCTCCTCTATCGGCCCGCAAAACGCACCAGCGGACGGCCTCCCTCGACGCAGCGCCTGCTCAGCGTCCGAAGCTGGACTTCAACTTGGCGGTGTCGTCGGTCAAGGAGTAGGACCTCCCTCCGATGCTCCCGCCTGTCAAGCCCGTCCCTTCGTAACTTCCTGAGAACATTCAGGTTAGGTGTTGCGTACAAAAGGCTGGCAAGAGCCTATCCTGAACTTGGATCCCGGCCTCGACCGGAGGAACTGGCCGCTGACGATCTCGCCCGCAGCCTGCAAGTACCTGATTCTAGATACTTTGCTTGCAAATTCTTTGTTACCAAGATTTTGCGAGCTGTGAAAAACTTAAGTAGCACAAAACAGAGACTTTGCCCTCAAGGTACCCCCAGCAGGGGGGGAGGGGGGACCCCCTCCTGCACGCAAGCCGCAACGACGTAAACTCACCCTCATGCAGTGGCACGAAGCCGTCAGCACCCTCGCCACCTCGGGCCGTCCCGACATCCTCCTCCGCGACGTCCAGTACGACTCCCGCCGGGTTCACGCCGGCGATGCCTTCGTCGCCATGCAGGGCGGCTCCGCGGACGGCAATCGCTTCATCGACAAGGCACTCCAGCAAGGCGCCGCGGCGATCCTCACCGACTCCGCCGAGGTCTACGCCCGCCTCAGGGAGCAGCAGCCCGAGCTGGCCTGCGCCCTCGTCGCCAACGGCCGTCGCGCGCTGGCGGAGCTCGCGGCCGCGCTCTTCCGACACCCCGAACGGCAGCTCGCGCTCTCCGCCGTCACCGGCACCAACGGCAAGACCACGACCACGTTCCTCCTCGAGCAGCTCCTGCAAAGCGCAGGCCGTAAAAACGTACTGATCGGCACGGTGGAGACCCATATCGGCCCCGACGTTCGCGCCTCCGAACACACGACCCCCGAAGCCCGCGACATCCTCGCCCTCTTCCGTGACGGCGTCGCCCAGGGATGCACCGAGGCCATCATGGAGATGAGCTCCCACGCCCTCGCTCAGGAGCGTGTCTGGGGCATTCCCGTTGACGTCGCCGTGTTCACCAACCTTACCCAGGACCACCTGGACTTCCACACCACCATGGAGGCCTACGCCGCCGCGAAGGCCCGCCTCTTCGCCGGCGTCGGCGCGCCCCCACCGCGCGTCGCCGTCATCAACCAGGACGCCGACTACAACGCCGAGATGGTCCATGCCTTCGCCGGCCAGATCCTGATGACCTACAGCCTTCACGCCTACGGAACGCATCGCGCCGAGGACCTGCACATTGCGCTCGGCGACACCCGCTTCACCTTCACCACGCCGCAGGGCAGCGTGCCCATCCAGTCCCCACTCAGCGGCCGCGTGAACGTCTACAACCTCCTAGCCGCGATGTGCGCCGCGCTCGCCCGCGGCCTCACGCTGGACCAGATCGCCGCCGCCACGCCGCACCTTCGCCAGGTTCCCGGCCGGTTCGAGGTAGTCTCCGGCTCGCGCGAGGCAGGCTTCACCGTCATCGTCGACTACGCCCACACAGACGACGCTCTCCGGAACCTGATCACTCTGGCCCGTGAGTCCGTTCTGGCACACAACGGCCGCGTCCTGACGCTGTTCGGTTGTGGCGGAGACCGCGACCGCAGCAAGCGTCCACGGATGGGCCGAGCCGCCGCCGCGGGCTCCGACCTCGTGGTCCTCACCAGCGACAATCCCCGCACCGAAGACCCCTGGTCCATCCTCGACCAGGCTCTCGAGGGTATCCGTCAGACAGCGACACCGTTCATCGTCGAACCCGACCGCCGGAAAGCGATCGCCCGAGCCATTCACGAGGCCCGCGCCGGAGACATCGTCCTGCTCGCCGGGAAGGGCCACGAGAAGTATCAGATCACGGCGACCGGCTCTCACCCCTTCGACGACGTTGCCGAAGCTGCCGCAGTGTTAAAGGCCATCTCCGCTAAGGAAAGGCGGGAAGACACTTCACCGCTAATCTAATTTCATGACGCTCACCCTCGGCCAGATTGCCGACATTCTCCACGCTGAAGGCGATTTCCTCACCACGGCCCCGGCGACCGGCTATTCCATCGACTCGCGCACGCTCGCGGCGGGCGACCTCTTCTTCGCCGTACACGGCGAGCGCGTGGACGGCCACGATTTCATCGAGGCTGCCCTCGGGAACGGCGCCGTCGCGGCCGTGATCAGCCAACGCTGGCTCCGGCCATCCAGCGTCGACCCCAACAAACTCCTTCGGGTGCCCGACGAAGACGCCGACTGCGTTCTCAGCGCGATGCAGCGACTGGCGCATGCCACGCGCAGGCTTTGGGCCGCGGGCAGCTCGGAGGCGGGCAGCAAGCGCGTGATCGGCATCACCGGCTCGGCAGGGAAGACGACCACCAAAGACTGCATCGCCCAGGTCCTCAGCAGCCGTTTCCGCGTCCTGAAAACCGAAGGCAATCTCAACAACCACTTCGGGCTGCCTTTGCAACTGCTTCGTTTACAACCCGAACACGACGTTGCCGTTCTCGAGATGGGTATGAATCACGCCGGCGAGATTGCCGCGCTCGCACGCATCGCCGAGCCGAACTGGGCCGTGGTCTCCAATGTGGCCGCCGTTCACACAGAGTTCTTCGCCGACGGCATCGAGGGGGTCGCGCGCGCCAAACGGGAGCTTGTGGACGCGCTACAGCCCGCAGGCCTCGCCTTCCTCAACGCCGACGATCTGCGGGTCAGGACCTTTGCCGCAACGCGCAACGCACCGCCGGAGAACACGATTCTCTACGGCACGATGGAAGGCGCCTTGGTCCGCGCAGCCGAGATCGAGGAGCTCGGTCTCGCCGGGACCCAGTTCCTCGTCCATGCCGGGCACCCGGAGCGCTTTGAACAGCATTCTGTCCGCCTGGCGCTTCTGGGGCGACACAACATTCTGAACGCGCTTGCCGCGATCAGCGTCGGCCTGGCGAGTGGGATCCCTCTGCGCACCTGCTGCGAAGCCCTGGAAGATCTTCGCCCTACCGAAAAGCGCGGCAGCGTGATCGAGCACAACGGCGCGCGTCTGATCAACGACTGCTACAACAGCAACCCGCATGCGTTGAATGCGATGGTCGCTACACTGGCCGCGACCGCCGCGCAGCGCCGCATCCTGGTCGCGGGCGAGATGCTGGAACTCGGCCCGGAAGGCGCGTTCCTTCATGCGGAGTGTGGCCGCGCCGCCGCGCAGGCGGGCATCGACATCATTCTGGGCGTCCGCGGACTTGCGCGGAACCTGACGGGTTCCGCCGCCGAAGCTGGTGCCGAAGCGCACTTTCTCGACACTCCGGAGGAGGCCGGCGCCTGGCTGCACGATCACCTCCAGCCCGGCGACGTGGTGCTTCTGAAGGCCTCGCGCGGCGTTCGGCTCGAACGCGCCCTTGAAACCCTGGCGAAGGGCAAGTCCACGGTCGCGAACGCCCCCGCAGGTATCTCCGGGAGTGCTCACCCGTAGGTGCAACGTCGCTCCCCGTGGCGCAACCCGCTAAACTAGCCCAGAACCCGGGTCCTCCGCGCCCAGCCCAATCCCGCGCGTCCACTCCTGTGGCGCAAGAGGCTCACGTTGCTTTACTGGTTGCTCTACCGCAAGCTGTTTCCGTACTTCAGCTTCTTTCGCATCTTCCGCTACGTCACCTTCCGGTGCGTCTTCGCTTCGCTTACCGCGCTGCTGATCGGTCTGCTCATCGGACCGTTTGTGATCGACCGCCTGCGCCAGTTTCAGATCGGGCAGTACATTCGCGAGGAAGGCCCTGAGCACCATCAGAAGAAGGGCGGAACGCCCACGATGGGCGGCGTGCTCATCTGCATCTCCATCCTGGTGCCGACGCTGCTGTGGAGCGATCTCTCCAACGCCTTCGTCTGGCTGACCATCTTCTCCACCCTGGCCTTCGCCGCCATTGGCTTCGCAGACGACTACATCAAGGTGGTTCACAAGCGGAACCTTGGCCTCACCTCACGCCAGAAGCTCTTCTTCCAGATGGTGGCCAGCCTGGCAGTCGCGGTGTCGCTGCTCGTGTTGCGAGCGGAGGGCTTGTACTCCACGCGACTGGTGGTTCCGTTTCTGAAACGGTTGCGCCCCGACCTTATCATCAGCACGCTGCTCCACACTCATTTTTGGCCGCTGGCGTTTCTGCCGTTTGTGGTCTTCGTGATGATCGTGATCTCAGGTTCGTCCAATGCCGTGAACCTCACCGACGGCCTCGACGGGCTCGCTATCGGCTGCACGATTATTGCGGCCGGTGCGCTCGCCGTGCTCACGTATGTAAGCGGCCACGCGGTGTTTTCGGACTACCTCGAACTGCAACGCATGCCCGCGGTAAGCGAACTCACCATCTTCTGCGGCGCCATGGTCGGTTCGGCGATCGGGTTCCTCTGGTACAACGCCCATCCGGCCGAGGTCTTCATGGGCGATGTCGGCTCGCTTGCCCTGGGCGGCGCCATCGCCACAGTCGCCGTCATCATTAAGCAGGAGCTTCTGCTCCCGTTCATCGGCGGCGTCTTCATACTGGAAGCGCTCAGCGTCATGCTGCAGGTGGGCAGCTACAAGCTGCGTAACGGCAAGCGTATCTTCCGCATGGCGCCGCTGCACCACCACTTCGAACTCGGCGGCTGGAGCGAAAGCAAGGTCATCGCCCGCTTCTGGATCATGGCGCTCGTCTTCGCCCTCTTCGCCCTAACCACCCTCAAACTGCGATGAAACCCGGAAACTGGATTGGACGGTTAGGTGCCGGCACGCTGATCCTGGGCGTCGCACTTGAACTGCACGAGACTGCAGATACCCGCTTTGTCACTGCTGGAGGCTGGATTCAGGTGATTGCGTACCTTCTGTTTCTGACAGCAGGCGCAGCGCGCCCTCGTCTTTGGTTCGCGGCTCTGGGACTGGCCCCCTTCTCGTTTTGGCTCTGGCTTTTGGCCCTCGGACACTGACCGTGACTGCTCGTCCGTTTAGCCTCTCCCCAGCGCTACAAAGGTCTCCCCGAATCCACGCTGGGTTATATCTGGGTATAATCAGGCACATGCTGACCACAAGCCTCCGCAAGGTAGGCGGCTCTGTAATGCTGGCCGTTCCTCCGGCGATCCTCGATCTGCTCCACTTGCGTGCGGGATCCACGGTCAGTTTGGCGGTTGACGGCGAACGCCTGGTGGTCGACCCTCAAACAAAGCCCCGATTTACCCTTGCGGACTTACTCGATCAATCCGACTACTCCGCGCCGCAGCCAGCCGAGGAACGTGAGTGGGTCGATGCCCCCGCAGTCGGGCGCGAGCTCCTGTGAATCGCGGCGACATCTACATGGTCTCGCTTGACCCAACCCAAGGACATGAACAGCGCGGCCATCGCCCCGTTCTCGTCATCTCACCCACAGCATTCAACCAGGCGACCAGCTTACCCGTGGTTCTCCCCATCACCAGTGGCGGAGACTTCGCCCGCCGGCTCGGCTTCGCCGTGCCGCTCTCAGGAACGCGGACCAGCGGCATCGTCCGCTGTGATCAGCCGCGTGTCCTGGACCTCACTGCAAGAGGCGGCCGGAAGATCGAGTCCCTCCCGCCCGAACTGCTCGACCAAGTCCTCGCCCGGACAATCACCCTTTTTCAGTAACCATCCGTGTTCCATCCCAGCGCACCGGCCGCTTCTCAAAGTACGAAGCGTTCGCCATGTGGCAGGCTCCTGCCGCGTGATGCCCGAAGACGACATCCTCGGCCACCGCTCCGCGCGTGCGCACGGCGGTGAAAAACGCGCTGAGATGCGGCGCGTGATCGTCCCAGCTCGTGCCGTGCCACGTCTCCGGTGGGGTGGGCGGATGGGCGGCCAGGTCCGTGTCGTGCTCGGCATGCCACTTCTGCAAATACTCCGCCTTCATCGCGGCGGGGAAGCCGTTCAGGCCATAGGCGGGCGAGCCATCCAAGCCTGATTCCTTCGTCAGCGTCACCGTATTGCCGGACACCTCAAGGACGCCGCCCGGCCCCATCACGCGCGTGATCTCCGGTGTCTCCGTGCCCTGCGTCAGGCGTACGGTCACGGGCACCTGGCCATACAGAAAGGTCGTCACCTGCAGGTCCGGCATGTTGCGGCCGTCCTTCCAGCGTTCGATCCCGCCTACGCTGAGCGCCATGTCCGGCATCTGGTTGAGGCCCGTGATGAACTGCATGCCGCTCAGCAGGTGCACCATCAGGTCGCCGGCCATGCCTGTGCCGTACTCCTTCCAGCAGCGCCAGCGCGCAAACGTTAGCGGGTCGAATGGCTTCTCCGGCGCGCTTCCCAGCCAGGCGTTCCAGTCCAGGTTGGCCGAGGACAAATCGAGCGGGGGCGGGTACTCCCAGGCGCCCTGCGGCGAGTTGCGTCCGAGCATCAACTCCACTTGCCGCACCGGGCCAATCGCGCCCGCCTGATACAGCTCCCGCGCCTTACCGAACACCGCCGAACTCACCCGCTGTGACCCGACCTGCATCGCGCGGCCTTTGGAACTCTGCACCGCGCGCACCATCGCCTCGCCCTCGGGGAGGGTGTGGGACATCGGCTTCTCGCAGTACACATCCTTGCCCGCCCCCAGCGCCGCGATGACAATGGGCGCGTGTTGATGGTCCGGTGTGGCAACCAGGACCGCCTCAATCTTCGGGTCAGCCAGAATCTGCCGGTAATCCCGTGTGACAGCGATGTCCTGTCCGGCGATCTCCCGGGCCAGGGTGTGGCGGCCGTCATAGACGTCGCACGCGGCTACGCACTTTGCGTTGGGGAGTTTCACGGAAGCCCGCAGCAGCACGGCGCCTTCAATACCCACGCCAATGCTCGCGAAGCGTACCGGGTCACCCCCTTCGGCCGGAACAAACGCCGGTAAGGTGTTTTGTGGCCCGGGCGAACCGGCCTGCGAGCGTCCCGCCAGCGCCGTCACCGCGGCCCCGGTCCCCACTTGAAGAAATCCTCTGCGCGAAACTCGCAACCGTACCTCCCCGGATTCAACCAGCGCGGCAAGTATACGGAACGCACCGCGGGCTCGGCCCGCCCAATCCACACCCCGGCTCAGCTACGATGCTGAAGGAACCCCCGCAACGTCCGGAGCAGCAGTGGATTTACACAACAAACGTGTCCTTGTGGTCGGCATTGGCAAGAGCGGCCTGGCCGCCGCACACTTCCTGCGGGCTCGGGGCGCCCGCGTCACCGTCTCCGACGCCCGCCCCGCCACCACCATCCCCGAGCTCAACCCCCTGCTTGATGCGGGCATCATGGTCGAGACCGGCTCCCACGGCCTGCTCACCTTCCGCCGCCAGGACCTCATCGTGGTCTCGCCTGGCGTCCCGCTCGATGTCCCCGAGCTCAAGCAGGTCCGGGCGCTCGGCATGCGCGTCCTTGGCGAGCTGGAACTCGGCACACAGTTCCTCCAGGGCGACATCGTCGCCATCACCGGCTCCAACGGCAAGACCACTACCACGTCCTTGCTCGGCGAGATCTTCCAGCGGAGCGGCCGTCCCACGCTGGTCGGCGGCAACATCGGCCTGCCAGTGGTGGACATGGTCCCGGCCAGCTCGCCCGCAACGGTCAACGTGCTCGAGGTGTCCAGCTTTCAGCTCGAGACGATCGAGACGTTCCGTCCGCGCATCGCGCTGGTCCTCAACATCACGCCGGACCACCTGGATCGCCACGGCAGCTTCGAGAACTACGCGGCCGCCAAGGCCCGCATCACGGAAAATCAGACCCCCGAAGACTTCCTCGTGCTCAACGCCGACGACAAGGCCACCCAGAGGATCGCGGCCAAGACACAGGCGCAGGTTTTCTGGTTCAGCGCACACCGCCCCACGCTCAAGCAGGGCGGCTTCGTCCACAACGACGGCATATACTTCCGCCCCGGCGAGGGCAGGGAAGCGGAACCCATCCTGCCCGTCGCAGAAATCCCCCTAGCCGGCGCGCACAACGTCGAAAATGTCCTCGCCGCCGTCACCGCCGCCCGCCTCGCCGGGGTGCCCGCCGAAGTCATCCGCCGCGCCGTTGCCGCCTTCAAGGCCGTCGAGCACCGCCTCGAGTTCGTCCGCGAGATCGCCGGCGTCAGCTACTTCAATGACTCGAAGGCCACCAACGTCGACGCGACTGCAAAGGCCATCGCCGCGTTCCCGGGCGGCGTCTACCTCATTCTTGGCGGCAAGGACAAGGACTCCGACTACACCACACTGGCGCCGCTACTCCGCGATCGGGTCAGAACGGTTATCACCATTGGTTCCGCCGCGGAGAAAATTCGCGCCCAACTTACCGGCGCCGCGCCGATACTGGGAGCAGACACCCTCGACCAGGCCGTAGCTGTCGCTCACGAAAAAGCCGGGCCCGGAGACATCGTCCTCCTCGCCCCCGCATGCGCCAGCTTCGACCAGTTCGAGAACTACGAACATCGCGGGAGAGTGTTCAAGCACTTGGTAGCTCAGCTTGGGACTTCCGCCCTCAGCGAACCGGTTGTAAGTTCTACGTTGTAGGTTCTACGTGTACGCTCCAGGCTGTCCGTCGCGCCGCCTTTGCCTTTCTTGTCATTCCCCGAACGGGGAACCTGCTGTCCGCACCTTCCACCGCGCAAACGCTGCGTACTCCGCACACGGTGTTTGCAGTAGATCGACCCACGTACAACGTACAACCTAGAACGTAGAACCCTATGGCAAAACGCGTCGGCGTCGACAAATGGCTCTTCGGCACAGTTCTCCTCCTTGTGCTCTTCGGCCTCGTCATGATCTTTTCCGCCTCAGCCGTTATGGCCAAGGCCACCATCGGCACGCCCTACGCCTACGTCCGCTCGCAGCTCATCTTCGTTGTGCTCGGCATGGTCGCGCTGTTCATCCTCATGCGCGTGCCCTACACCAAATACAACAATCCGAAGCTCATCTTTCCCACCATGGCGATCACCGGCGTGCTGCTCATCGTCGTCTTCGCCATGCCCGGCATGAACGGCGCCCATCGCTGGGTGCGCGTCCCCGGCATCACGCTCCAGGCCTCTGAGCTCGCCAAACCCGTCATTGTGATCTTTCTGGCCTGGTTCCTGCAGACCCGTGTTCACCAGATCGACGACATCAAGGGGACCATCCTGCCCGCCGCGCTGCCGCCGCTCGTCTACATCGCCCTTATCTTGAAGGAGCCTGACCTCGGCACCGCCATGGTCTGCGCCGCCGTGCTGGTCATGATGCTGTATCTGGCGGGCATGCAGATGAAGTGGATCGGCCTGGCCGCGCTGGCCGCTGCACCGGGGCTTTACTGGATGCTGTTTCACGTGGCCTTCCGCCGCGCGCGCATGATCGCCTTCGTTAACCCCGAAGCGGACCCCAAGGGCGCCGGCTTCCACATCCTGCAATCGCTCATCGCCGTGGGCACCGGCGGACTGCACGGCAAAGGCCTCATGGAAGGCGTCCAAAAGCTCTTCTTCCTCCCGGAGCCGCACACGGACTTCATCTTCGCCAACATCTGCGAGGAGCTCGGCCTGCTCGGCGCGCTTTGCGTGCTGGCCGCCTTCTGCATTCTCGGCTACCGCGGCCTGCGCACGGCCTACCTGTCCACCGACCCCTTCGCCCGCTTCCTCGCCTTCGGCCTCACCACGGCCATCCTGGTGCAGGCCTTCTTCAACATGAGTGTCGTCCTCGCGCTGCTCCCCACCAAGGGCATCCCGCTCCCCTTCATCAGCAGCGGCGGCACCAGCGTCTTCGTCACCCTCGCCTGCATGGGCATCCTGCTCAACGTCACCCGCGAGATCGACTGAGTAGGGTAGATCAAGCCGGCAGGGCAGGGCGGGGCAAGTACCAAAGCCCCTTCACCTCGACCGAAGCGATGTGCAGTAAAGAGCCCGCAACTCTGCAGCGACACAAGGTCCGCGAACCTCATACTTTTGCTTGTCCTTCCCGCAGGGAATCTGCGTTCCTCAGTGCCAGCACGGATCTCCGCTTGTCCTCGAAGGTAAGCGGAGCTGCTTGCCTTCGCCACGAGGCGCTAGAGGACGAGCCCAAGCGCAAATCACAGTAACTCATTCCTTCCCACAAGCCGACTTGTAGGGAGTGATCTCACCCGAGCCAAGCGTCTAAGCTCCCCTTCGTGCGCTTCAGGTCACTTCTGACGGGCACGTCGAGATTCATACTTTGTTCTGGCGATCTCGATTAGTCTCTCATATACGCGTTCGTCACGAGTGGCATCGATGGCCCGCGCACGAGCATGTGCCTCGAATTCTGCGTTGGCCTGCCCAGATTCGCTGATGAACAAGCTCTGCACGATCTCGCCGATACATTGCCAATCCTGATCCGTTATGGACTGCTCAGTGAGCTTCGAAGCTCTTGCCCATGTATCGACGTCACCATCGTACTTCTCGTAGATCCGGACCTTTTCCATTGTGATCATTACGTTCGCTCCGCTCAGCTAGAAGCTGAGTCGCGTTCGAGGGTATCCTTGTGAGCAATCCTATGACCAGTGCCCCAGATTCATACCATCCGGTGATTCAACGACCACACGAGTACAGCATCGTGGAGTTCACATACGTAAGCCCTCAGGATGGAAGCGAGGCCTATATCGATATTATTCTGAAGAAGGGCGACAGCCTGCGACGTTTGCGCTTCCATGGCCCGCAAGACCTTCAAATTACGAGCGGCTTTCCTAATTCATCAGGTCTGGTCATTGTGGACGTGAGTGCTCGGCAACTCAATGGCCTTGGTGTCCGCGTGATGAATCGTGAGGCGCATGACGGCTGTCCGGAGTTCTGGGCACGAGACGTTACCGAGCAATAGCAGTTCTCCGACATTAGCTGGTCACACTAGCAGAAACCGTAGTTCGTACTGAGGCTAGGTCGAGCGGGACTACTTCCGCTAAGACGACGTCTGAAGACTAGTCGTTCGGACCGTGATTATCGTCTGTGGTGAGCCTCAGAACCAAGCCCACAGGGCTGAGAGCGAGGGCGTCAACAAGGGGAAAGTGATGAAGTCGCACAGAACCGCCATAGTGGTCAGCGATCTCTGTCATAGTTTCTTCGCCAGACAGAGCCTTTGCATCCGCTCCTGAGATGCCTCGCTGCGTACCCTCTATGTTGCTGAAACCTGCCAGGTGTATCGCACTAACGCAACTGAATCGGAGAAACAGCAAGGGCCAATCAGCCACAAACGACGTGGGAGTGCTCACGGAGGGATTCCAAACAGGATCGAGCTGGATGACAGCAACCGCAGTATCCTGCCATGCGCATTCTGTATAGAGCCCGATCCACATCGAATCATGGAGCGTATAGCGCTTCAAAAATCTGGTGATGTCGACGTTGATCCCCTGGTCCCACCGTAGGGCACCTTCAACGACTTGGGACGCAATGCTGTGAGAAATCATAATTGGTGCAACCCGTTCCAATCACCATACCGGACAAGTAACGCTAAACGCCGTTGTCGTCATCTATGAAACTCTCGCCTGTAGTCGCCCCGCACTTGGCCTCACCGTTCATCCTCTTTACCCTTGCACCATGCCGTTCTTCCGACCCACTCCCAACCCCCTCCGCATCGTCATTGCCGGAGGCGGTACCGGCGGCCACGTCATCCCCGCCCTCGCCATCGGCCGCGAGCTGCGTGACCACCACGACGCCGAGTTGCTGTACATTGGCACCGCCCGCGGTCTTGAAACGAAGCTTGTCCCTGCTGCCGGTTTTGCGCTGAAGCTTGTCCGCAGCGGCCAGCTCAAGAACGTCTCTCTTACGACTCGTCTGAAGACCTTCGCCGACCTGCCCCAGGGCGTCCTGCAGTCCCTGCAGCATCTGCGCACCTTCAACCCTCAGGCCGTGGTCGGTGTGGGCGGCTATGCCAGCGGCCCGGCGATTCTGGCAGCGGCGATGCTTCGCATTCCCACGCTCGCCTACGAGCCCAACGCCGTCCCCGGCCTCACCAACCGCATCGCGGGCCGTTTCACCTCCGCCGCGGCGGTCAACTTTCCGCAGACCCTCCAGTTCTTCCGCAATGC
>CAXUNH010000077.1:0-15834 GCA_964252405.1 uncultured Acidobacteriaceae bacterium | reverse complement strand
GCGAAGGACTCCGTCGCCTGCTTGGCGGCAAGCGCATCCGCGCGGGTGGAGGCCAGATGCTTTTCAAGCTCCGCCACCGGCCGGATGATGTTGCTGAGCTTCCCCTCCAACTCCGTCAACTGGCGCTGGAGTGCGGCCGTTTGGGTGTTCTGCGTCGTGATCTGGGTCGTGATGCCGCCCAGATCGGCATGCAGGCGGTTCGTAGAATCCGTGACGGTGGCGGGGGGGGCGGGGGGACGGGACCTAGGAATTGCGGGGCACGGCCCTCGACCCGGCCGCCAGGGCGGAGCCCGAGGTCATCCCCTTCGGCGACGCCTCCGCCTTCTCCGACGACGCGCGATGGCTCGCCTGCATCTCTTCCAACGTTTTGCGGGTAGCCTCGTCGCTGGAGGACTTGTCCTTGAAGTAGCGGTCGGCCAGCGGCAGCAGCCGGGTGATGTGCGGAGCGAGTTCAACCAACTGGGAAAAGGCTTTAGGCCACATGACGGGATTGTATGTGGTCGGGCCGGGGCGGTGATTGGGGGCTAGCAACCAGCCACCAGCCACCAGCCACCTACTACAAACTCACCACCCGCTCCCTTTCCAACGCCGGGGCTGCCCGGCGGCCCTTGCGGTGGCGCAGAAACAGCGCGGCGATCGTACAGAGCAGGATGGCGGAGATGATGGCCTGGGACCACACGCAGTAGATACACCACTTTTGTAGAACGTAGGCCTCCATAAAGGAGAGAAAGGCCGCGAAGGCGAAGCCGATCTCCGCCGCCTGGAGTGTTGCCCAAAGGTGGTCGGTGAGCGCCAGAAGCGCAATTAGGGCGTAGCCGGCGATGCCCAGAATGGCCACCGGAATGTGGACCTTTTTGGAGTTGGGCGGCTCGTCAAAGCTGTTGGGCGGAAACACGGCGAAACGCGAGTGGTTGACCGCGCCGCAATCCCACATCTCGGTGACAGCGCAGGGGGGCGCCGCAGAGGCATCCTGCAGGTGAATCCGGAGGGCGAGAGCCGAGTCGATGAGGCCGGCGAGCGCCAGCAGGGCAATCAGGAAGCGCATGTTGTCCTCCAGTGTAGCTTCCGTGGGGGAGCGGGATTTGATCGACTGAAGGTGAGCCTTGGCGGAGATCGGCGCGTCAGAGAAGAGAATCGTTAGAGAATGATGGAGAGCGGTGGGCAAGGTCAGTGTCCACACTCGGAGAAGAACGGCATGGCAGTAGTTGAGGCGACGGCAACGGCAGGGGAGACAAAGGGACAGGGGCAGCGGGACACGGCCACGGTCAGGGACAGCTTGCACATCTGGAATGGGCTCGAAGGGCCGGGGGACGCAGAGCGCTGGGTCACCTCCCACCTGGAGGACGCACGGGCGGCCGTGGCAGAGATCCTGGCGGTCGCGGGGCCGCGCACGGTCGAGAACACGTTGTCCCTCTACGACCGTGCGGTGTGGCAGCTCCGCATGGCCGGCAGCCAGGCGCACGTGATGTTCATGGTCTTTCCCAGCGCGGGTGTGCGCGACGCAGTGCAGGCGCTCTCGCAGCAGGTAAGCGCGGAGAGCGTGGCCCTCAGCCTGAACCAGGAGGTCTATCGCGCACTGGCGGCGATCGACGCGAGCGGGGCGGACGAGGCCACGACCTACTACCTGGAGCGGACGTTGCTGGGCTACCGGCTGGCCGGTGTGGACCGCGATGAGGCGACACGCAATCGGATCCGCGCACTGGCCGACCGGGCCACGGAGCTGGGCATGCAGTTCAGCCGCACTGTGCAGGACGATGTGCGGCGTATCACGGTCGACGACCCCAATGATCTGCGCGGTCTGCCGCTCGACTACCTCACCCGGCACGGCGTGAGTGAGGAGGACGGCAAGCTGGTCGCCCACGGAGAGGTGGTGATCACGACCGATCCGCCCGAGATGTCGCCCGTGATGAGCTATGCCGCGAGTGCGGCGCTGCGCCGCAAGCTCTACCTGCAGTACAACGACCGGGGCTATCCGGCGAACAAGGGGGTGTTGCTGGACCTGCTCGCGGCACGCGAAGAGATGGCCGAGGTGCTCGGCTTCCGTAGCTGGGCCGACCTGGCGACCGTCGACCAGATGATGGGGTCCGCTGAGAACATGCGGCGCTTTCTGCGCGAAGTGGAAGACGCGGCTCGCGAGACCGCGCTGCGCGAGTGGAGCGAGCTCGAGGCCTTTGTCCGTGAACGCGAGCCGCAGGCTCTGCCGCTCTCACTCAGTGACGCCCGTTTCTGGGAGGAGCAGTTCCGTCGCGCCCGGTATGATTTCGATTCCCAGAGCGCGCGGCCCTACTTCCCGTACACCCAGGTGGAGGCCGGCATCCTGGCCACCGCCGGGAAGCTCTTCGGTGTGCGCTTTGAGCGTAACGAAGCAGCGCCGGTGTGGGATCCCGCGGTGAAGGCGTTCGATGTGTTTGACAGCGCTGCGGAGAACACCCAGTGCGTGGGCCGCATTTACCTGGACATGCACCCCCGCGAAGGCAAGAGCAAGTGGTTCTCGATGTGCACGCTGGTCGGCGGTGTGGGTGGGCAGCAGATCCCGGAGACCGCGCTGGTGTGCAACTTCCCCGAGCCCACGGCGAACGACCCGGGCCTGATGCAGTACGCGGATGTGGTGACCTACTTCCACGAGTTCGGGCACCTGATGCATGAGGTGCTGGGCGGGCGGCAGCGCTGGGCAGGTCAAAGCGGGATCGCCACCGAGGGCGACTTTGTCGAAGTGCCTTCACAGATGCTCGAGGAGTTCTTTGAGGACGCCGACCTGCTGCGTTCCTTTGCCCGGCATGTGGAGACCGGCGAGCCGATCCCCTACGAAACCGTAGAGCGCATGACGAAGGCCAGCGCGCATGGACGCGCGATGTCGACGCTGACCCAGGTCTTGTATGCCACATACTCGATGGAGACGCACGATCGCCGGGCAGCCTCGCTGGACCTGGACACGCTGCTCCGCGACGGCTACGACCGTTTCTCCCGCTACGAGTTTGTGGACGGCAACCGGATGTATGCGGCCTTCAACCACCTCGTCGGCTACACCTCGAACTACTACACCTACCTGTATGACAAGGTGATTGCGCTCGAGTTCTTCCGGCAGTTCGCGCAGGCCGACGGCGCGGACTTGCTGAACGGTGCAACCGGCGCGCGCTACCGGCGCGAGGTGCTTGAACCGGGCGGGTCCAAGCCGGCGCGAGCCCTGGTGAAGGCCTTCCTGGGCCACGAGCACGTCAGCATGGAGGCGCTGAAGGACTGGATCGGCAAGGAGTACGCTGCGGCCTAGGTTGACGTCCCGGCGGTCGCTCTCCCCCCCAACGCCGCGAGCACCGCGTCGCGCATCGCTTCCACGGGCGCGGTCTCGCCCGTCCAGATCACGAACTGGCGCGCCCCCTGGTGCACAAACATCTCCAGCCCTGGGATCGTGACGAGTCCCTTGGCGCGTGCGAGTGCAAGCAGGGGTGTCTCCATGGGGTTGTAGACGAGATCAAACACGACGCCCGCATTCAGCTCGGTCTCCTCAACCGGCGAGGTGAGCGGGTGATCGCGCATGCCGGCGGGCGTCGCGTTGATGAGCACATCGAAGCGCTGCTCCGTGAGCTCCTTGCGATCAATGGCCCTTGCTCCCGCTTCTTCCGCCAGCAGCCGCGCCTTCTCCGCGGTCCGGTTGTGCAGGAAGACGTCAGCCCCGCGGTCCATGCAGCCAAACACTGCAGCGCGCGCCGCTCCCCCTGCTCCCAGAACGAGGACGCGGGCGCCCTCCAGATCGAGCCGTTGCCGGAGTGGATCTACGATCCCCGCAGCATCAGTGTTGAAGCCGTGGAACTTGCCTTCGGCGGTGCGCTGCACGGTATTCACCGCGCCGATTTTGGCAGCGATCGGGTCGACCTCATCGAGCCACGGCAGGATGGCCTGTTTCAGGGGCATGGTGACGCTGAAGCCCTCCAACGGAAGCTCGCGCGCGAGGTGAAACAACTCCTCCGGGCTGCTGGTTTTCAGCGGCAAGTACACCGCGTCCACCCCGGCAGCGCGGAACGCGGTGTTCAGCATCAGCGGCGAGAGCGAGGAGTGAATGGGATCGCCGGCGACGCCGAAGACCTTCGTGGCAGGGCCCAGGGCGCGGATGCCGTAGAGGTCGGCGAGTGCACGTGCAGTTACCTGCCCTGGAGCGGTCGCCTCCCCGTCGCTCGCGGCGGCAAAGGTGAAGGCAGAGCCCGCCCACGGGCCCAGGATGCGCGACGGGACGCCCGGTTCGCCCATGGCGAGCGCCACCAGCGGGAAGGGCGCGTCCGCGGCGGCAGACTTCAGGAATCGCAGGACATCCAGGCTGCCCGCAAGGCTGTGTGCGGTCGGAACAACCTTGCCCAGGTCCGGAGCCAGCGGACGCATCCGCTCCAGAACGGCGCCCAGGTCGCCCGTGCCCCCGAAATCATGAAAGCTGACCAGGACGCCGGCACCGCGTTCCCGAAGCTTTGCAAGGGAGGAAGGGCCGAGCTGTTCTGCGCTTTCCAGGGAAAGGTCGACCAGCGGAAAGCCCGCCTCTGCCGCGGCAAGCAGTACGTCGAGCTCCTGGTTCGCTGATCCGTGGAAACAACCGCCGCTGGGCAAGGGGCGGCACGTTGCCAGCGCAACCAGGGACGGAGACTTTTTTAAGAACTGTCCGAACAGCGGAAGCGCGCCGACGACATCGGCGAGGTAGTCGAGGCGGAACTCCTGGAAGGGAAAGTCGGGCAGCAGCGCTGCCGAGTTCGCCTGCATTTGTTCCGGCTTTTGTCCGGTGAGGGAGACGCAGATCCTGTCCAGGCGCGCGAGAAGGGGCTGGGTGGGTGTGCCGGTGGCGGGAGACGATTCGAGCGACATGGGGCTGGAAGCATCCTAAGCCGGATCCTGCGGCCGCCCAAGGGAGCTCCCGGAGCAATCCGACGCGCGAAGCCCGGGGGCCTCCTTCTCCGGGAATCAGGGCAGTCAACCGAGGTTGATATTTATAGATCATGCAACCTCCGGGTCCTCCGCGCATCCAATCATGCAACTGAGAGGCATTCCTTACTGTCCCACCTGATGTAATTCCCCCTTTTTTGCCCTTCCGGGCACCCTTCCTCTTTCCTCAGTATCTCCCTCCCCAAGCCTCTCCGGGCCCGCTGGAAAGCGGGCCCTCAGTCTTTTTGCCTCGGCATCGCCGTTGTGTCCTATCTGACTGCCCGGACGACCGTATATGCTCGCGAGAGCGATGAGTGTGGCTCTGGGCAGCAGTATTGTGGAGATTACCGGCCTGCGGAAGGTGTACGCCGGCAAGCAGCCGGTGACCGCGGTGGACGGGATCGACCTCCAGGTCGCCGAAGGCGAGTTGTATGGCTTGCTCGGTCCGAACGGCGCCGGAAAAACAACCACCATCTCCATCGCAACCACGCGAGCCGTCCCCACTGCGGGCAGGGTACGCATTGCCGGGGTAGACGTCGTGGCAAAGCCGGCGGAGGCCCGACAGTTTATCGGGGTCGTCCCACAGTACAACACGCTGGATCGCGCCTGTACCGTCGCGGAAAATATCCAGTTCCATTGCATTTACTTCGGAATGAGCCGCGCGGAAGGCCGGGCGCGCACCACGGAGTTGCTGGAGCAGTTTCGCTTGACCGACCGGGCCAAGGCCTACCCCCAGCAGCTCTCCGGCGGTCTCGCGCAGCGGGTTCAGATCGCGCGCGCCATCGCACACCGGCCCAAGGTGCTGTTTCTGGATGAGCCCAGCGCAGGGCTCGACCCGCAGAGCCGCATCGCCATGTGGGAAGCCGTTCGTGCTCTGCGCGAGCAGGGCATCACCGTTGTTCTGACAACCCACTACATGGAAGAAGCCGATGAGCTGTGCGGTCGCGTGGCCATCATCGACCACGGCAAGATTCTGGTCGAGGACACACCCGCGGCCCTGAAAGCCGGCGTCGGCGGAGACAAAATTTACGAGCTGCGCTTGCGTGGCGGCGCTGGTGTGGATGCGTTGCGTGGCGAGCTGGAGCGGCTCCCCGGGGTCACCGGGGTGGAAACCGTAGACGGCGGCCTGCGTGTGCTGGCGCGGGCGCAGGATGGCTTGCTGGCCCACGTCGTCACTACCGCAAATCCGTACGGTCTGCGCGATGTGTCGACGGCCGAGGCCAGTCTGGAAACCGTGTTTATCCGGCTCACCGGGAGGGATCTGCGTGAGTAGTGCGGCGATCGTCAGACCGGGGGGCGTCACCACTGCCGGACAACGTCCCAGCTACCTGCGGGCGTTTGGCGGCCTGCTCCTGCGCGACCTCTATGTGCTGCGGCGGGAGATCGCGCCGTTTCTGGTGCGTGTCGCCATGAACCCGCTGCTGTTTCTGTTTGTGTTCACCTACGTCATGCCGCATATGAGCGGAAACGCCGCCGCGGCCAGCCCGGCGGCGCGCATGGCGGGCATGGGCGGCGGTGGCGGCTTTGGGACCGTGTTGCTGCCCGGACTTATGGCGGTGGCCATCATGTTCTCGGGCATCGCGGCGGTGGCTCTGCCGCTGGCGACCGAGTTCGGCATCACCCGCGAGATCGACGATCGCGTCATGTCGCCGCTGCCCATTGAAGGTGTCGCGCTCGAAAAGATTGTGTTCTCGGCGGGGCAGAGCCTGGTCGCGGCCGGCATCGTGTACCCGCTGGCGTATTACATCCCGTCCACGCCCGTGCAGGCACACGTCACAAGCTGGCTGTTGCTGACGGTAGTGCTGGTCTTGGCGAGCCTGGTCTCCGGAGCGCTGGGCCTGGTGATCGGAACCAGCGTGCAGCCCCGCCAGATCGGCCTGATCTTCGGCGTGGTGGTGGTGCCCATTACGTTTCTCGGCTGCGTGTACTACCCCTGGGCGGCACTGAAGAGCATCCCGTGGTTGCAACGCGGCATTCTGATCAACCCCATTGTCTATATCAGCGAGGGCCTGCGGGCCTCTTTGACCCCGGGCCTGGACCACATGAGCCTTTGGGGCATCCTCGGCATGCTGGTGTTCTTTCTCCTGCTGCTGACCTGGGTGGGCATGCGCGGGTTCCGCCGGCGGGTGGTCAGCTAAGTCCCCCGCACCCCCACAACGCGGCAGGTTCGCCCTGTTTGCCCGGCGCCTATTCGGCAGCCACCGTATGGAGCGGAGCGCTCGGCGCCTCGCGATGGCCTTTGCCCAGCTTCTCCGCCAGATCGGCCGCGATCACCGCTCCGTGGAAACGCCCGTTTTCGATGAAAATCTCATTGGTCCGTTCGCCGGCCACGACCACCCCCGCAACGTAAATCCCGGGGACGTTGGACTCCAGCGTCTCCGGCTTGCAGATAGGACAGCGTGCATTGTCCGGGTCCAACGTCACGCCGAGTGACTCGATGAACGCAAAATCCGGATGGTAGCCCGTCAGCGCAAACACAAAGTTGTTCGGCAAGGTCCTTTGGCCCTGGGGGGTGCGGAGCGTCACGCTGTCTTCCGCGATATGGGTGACCGACGTGTTGAAGTAAGCCGTGATTTCGCCATTCTTGATGCGGTTCTCGATATCCGGCTTGATCCAGTACTTGATGTGCCGGTGCAGCGCGGCGCCGCGGTGCACCAGCGTGACCCGCGCGCCATGGCGCCAAAGCTCCAGGGCAGCGATCGCCGCCGAGTTCTTGCCCCCGATAACGACCACCTCCTGGCCGAAGAAGGGGTGCGGCTCGTTGTAGTAATGCGCCACCTTGGGCAGCTCTTCGCCCGGGATGCCGAGGTGATTGGGCAAGTCATAATAGCCGGTGGAGACGATGATCTTGCGGGTGCGATGGGCCTGCGGACGATCGAAGCGGTCGATGGTGTGAACCGTGAAGTCATTGTCCGCTCCGCTGATGCGCTCCACGCGCTCGTACTGGCGAACGTCAAGCCGGTAGTGCTGCGTGACCTTGCGGTAGTACTCGAGCGCCTCGGCCCGCGTGGGCTTCTGGTTCGGCGACGGGAAGGGGACGTTGCCGATTTCCAGCAGCTCCGGCGTAGTGAAAAAGGTCATGTTCGCCGGGTAGTGAAAGAGCGAGTTGGTCAGGCAGCCCTTGTCGACGAGAACAACGTCGAGGTCTTCATTCTGGGCGTCGATGGCGCAGGCGAGGCCGGTAGGGCCGGCACCGATGACCAGCACGTCATGGAGATGGTCGCTCATCACTCAA
This sequence comes from uncultured Acidobacteriaceae bacterium, assembly GCA_964252405.1. Lineage (GTDB taxonomy): Bacteria > Acidobacteriota > Terriglobia > Terriglobales > Acidobacteriaceae > Granulicella. Next base: position 7,700 of record CAXUNH010000077.1, on the reverse strand, counting down.
CTTTGGATGCGCCGCGCGCCCCGCCGATGCGGGGAGGGTTCGTGAACAGGGCAGGACGGCGCTCAAAGTGGCTGGGTTACCAGAGGCACATGAAGAACTGGGCCGCTATCAGATCAAGGCCCCCCAGCGTCATAAGCTGGATCGAAGTTCTGACGGGCCTTCCTGAGGAGGATCAGCCCCCGGGCGGGGGAAAGTTCCTGCGCCGTTTTCCGTTGATCGCACTTACGCCAGCGATCCCCCGCGAGACCGTGTCCGTCCGCAAATGCACACCATGGCTGGAGCTCCCGGATGCGGTCCTGCTGGCCACGGCGCACGTAGAAAAGCGGGTGCTGCTCACACGCAACACCCGCGACGTCACTGCCGGACCCATGAGAGGGTGCTCAACACGCTGTACGCACAGCCCTACACTTCGATATCGACCAGCTTGTGGCTGATCGCAAACAGAGCAAGCTCCAGCCGCGTGGACACACCGGTTTTGTCGAAGATGTTCGACAGGTGACGCTTCACGGTTTCTTCGGAGATTGTGAATTGCTTGGCGATGTCCTTGTTGGAGCAGCCTTCGACGATGCAGGTGACCACTTCGAGCTCGCGGGGCGTAAGGCCGTAGGTCTTGCGCTCGGGGACGGCGGAGGCTTTTTGCATCAGGTCATGCAGCGCGCTGAGCAGGTTATTCACCCGCTGGCCGCCGATCCAGTAGTCGCCTGACAGCACCGCACGCAGGGCCTCGCCGAGATCGCCGGCAACGGAGTCCTTGAGGACGATGCCGCGGGCGCCGATCTGCAGCGCTTCGATGATCTGCTGGGTGGAAATGGTTGAGGTCAGCAGCAGGATCTTGACACGCGGCGAGCGGCTCATGATCGCGCGCATCGCCTCCAGCCCGGGCAGACGGGGCATGGCCAGATCGAGCAGAAGAACATCGGGCTCAAGCTCCAGCGTTTCCGTGACGGCCTGATCGCCGTCTTCGGCTTCGCCGACGACCTCGAAGTCGGGGTCGTTGTTGAGCATATTCTTGACGCCGAAACGGACAACGGGATGATCGTCGGCGACAACGATCCGGATGGAGCGGTTGAGCGGCGAAGGCGATCCGGAGATAGACGGGGCAGGCTTGCGGGTGGCCGTGAGCATGTGCGAGGGGTCTCCCAGGGTGGAGCTTATGCGGGGTGGAGCTTCGCGTCCAGCATACGCCGAAGACGAAGACAGGCTGAGGGGATTTGCGCGATCGCCGACGTGTTCACGGTGGTTCCATCTTCGATCGCAGCGGCAAGGGATTGCAGCTCAGCGGCACCGACCATGCCGCATGAGCCCTTGATGGCGTGAGCCTCGCGTTGCGCCAGCGCAAGGTCGCCGGCGCTCACGGCAAAGCGGATGCGTTCCAGACGTTTGGCAATGTCGTTGAGGGTCAACTCATACAACTCGCCAAGCTGGTTGAGGGGAATCACGCGGTTCAGGGAATCGAAGATCGTGCCGTTCAGCGGCCCGTGCTCCGCGTCCTCCTGTATGGGCGAGGTCGCGCCCGTGTTCGTGCCGACCGGCGCTGGGCCTCCTTCCGGCTCGTGCGCCTCTTGTGCGGTTTGAATGGCCCGCCGTAAATCGTCCGAGTCGAAGGGCTTGCGAAGGAAGGCATCCAGCGCACGGCGAATCGGGGGCTCCGGTTCGCTTCCGCTCATGCCGATCAGCAGCATCCGCTCCGGCATCACCGAGCGCAGCGCTACGACCAGGTCCCTTCCCTCAAGCCCTGGCATGTGAAGATCCGTGAGCACAAGGTCGACGTCCGGGCCCTGGCGTAACGCACAGACCGCCGCTTCGCCGTCCGCCGCGCTGCTGACCTCGTACCCGTCCATCGGCAGCAAAGCCTGGAGGAGTTCGCGCATCATCTCGTCATCGTCGAGCAGAAGCACACGCCGGATGGGGAACACGCTTGGGTACCTCCGTAATCATCATCCTACGAACGCGCCGGAGCAAAAGTTGTAGATTTCTACCACTTCGGTACCCATCCGCTTGGGAGCCACACGGCCCGGGGCGTACAGTGTTGCCCATGGGGGCGGCTGGGCGGGCGGCGCCCTCGGCGGGACACGCGACAGGACAGCCGGGGCTAGCTCAGCGGAACGCGCAGCTCTCCTCCGGCGCATACGGGACGCGGAGCGGCCACCGGTGAGGGTCTGGGCGAGTTGGGCCGCGGCGTTCCTCTTCGAGGGCTCGCTGCTTGTGAACCTCGGCGCGCCAGCCCGGCCGGAGCACCTGCGCTACGAACGCGATCTTCACGTGCCTTCGGGCAGCAGCGGCATGGGGTGCGCGGTGCTGGACGCCACCGTGCTGGGGCACACCGCCTCGCCCGCCCACAGCGATCTGCGCATCTTCCGGCGGTTCGCCGGCGACAGCGGGATGGAGGTGCCGTACACGCTCACCGAGAGCGGACCGGAGCCGGTAAACGATACCGCCGCATCGGTGGAACATGTGACACAGGCAGGCAATGCCCTCAGCTTTGACCTGCGGATGCCGGCACGGCCGTACTCTGAGGTGCGGCTCAAGCTGGCGCTCAACGACTTCGTGGCGACCGCGACCGCGGAGGGCCGTGACCGGGGAGGAGGCGCGCACAAGCCGCTGGGCAGCGTGGCGCTGTTTGACCTCACCGCGCAACACCTCGGTCGCTGGACCTCGCTGCTGCTGCAAGAGACAGACTGGCCGGTGCTGCACGTCACGCTGACGCTCAGAACGCCCTCCGGCCAGCCCATGGAAGGCGTCTCGCCCAAGGTCGTCGAGGGCGCGGAGGTGCCGCCCAGCCGTGCGCGCCAGACCCGGTTCGTCCCCACCGTGAGTACAGAGCAGGTTGAGCAGCGTGGCTCGCTTTCGGTCGCGCTGCTGCGGGTGCCGGCCCATGTGCCGGTGGAGCGCGTTACGTTTTCCTTTCAGCCCGGGTTCACGGGGAACTTCTCCCGTGAGGTCACGGTGAGCGCGCGGGCCGACCGGGCGCCCCTCACCGACACGGAGGCGCTCGATGCCGGACAGATCGCCCATGTCAACCTGCCCTCCGGCGACCCGCGGCTTTACCCGATCGCGCTGCACGAGGACGGATTGAACGCCACCCTGGGCGCGACCCTGGCCCGCCCCGCGACGGTGCTGGTGGCGGTGAACAACGACGGCCGCGGCCCCTTGCCCATACGTTCCATCGCGCTAGGGATGCGGGAGCGGAAGGTCTGTTTTTTCGCCGATGGAGGTGGCGCGTACACACTGCGCTACGACGATCCGGCGCTCTCGGCCCCAGCGTATGACGAGAGCGCGCTGGCGGTGCCGGCGCAACCGCTGGACGTAGAACTTGGTCCTGAGACGACCAATCCGCACTTCCACCCGAGGCCGGATACGCGGTCCTACCTCAAGCGCCATCCGGAGTTTTTCTGGCTTGTGCTGCTGCTTTGCGGCGGGATGATGGGCGGATCGGCTCTTCACCACGTCCAACATCGCAGGATCTGAATGCCCCTACCAAGATTCATTCCCAGGCGCAGGCCCTTTCTGAGGAGGACCGCCGCGCCGTTGCTGGTGTTCAGCACGATCGCCTGCGGCCAGACACCCGGCACGCTCCCCGGGGCCGCGCTCCAGGGCGAACTTCGGCATGGGCGCGATCTGCTGATGGAAAAGAACTTCGAAGAGGCCCGGGACATCTTCGCCGGCTACCTGAAGACCCACCCCGACGCGGTTGGGGCAAAGCTGGGTCTGGGCGATGCGCAGCTTGGCCTGCGGCAGTACCAGGCCGCCGAGATGACCTACCGCGCCGTCGTCGCGCAGCAGCCCGAGCTCTGGCAGGCCCACAAGAACCTCGTCGTGGTGGAGGCCGCGCTCGGGCGCTGGGAGGAGTTCGATCGCGAACGCACGGTCCTGCGCATGGCCCGGGAACGCGGTGCGCCCGGCATCAGTGCGCGCGAAAGCGATGTCATCGACAGCTTCGTCGCTGGTGGGCAGCACTGGGTGGTGCGGGCGTACTTCGAGCCGTTGGGGCGGTCGGAGGCACGTTACAACTTCGAGCGGTTTTCCCCCGAAGGCCGTGTCGAAGTGTACATCTCCCTGGAGAATGCGGCGGCGGCCCAGGCGGCGTTGCGGCCCGAGGATGTGCGCATCGGCGCAAAGGAAACGTCCCCCCCGGCCAACTCGGGGGCAGGAACGCCACTCTCTCTGAACTGGTACACGGGCTCGGCGCACGGCACCGTGCGCGGCTACCCGGAGGGCGAGCCCACCTACGAACGCGTCCGCGCCGACGTGATTCACTGGGTGAGAGCGCACCCGGACACCCCCGGGAACGCGAAGCAGCGGATGGATTCGCGTCTCCCCGCCGGGGATGCGCCGGCCCCCGAGCCCAAACGATAGGAGATGCCAAGGCGAACGATGCGCGAGGCATTGGGAAGGGTAACGCGGTCGCGGGGACTGCGGGCCGCGCTATGGGCGCTGCTGCTGAGTCCACTGCTGTACCTGGGCGTGTGCGTCGTGCTGGGCATCGGCCTGGCGGAAAGCACGCTGCGCCTGCCGACACAGCACGTGTTTACCGGCCGCATGTTTCGCATCCGCATGAACCGTCAGTTCGAGGCGGGGGTGCAGAGCGTTAGCCTGACGGCAGCCGATGGCGTCCGGCTCAGCGCCTGGTGGGTGACCCCGCAGCACCCCAATGGCCGGGCGGTGCTGTTGCTGCACGGCATCGGCGGCAATCGTGTGGATATGAGCGGCTTTTCCGACATCTTCGTGGCCCAGGGCTATAGCGTGTTGCTGCCGGACTCGCGCGGGCACGGGGAGTCCGGAGGGCGGGTGGCTACCTTCGGTCTGCTGGAGAGCGATGACGTGCGGCGGTGGACGGCGTGGGTGCGCAGCCAGGCGCCCGGGTGTACGTACCTGCTGGGCGAGTCCATGGGCGCGGCCATTGCGGTGCAGGCGACCGCCGTCACCCCGCAACTCTGTGCAGCGGCGGTTGAGGATCCCTTCGCGCGTTTCCGCCCCGTGGTCTACGAGCGGCTTGGCCGCGAAACGGGCCTCGGCACACGCTTCTGGCAGACGGCCGGCTGGCCGATTGTTCGGGTAGCGATCGGCTGGGCCCATCTGCGCTACCGGGTGTGGCTGCCGGACGCCCGGCCGGACACCGCAGTCCAGCACTCGACCGTCCCGGTTCTGTTCATGACGGGTACCGCCGACAACAACATCCCCATGCACCACGCGCAGGACCTGGAGACAGCCTGCGGGTCCCGGTGTGCGCTTTGGATCGTGCCCGGGGCGGCGCACGGGGGGATTTCGACCGTGCGTGGCGCTGAGTTCGGCCACCGCATCCTGGTGTGGTTTCAGACGCACGATACCCCAGGCGCTATGCCGGTGCTGCCCTACGCGCACGGTGATGCGCCCATGACGCAGACCGGCCCCGAGCCGGGCGGGCGTTCGGAGGCGACCAATCTCCGCGCCTTTCACTCGGCGGAACTCGGTGCGGGCCGCTAGCCGCCCCTGTAGCCCGGGGGTTACTGCGGCAGTTGCCCGCGGATCGCGTCATCCAGGGCGATGTGGTTCTTCTCCAGCAAATCGCCCAGTGCGTGGTCCAGTTCAATGCGGGCTTTCATGTAATTCGACCGTGCGGCGATCTCTGTAGAGCGCGCCTGCGCAAGGTACGCCTGGTCCTGCAGCACGGCAAGATCGGTGGATTGCCCGACCGAGAGCTTGTCGCGCTCCGCATCCAAAAGCTGTGCCTGGTAGTCGCGGCTGGCGACGGCCGCGCGGTAGGCGGCATCTGCGGTTTGAAGCGCCACCACCGCGGTTTCGACGTCCTGGCGAACTCCCTGGGCCAGCTTCTCGGTCCGGCTCTGCACCTGGCGCAGCTGCACGATGTCACGGGCCGCATCGGCTTCGGCAACCCGGTTGCGCAAGGGAAGGGTAAGCTGCACCCCGGCCTGGTAGATGGTCGAAACGCGCAGGCCGCCCAAAGCGAGCTGTTGCGGGATATTGGGCAGACCGGTGCCCGGGGTGCCCTGCTGCTCATAGGGCTGCTCACTGGACCCGCGCGTCTGCACATTGCCGAACACGTTAAGCTGCGGCAGCACGTTGTTGCGGCTGCCCGCGGCCTGGATCTGTCCCGTCTGAATCTGAAGCTGGGCCTGGGCGAGGTCCGGCCGGCGCGCCAGCCCTTCTTCGACCAGCGTGGGGACGTTAAGGGGCTCAAGTTCCGTAGGGACCGTGATGCGGTCTGTAGGCACAATCTCGTCGAACTGTGCCGTAAAGGCGGGCGAGGCAGTGCGCAGGAGTTGATTGCGGAGGATGATCTCCTCCTGCTTGTACAGGCCCTGAGCTTGGGTGAGGTCGAAGCGGCTGGAGCTCTCGAGCGCCTGCGCACGGGTGAGTTCTATGGGCGCGAGCGTGCCTTCTGTCACTTGATCCTGGTCGTCCTGCCGCTGTTTGCTCGCGGCCCGGAGCGACTCTTCTTTGACGGCAACGTTTTCTCCGAGTGAGACCAGATCGAAGTACAGCCGGGAGATGCCGTAGACCGTCTCCAGCACCTGTTGCTCAAAAAGCAGGCGCGAGATCTTCTGGTCCGTGCGCGCGATACGCAGAAAGCGCAGGTTGACGTCGCTGCCGCGGCCCCGGAGCAGCGGCTGGGTGAACGTGACGGAGGTGCTGGGCGTCGAAAACGGGTCGAGTTGGCTAGTGGAGCCGTAAACCACGGGCGGGTCGTTATTGACGATCGCCTCCAACTGGCCGCCGGTGGAAAAACCCTGGAGGTAGCCGAGGTTCAGCGCCACGAAGTTCAGCCCTTGCGGGGTGGTTACGGTGCCGCCGCCAGCCGCGGTGGTGCCACTGCCTCCGGTGCCGGTACCGGTCGTGTCCGTGGTGTTGCCGAGCGTGACCGTGTGCTGACGGCGAAAGAAGCCCGCCGTGCCGATCAACTGGGGGTCGTACAGCGGGATATTTGGGCCCAGAGAGTACGTGAAACCGGTGCCAAGCGTGTTGAGGTTGGTCTGTGCCTGGCTCGTGGAGTTCAGCGCCGTGAGGTCCGTGACGGTTGGCGTGGTGGGATTGGCGTTGATGGTTTCGGTGTTGAGCAGCGGCGACCCCGGCCCTCCAACGCCCGCCGGTGGCTCGGCGATGCCGTAGTCGATCCCGCGCAGGTTGCCGCCGCCGCGGGCGCGCGTGACATCCGTACGGGCCAGCGTGATGTCGTAGCGTTCGGCTTCGACATCCAGGTTGTTTTCAAGCGCCAGGGCCAGCGCGTCCTGGAGCGTGAGGTAGAGCTTGCCGTCGCGGATCAGGCGCGTGAGCCGGCTCTGGTCGCCGGGAAACAGTTGCGGCACCGTGGGCCGGCGATACGGCCCAAGGAAGCCGAGGAAATCGAAGCCCAGACCGTGGGCGTCTTCGCGCGCGGGACGGACACTGGAGCCCTCCGCCTGGGTGATCTGGGCGGCGGGCGCATTCGGCGGTCCCTCGTGCGGATCGAGCGGCGAAACGGACGGCGGACGCAATTGGTCCGCGGGCCCGGTGGAGGTAGTGGGCCCAGCCGGGACCGTACGCTGGTTGGGCACCGGGCTAAGCGCGGGTAGCGGCAGGTTGGGCGGCAGCGCCGGGGTAGGCGACGGGTTTTGTCCCTGGGTAGGCTGGGTGCCCGGAGCGTTGGACGGCGAGGCCGGCAGCGCGGGCGAAGGCGTGGGCACGGTGGACGGTGCGGGCTGCTGCTGCGGGGCCTGCTGCAG
>CAXUNH010000076.1:5866-15963 GCA_964252405.1 uncultured Acidobacteriaceae bacterium | reverse complement strand
GAGTCACAGCCTTCCAAGCTGTTGGTCGCGGGTCCGATTCCCGTCTCCCGCTCCAGAATCCGGGTCTTATCGTAGGAGTCGTTTTGAGCCTCAGCGTCAAAAGCGAAGGGTACCAGCAGCCGGCGCTTCCCGTGGCCGATCCGCAGGCGTTCGGCGCCGTCCGGGAAGCCGTCGAATCCTCCTTCTCCGAGGGCAGGGTCGCTGCTTTTCTCAAGTCGCTGGAGCGGGCAAAGCTTCGGATTCGCGACTTCGAGGTCGTCGTCGGCAAAGGGATGCTCGGATCCAGAATCCAGAGCGAGTACACGCGCCTGGGCAACGGCGACCAGGGCCAGATCCGCGAGTTTTATCTCGCCGCTCTGGAGCGTGTCGCGCCCGAGTTGCGGCAGAAGTTCTTCAAGCTGTACGCGTACTACTGATTCGAGGCTTGGGCGCCTTCCCTTCAGTTTCGGAACCGAATCGCCGGTCAGTTTACCGGCCACAAACCAGGAGATGAGTGAGTCATGGGCAAGGAAAAGTTTGACCGGTCGAAGCCGCACGTCAACATTGGCACGGTGGGTCACATCGATCATGGCAAGACGACGCTGACGGCGGCGATCACCAAGGTGCTGTCCAAGCACAACCCCAACAACACCTTTCGTTCGTTTGACACGATCGACAACGCCCCCGAGGAGCGCGAGCGCGGCATCACCATCGCCACCTCGCACGTCGAGTACGAGACCAAGAACCGGCATTACGCCCACGTCGACTGCCCGGGTCACGCCGACTACATCAAGAACATGATCACCGGCGCCGCGCAGATGGACGGCGCGATTCTGGTCGTCGCCGCGACTGACGGCCCGATGCCCCAGACCAAGGAGCACGTGCTGCTCGCCCGCCAGGTGGGCGTGCCGTTCATCGTCGTCTTCCTCAACAAGTGCGACGCGGTTGAGGACGAAGAGCTGATCGAGCTGGTCGAGATGGAGGTCCGCGAGCTGCTGTCCAAGTACGACTACCCGGGCGACGACACCCCGATCATCCGCGGCTCGGCGCTCGGCGCGCTCAATGGCGAGGCGCAGTGGGAGGCCAAGATCGACGAGCTGATGGATGCCGTCGACAAGTACATCCCGCAGCCGGACCGCGCGGTCGACCTGCCGTTCCTGATGCCGATCGAGGACATCTTCTCGATCTCGGGCCGCGGCACCGTGGTCACGGGCCGCATCGAGCGCGGCAAGATCAAGGTCGGCGAGCCGTGCTCGATCGTCGGCTTCCGCGAGACGCAGCAGACGGTCTGCACCGGCGTCGAGATGTTCAAGAAGCAGCTGGACGAAGGTCTTGCGGGCGACAACGCCGGCCTCCTGCTGCGCGGCATCGCGAAGGAAGATGTCGAGCGCGGCATGGTGCTCGCCAAGCCCGGTTCGATCACGCCGCACACCGAGTTCAAGGGCGAGATCTACGTGCTGAGCAAGGAAGAAGGCGGCCGCCACACGCCGTTCTTCAACGGCTACCGCCCGCAGTTCTACTTCCGCACCACGGACGTGACCGGCTCGGCGAAGCTGCCGGAAGGCACGGAGATGGTGATGCCGGGCGACAACATCCAGCTCGAGGTCACGCTGCACACGCCGGTGGCCATGGAGAAGGGTCTGCGCTTCGCTATCCGTGAGGGTGGCCGCACGGTCGGCGCTGGCACGATCGCCGAGATCATCAAGTAGCGAGTCGGCGGGTCGGCGAGTCGGCGAGAATTCAGTCTGACTTGCTGACCGCGAAGCGGCTGACTTGCTGACAGCGAAGCGGCTGACTCGCTGAGTTGCGAAGCGGCTGACTTGCTGAGTTGCGAAGCGGCTGACTTGCTGAGTTGCGAAGCGGCTGACTTGCTGACCGCGGAGCGGCTGACTCGCTGACTTCTTCAAAGGGTTTGGTGCGCCGGTAGGGCCTCTTTGACGTGGGCCATCTACGTTGTTAGCCTGAAGTCTGTGCCGGTATCACCAGTCGAGCGTCCCCGTCGTCCAGTGGCCCAGGACACCGCCCTTTCACGGCGGTAACACGGGTTCGAATCCCGTCGGGGACGCCAAAGTTCTTCCTTTCCCAGCCTGTCCTTCTAACGTGCTCTTCGATGTTCAACCTCCCCCCTGGGGGGGGGAACGCAAGGGCGTTCTTCGGGCAGTGCAGCCAGTTGCCAGCGGAGCGCGGGAAACCTTCACGTGAGCTGCAGGGCCAAGGCATCGACCTCAAATCGCGCATACCGGATGCGAGAATAGTGCGATGCGAGGGGCGGCCTTGGGGATGAGAGGGTGGCCGCGCGTGGGCTTCTGGGTGGCGCTGGCGCTTCTGGCCATTCTGGGAGTCTTCGTATTCCCCCTGCAGTTTCCTCCGGCAACGCCTACGTATTCTGCGTCCTATGTGTTCGGTTTCAGTAACCGCATCGCGGGTCTTGCGGTCATCGTGCTGAGCCTGGGAACCGCCGCGTTTTGTTCACGGTGGGACGTCGCATCATCGGGATGCGAGGTAGGTCGCGGGCGCGGGGACGCCATGCCCCTGGCCTGGCTCCTCGTCGCGTGCCTGGCCACGCTCCTGTATGTGGGCGTCGTGGGTGGGTTGGCGGCGGGTACGGAGAGCTTTGAAAGTGATGGGGCGTACTTCCTGACGCAGCTTGCGCAGGGGACGCACTTCCATCTGAGGCTCTATCGTGACCTGGAGTTTGGGTATGGGCCGCTCCTGTTTGCCTGGCCGGCGGCGTTTGGAGCGCTGCTGGGTCGTCTTCATGTCGGTTTCGAGTCTGCGTACGTTGTTTCCCTGGCCGTGCTGCAGGTCGTTGGACTGGGCATCAGCTTTTACGTGGTTCAGTGGCTTCCGCTACCAAGGTTCGTGAAGGGTGGAATCCTGCTGGCGCTCACCGTCGGCACCATGCGTCCCAGCCTTGGCCTGAACTACACGTTGTTCCGGTTTCTGACGCCGCTTGCCGCTTTGATCTTCGTGTCCAGGTTCGCAGGCAAGGTGCGGCAGGCCGTTGTCTTGTCTGTGTCGCAGATGCTGATGCTGTGTATCTCACCCGAGATCGGAATCGCCTTCCTTGCAGGCACACTTTTCTACACGATCTACAGCGCGTACGAGCGAGATTGGCGTTGGCTGTTCTTGCCAGTGCTCCCCATGCTCAGCTTCCTGGCGTTCTGCGCGCGGGTGGACCGGGGATATTTCTACACCATGCGTCAGTTCACCGGCGGCATGTTGCATCGCGTGATCTCGCCAACGCCGGAGATCCTGCTGCTGCTGCTTTCAGCCATCGCGCTGGCGCCGATTGCGGTTGCAGGTGCGGTCCGGCGGAACGGTCCAGAGGCAGGCACATTGATCGCCCTGTACGGCGCTTCGCTTGCGCTCATCCCCGCGGCACTGGGCCTTTGCGATCCCTTGCATACATTCTTCAATGGGCTGGGTCTTTACCTTCTCTCCTTCCTCGCGCTTGGGGAACCAAAGGGCTACTGGTCGAAGCTGGGTCTGGTTGCCTTTGTTCTGATTGCCTCGCCAACACAACCTCAAACGATCACGGCGGCTTTGGTCACGAGACACATGCAACAGGCCCGTGCCGCAGCGGAAGACCGGCAAGTGGCCGAGTGGGAGAGAGAAGCGGGAGGCGCACGGATCTTCGCACCGGCAGGATTGCCGTTTCCTATGTGGCAGAAGCTGTTGTCTGACGACCGGCTCCAACCGGACTACTTTAGCGGTCTCGATAATGCGTTCGATCCGGCCGGCGAACAGATCAAGCGGAAGGAGATGCAAAGCGCCCGCTTCGTTCTGGCACCGCAAGGCAGCATGTCGGCGCCGACCCCTGACGAGCGCCGGCGCATGCGACTGTTGAGGTTTGGGTACCGCTATCGCGTTCGGAAGGCGGCGTATCTGCCGCTCGAGCATCTGCGCGCGGATCTGCTCGCGCGCGGTACGCCTGCCGATAGCTCAGCGGCGTGGAACGGACTGGTGTTGTACCGGATGCCGTGAGCGGCGCGGCGGGGAACCATGTTAAAGCTGGAGCCGGAGCCGGGCCCGGGTCAGTGCCCTGGACAGAAGGAGCATGAGGACGGTAAAGGTGACCGCCTTCACGACGCCTGGCACGCCAGTGTTCCAGCGGCCGAGAACACGGTTCAACCCGAAGATGGTGAGGGTGTAGTAGGTCAGGTCGGGGAGCAGGTAGGTGAGCAGCGTGTTCGCTCCCGGGGCTCGGAAGAGAAAGGCCCATGCGGTGTAGTGGCGGCGGTCGAGCAGCCAGTAGAAGAGCGCAAAGACGGCTGTAGCGGCGGCAACGCTCCAGAGGGCCCATGTGGGCGTTGCCCGGATCTTGCTGATGCCCAGCGGCCGCAGCAGCAGGCCAAGAAGCGCGCAGAGAAGGGCGAACGCAAGGGCGTAGAGGAACTGACATTTGGGCGCAGAACGCAGGCGGTCGTTGAGAAAGATACCCGAAACGACAACTCCGGCCATGGTGATGGCTGGCATGGCACCGTTGTCAAAGGGGAAGACGTACATCGGTCGCGGGTAGGGCAGACGATGGGCGCAGATGCCGATGTTGAGTAGAAGAAGGGCGGCGAACCAGGCGAGCGGCGACCAGGCAAAGCGGCGCACGGGAATGTAGAGGAGACAGACCGCAAAATAGGTGAGCCCGATGAGGCCCAGGATTTCGGGATAGCTGAAGTCGATCCAGGCTGTTTGGCCGGTCTCGGCCCGGCGCCGGAAGAGTGCCAGCATTGTGACCAGAAGAAGGCCGCCCAGCGCCCGGAGGGCCTGCGCGAGGCGTGGCGAGACTGTCTCCGGGTAGACCGCCCAGAGAAGGATGGCGCCGACCAGGGACGATGCCGCCCAGACGCTGCCGCGCATGTGCGTCAGTGTGCGGCTGGTGTTGCCGGCGTTGGCAAGAATGAGGCCGAGAACAAGGAGTGCCAGACAGCGCAGGAGGATGTGGCCGCAGAGGTGAAGGAGTGACGGATCGCGACGCAGACGCTGGCGGATAGCGAGCGGAAGAGAGAGGCCGACCGCGAACAGAAAGAAGGGGTACACCATATCGACGTAGGACATGGCGTCGACATTGCGCGGGATGTGGTAGGTCCAGCGGGAGAGACCGCGGACGTCGGCGAGGTCGTTGACAAAGATCATCACCGCCATCGTGAAGCCGCGGAAGATGTCCAGCGAAAGGACGCGGGTGGACACGGGCTGGCCGACGAGGCCGGTAGACACTGGGTTAGATGGGGTGGCGAGCGTGCTCATGGGTGTGTGGGCGTGGCGTGGAGCTCTGTACCGATCGTATTCAGCAGTGTGCCGGAAGTGTCAGCGAAGTACTGCCAGAACATGATGCCGGCGAAATGTTGATCGCGGATGTAGGCGCACTTCTTCCGGAGCGATGCGGGATCTTCATAGGAGATGAACTGGCGGGCGGAGACGCTGTAGGCGTAGGGAACTTCCGAGGCGGCGTCCCAGTAGCGGGTGAAGCCGTGCTGGAGCAGGTCGGTGATCTCGGGGTAGCTGGTGTGGAGGCTGGGAACCGCGATGCCGGGCTGGAAAAGCCCGTGGTTCGTGGGCGCGACGTTGCCCCAGGCATGGCCGTAGAAGGGCACGCCGAGCACCAGCTTGGAGGCGGGGACGCCGGCCTGTTCGAAGGCCCGCACGGTGTCCGCGGCGGAGGCATGCTGCGGGTCCGCCGGATCGGGGAAGAGCGGAGCGTGGTTGCCGGTCGGGGCCGGGGTGGGGCCTGCCTCGTAGAAGTCGTAGGCCATGAGATTGACCTGGTCCAGATAGCGCTGCGCCTCACCCAACTGGGTGTTCCTGACGTAGAGCGAAGACGCACCCGCCGCTATGGTGAGCAGAAGGTGCTTTCGCGTGCTGGTTGGAGGTATGGCGTCGAAGCGGGCGCGCAGTTCCCGGAGCAGCGCGGTGAAGTTGGCGGTGTCTTCGGGACGGTTGGGGTTGCCGGCGCCGGGAAGACCGGGGTATTCCCAGTCGATGTCGAGGCCGTCGAGGTTGTAGCGGGCAAGAAAGGCGAGGGCGCTGTCGATGAAGGTGGCGCGGGAGGCTGGCGTGAGCGCGGCGTCAGAGAAGCCGCCAGAGCCGAGCCAGCCACCGACGGAGACCAGCAGCTCGAGCCGCGGGTTCTGCGCCTTGAGCGAGCGGAGAGTGGCCAGGTTAGCCGCGTCATTGGCGGAGCCTTCCACCATGCGGCCGTCCTTGATCAACGCGAAGGCGTAGTTGATGCGGGTCAGCTGCGCCGGGTTGACATCGCCTGCGGTAAGCCGCCGGTCCCCGGGGAGGTTGGGAAAGACATACGCAATGATGACTGGGCGGCCGGCACCCTGGGCGACCGTGACTTTGGGGAGCATCATCGAGACGAGCGCGAAGGTGAGAGCCTTGAGGATCCCGAGCCAAGCCCTGGGGCGAAGAGTCGGTTGCACGATGGCTTAGATGCGCGATCGATAAACCGTTGTAGCCGGGCCAAGACGAAGCGCGTTGGGTGAAGTCGGCTATCCGGCAAGAACTGCCCCGTCGTAGTGCCCCCGGCATCGTTGTTGACTTTGAACGTAGCTGAGCTGAGGTGGCCGGAGGTGAGCGGAGGTGCCTCGCCGCCCCACCGAGCACGCGGCCGTAGAAAAGAGGGCCTACGCCCATCGGGAATGGCGAAGGTCCTGTGAGTACGCAACAAGGCTTTGATATTCTTGGGCTGTCGCATTAGAGATTTACCGCGAGTTCATCCTGCTGCAGGGAAGAGCTGTGGTGCAGGATGTGAAATGGCACGAGTGGTTGTGATCGGCGCAGGGGCCATGGGCCTAGCGGCTGCGTTCCGGGCCGCTCGGAACGGGCACGAGGTGACTGTGCTGGAGGCTGCCGAAGAGCCGGGCGGCATGGCCGGACACTTCGATCTGGGCGGTGTCTCGCTAGAACGCTTCTATCATTTCGTGTGCAAGACGGATCACCCCACGTTTGCCCTGCTGAAAGAGCTTGGGCTCAGCGAAAAGCTGCACTGGCGAGAGACAAGCATGGGGCTGTTCACCGGGGGGCGGCTGCACCGCTGGGGCGACCCGCTCGCGCTGCTCCGTTTTCCGTTTCTGAGCCCATGGCAGAAGGTGCGCTATGGCTTATTTGCGTTCCTTTGCGTGCGCCGGGACCGGTGGGATGCGCTGGAAGGGGAGACGGCGCGCTCCTGGATCGTCCGCTGGTGCGGCGAAGACATCTACCGGCGGCTATGGAAGCCGTTGTTCGATCTGAAGTTTCATGAGTATGCGGAGAACATCTCCGCCGCGTGGATCTGGACGCGCATCCGGCGGATTGGCCTCTCCCGCAGCAGCCTTTTGCATGAAGAGCTTGGCTTTCTCGAAGGCGGCACGATGACGCTGATCGACGCCCTGCGCGCGGACCTGGAGGCGCATGGCGGAACCGTGCGTTTGCGAGCGCCGGCACGACAGGTGCGGACGAATTTTGGGCGGGTCACGGGCGTGGACGCGGGGGAGGGTTTCATCCCGGCGGATGCGGTGATTTCCACCGCGCCGACGCCCCTCGTCTCCGCTATGATTCCGGACCTTCCGCCGGAGTGGAAGGCGCGCTATGAGGCGATCACCAACATCGGGTGTATCTGCGTGATCTTTCGCTTGCGCCAGTCGGTTTCACCGCACTTCTGGGTGAATGTGTCGGAGCCGGATCTGGAGATTCCAGGGATTATCGAGTTCAGCAATCTGCGCGATGTGGGCGGCGACACGGTGATGTATGTGCCGTACTACCTGCCCGTCACGCAGGAGAAGTTTGGTTGGAGCGATGAGCAGTTGTTGGGTGACGCGTTCGCTTGTCTGCAGCGGGTGAACCCAGCGCTGCGCCCGGAAGACGTGAAGGCGACCAAGGTGGCGCGGTTGCGGAATGGACAGCCCATCTGTGAGCCGGGCTTTGCCGCGAAGATCCCGCCGGTGCAGACTCCCATTGAGGGTTTGCAAGTGGCCGATACCTGTTTTTATTACCCCGAGGACCGAGGCATCGCAGAGAGTGTCCGTCTAGGGCAGGAGATGGCCGCGCGCCTGGGAACGGCTGAGCTCCCGACCTCGCATGCCTAGGCTTGCCGAGGCGTCGGGGACGCCGTGGAGCGGGCTGCCTCGCGAAGGCCGATGCCCCCGACGCGTGAGGCGATCAGGCCGGCGGGGATGATGCTCAGTGTGGTGGTGAGAAGCGTCACCGTGCCGCAGGCTGAGGCCGTTTCCACCGGAACGCCGAAGAACCCGTGAAACGCCGCGGCGAGTACGGCAATCTGCGTGAACCAGCCGAGGATAGGAAGCTGCAACAGCGAGGCTCCCATACTGGTGGCCATCAGGAGCATGACGCCCGTGAAGGTCACGGCGGTGAGCGCCGGCGAGGCCTGGAAGGCGTGAGCGGACCAGAGATAGCAGAGCGCAATGCCGAGCCACATGATCAGCGAGACGGCAAGGGCCGCGGCGAACTGGCCGAGTGTGGCAATGGTCCGGAAGCCTTCGCGGAAGTCGAGCAGGCGGGCCGCGGCGGCTTCGGCGAGGCGGGGTGCGGCAGGGTGAAGGATCCGGGAGACGAAGACGGCCAGGCGATCCCCGCCGAAGCGGATGCTTGCGGCGAATGCGACGAGAAAGATCGTGGCCGCGAGCGAAAGCAGGCCGGCTTTGGTGAAGGCCTCGTGATGAGCAATGTTGCGGGGCGCTAAGGCGAGTGTGACAGAGAAGAGGATGGCGGCTGCGGAGAGATCAAAGGCGCGTTCGATGGAATACACCGCAAGTTGGGTCGCGACGGGCGTGTTCAGCCGTCGGGCGACGAGGTACGGACGAGCGAGATCGGCCACGCGGCCGAAAAGGGCGACAGCGGTGAAGCCGATGCACTGCGAGGGTAGGAGTTCGAGCGTGGAGGATCGTCGCACCGGTGCAAGCAGGATCGCCCAGCGGGTGCCCCGCAGGACAAAGCTCACGGCGATCGCTAGCAGCGCAAGAAGAATGTACAAAGGCGAAAGCTGGTGCAACTGCCGCGCAAAGGTTTGAGGGTGAAACGCGATGCGGTTTCGGAAGACCCAAAGCAGAACGGCGACACAGAGCAGAACAGCGAGAGGCCAAAGACTGCGGAGGGGAAAACGCTCTTGCGAGGCGGCCCGCGCTTCGAGCCGTGCGGCCGCCGGGGCGCGGGGCACCGCACTTGGAGATGGATCGGGAGGCAAGGGCATGCTGAGGCTCGGTAGTAGAGTATCTTGCTTGTGTTTCGGTCGTGTGGTTCGGCCGTAGGGGACTTTAGGACAGATGGCGCGAGGGACAGTTCGGATCGGGATCTCTGGCTGGCGGTATCCCGGATGGCGCGGTGTGTTCTATCCGGCGGGGCTGGCGCAACGGCGCGAGCTCGAGTTTGCAGCGGAGCAGTTCCCGAGCGTGGAGATCAACGGAACCTTTTACTCCCTGCAGCGGCCTGCGAGCTTTCGAGCCTGGAGCGCAGCTACGCCGGAGGGCTTTGTCTTCTCCGTGAAGGCGCCGCGGCTGATCACGCACATGTACAAGCTCCGCAACGTGGAGCAGGCGTTGGCAAACTTCTTTGCAAGTGGATTGCTGGAGCTTGGGCCGAAACTAGGCCCGGTGTTGTGGCAGTTCCCACCCCAAATGCGGTACACACGCGAGCGCTTTGAGACGTTCTTCAAGTGGTTGCCGAGGACGCAGGGAGCGGCGGCGTCCATGTCCAGACTGCACGGGGAACGGATGGCTGGGCGGGCTTCGACTTCCGTCGTTCCCGGCCTGCCCGCGGAGACGCCTGTGAGGCACTGCGTGGAGATCCGGGATGAGAGCTTTGCGTGCCTCGACTTTGTGGAGTTGTTGCGGGGGCACGATGTAGGGCTGGTGGTCGCGGACACCGTGGCGTGGCCGTTGCTGTTCGATGTGACTTCGGATTTTGTCTACTGCCGGCTGCATGGGTCGGAAGAGCTGTATGCGAGCGGCTACGAGAGCGACGCCCTGGAGGTCTGGGCGGACCGGATAGCCGCGTGGGCCACGGGTGGCGTGGCGGAGGGACGGCGGTGAAGCGCAAACCCGATCTCGTGCCGGTCCTGGTGCTGGGCGGCCTGCTCCTCCTGTTCGCGGCCGTCTATTTCGGCTTTCCCGCGTTCGAGGGGA
>CAXUNH010000076.1:1847-5856 GCA_964252405.1 uncultured Acidobacteriaceae bacterium | reverse complement strand
GTGGCGTGGAAGCGGATTGCCGGCCGCGGGATGTGTATGTGTACTTCGACAACGACGTCAAGGTGCGGGCGCCGTTCGATGGGTTGACGTTGATGGGAAAGGTGCGGGAGCGGATGGGGTAAGCAGGTACTGGTGGTAAAAACGCGGATTCCCTTCGGGAATGACAAACAAGAGGCGATCGTACGCGTCCGGGCACCGGTAACCGGGCACCGTGCGCTGAGCCCTCAGGCGATGTATTCCTTCAGCCAGGGATCGGTGGTGTGGACGAGCTCCTGCGTACTGCCGTCGAAGACGATGCGGCCTTCGTTGAGAACGAGAAAGCGGGTGCTCGCGTCGATGCCTTTGTCCGGGATGGGCTCCATATGTCCCGTGGTCTGATTAAAGCGGTGCGTGGCGAGGGTAAAGGCGTCTTGCAGCCGGTGCGTGATGAGCAGCGCCGTCGTGCCGGAGACGTCACGCTGCTTGACGACGAGTTCGATGATGGTGGTTGACGTGATAGGGTCGAGGCCGCCGGTGGGGCTGTCGTAGAGCAGCAGTTCGGGGCCGGTGATGATGGCGCGGGCGATGGAAACGCGGCGGCGCATGCCGCCGGAGAGCTCGGAAGGAAACTTGCTGATAGCTTGTTCGAGTTCCACGAAACGAAGTGCTTCCTGAACGCGGGTATGCGCCTCGTCGGTCGGCGTTCCGTCTTCGTGAAGGCGGTAGGCGACGTTATCTTCGACGGTCAGCGAATCGAAGAGGGCGCTCTCCTGGAACACCATGCCGACATGGGCCCGGAGCTCGAACAGTTCTCGTTCCGAAAGCTGGCTCAGGTCTTTCCCGAAGACGCAGACGGTGCCCTTGTCCGGCCGCAGCAGACCATTGGCAAGCTTCATGAGCACACTTTTGCCTCCACCGGCAGGGCCGAGCAGGATGCGGGTTTCGCCGCGATGCACCTGGAAGCTCACGTTCTGGAGAACGGGGTCGCGATCGAAGGTGATGGAGACGTCTTTGAAGTCGATGACGGGGTCGGCGGCGGGAGCGGTATCGGGCATGTGACTTGGGCGATTGTCTTGGGGCTGCGGTGGGGAGGCAAATACCTCGGCGGATAGGACGACGGGAAGCGCAGGCCTAGCGGCCGAAGATGCCGATCATCAGCTTTGTGACGAGGGTGTCGACGATGATGAGCAGCACGGAGGAGGTAACGACGGCCTGGGTAGTGGCTTTGCCGACGCCGCGAGTGCCGCCCGCGGTGGACAGGCCGTAGTAGCAGCCCACTGTCGCGATAATGAAGCCTGAGAAAAGCGGTTTCGTAAGGCCTTCAATGACATCGCCCATGAGCAGGGCCGAGATGGCGTTGTGGAAAAAGGCGGCTCCACTCTGGCGCAGCAGCGTAACCGCAACGAGCGCGCCCCCGGCGATGCCCATGGTGTCGGAGATCATGGTCAGAAAGAAGAGCATGGTGATGGTGGCGACGATGCGCGGCGTGACGAGCTTGCGGATCGGGTCGGTGCCGAGCGCGCGCATGGCGTCGATCTGTTCGGAGACCTTCATGGAGCCGAGCTCGGAGGCCATGCCGGAGGCGTTGCGGCCGGAAACCATGAGGCCGGTGAGCACGGGGCCGAGCTCTTTAACCATGGAGAGCGAGACCAGTTTGCCGGTGAGGTCGACCGCGCCGAATTGCTGGAGAGTGGTGGTGGATTGCAGCGTGAGCACAGCCCCGGTAAAGAAGCCGGCGAGGATGACAATGGGGACAGAGCCGACGCCGATGGAGTCGAGCTGGATAAAGGTGTCGGCGTAGTAGTGCGGCGCGGAGAACAGCGCGGCCAGGGCACGCCCGGTAAGGAGGGAGTAGTCCTGCACGGAAGCGATGATGCGTTTGGCGAAGGCTCCTGGCGAGACGAGATTCATGCGGTTTGCTGAGGGTCAGGGTATCAGATGACTGATGGGTGCTCAGAGGTCCGGGGAGTTGCTGGTGTTGTGGCGTGGCGCTCCGCGTGGGGGCAGTGCGAGAATGAGATGTGATGAGTGACACTATGCTGGCGGCGGTGTTGCATGGCAGGGAGGACCTACGTCTCCAGCGCGTGCCGAAACCGAAGGCCGGACCCGGCGAGCTTGTGCTGCGGGTGGAGGCGGCGCTGACCTGCGGCACCGATCTGAAGGTCTTCCGGCGTGGGTACCATGCCAGGATGCTGACCGCGAACCGGCTGTTTGGGCATGAGGTCGCTGGAACCGTCGTTGAGGTCGGGTCGGGTGTGGCAGGGTTTATCGTAGGTGACCGCGTGGTGCCGCTGAACTCGGCGCCGTGCGATGCGTGTTTTTTCTGCAGAAACGGGCAGGGGAACCTCTGCGATCACCTGTTGTTCAACAACGGCGCGTATGCGGAGTTTTTCCATGTGCCTGCGCGGATTGTGAGCAAGAACACGCTGCGCGTGCCGGCATCGATGCCGATGGCGCATGCTGCCCTCACTGAGCCGCTGGCCTGTGTGGTGCGGGGGATGGAAGAGTCTGGCGCGCGGGCGGGGCAGACGGCGATTGTGCTGGGCGCGGGGCCGATCGGGTTGTTGTTTGCCCATGCGGCGGCGCTGGAGGGCTTGCGCGTCATCGCGGTCGTGAAGCGGCGGGACCAGGTGACGACCGCGCGTGCGTTAGGGGCGGCGGAGGTCGTGCGCACAGGCGAGGTCGACGATATTGTGGCTGCCGCGCGGGCCCTTACGCCAGAGGGACGCGGGGCGGACGTGGTGTTTGAGGCTGTGGCGACGCCCGAGGCCTGGCAGCAGGCGGTGGCGATGGCGCGCAAGGGTGGCGTGGTGAACCTGTTCGGTGGGCCGCCCGCCGGGACGGCCGTCGCCCTGGATACGAACCTGCTGCACTACAGCGATCTGACGCTTAAGGCTAGCTTCCATCACACTCCCGCGACGGCTCGCAAGGCGTTTGCGATGCTTGGGTCAGGGCGCTTTCATTGCGATGTGTTTCTGACGAGTTCGGCTGGTCTGGAAGATGTGCCGGCGCTGTTCGAGCGTATGCTGACCCGGCCCGCCGAGGGAACGCGGCCGGAGATCAAGACCGTTGTGTTTCCGCATGGCGCGGAGGACGGCAAGGCGATGCGCGACGAGGGTGCGGAGGTGCTCGCGTGAGCGCCGCTGTCGAGGCACTTTCGGGAGCGCTGGCCGGCGCGCCTGAGGGGTATCGCACGCCGGCGCAACGGCCCAGCCTTGCCGAGGCGCAGGCCTGGTGCAAGCACTTGGCCGAGACACACTACGAGAACTTCCATGTGGCGACGTTCTTTTTGCCGGCGAAGCTGAAGCCTCATTTCTACAGCGTGTATGCGTTCTGCAGGACCTCGGATGATCTGGGAGATGAGGTGGGGGATACCGCGCTGGCGGCCCGGTTGTTGAGTGAGTGGCGCGGGATGTTGCATGAGTGCCTTGCGCAGCCGGAGCTGTCCACCCATCCGGTGTTTGTAGCACTGCAGCCGACCATTGCGGCCTGCGTGTTGCCACGTGCACCGTTTGATGATCTGATCTCGGCATTTGAACAGGACCAGGTGTATACGCACCATGCGTCGTTGGCGACGCTGGAGCGGTATTCGCGGTACTCGGCGAATCCTGTGGGACGGCTGGTGTTGCTGGTGTCCGGCTACAACGACGAAGAGACGTTCGCGTTATCGGATGAGATCTGCACGGGCCTGCAACTTGCAAACTTCTACCAGGATGTCGTGACGGACTGGGTGGATCGCGGGCGGCGGTATCTTCCGGCCGATGCCATGGCCCGGTATGGTGTCACGAACGAGCAAATCGCGGAGCGGCGCTTCGATGCGAACTTTCGCGCGATGATGCAGTTCCTGGTAGAGGATGCGCGGGCCCGGTTGCTCCGCGGGCAACGGATTACGGAGCTTGTGGAACGGGATCTGGCGGCGACGTTGAGCTTGTTTGTCAAGGGCGGACTCGCGATTCTGGATGCGATCGCGGCGCAGGGGTATGACACGCTGCGGGCGCGTCCGGTGGTAACAAAGGGGATGAAGTTGCGG
>CAXUNH010000076.1:0-1792 GCA_964252405.1 uncultured Acidobacteriaceae bacterium | reverse complement strand
AAGTTGGGCTCCGTGGTCAGCACCGGCAAACAGGGGCACGGGCGCGAACGGCGGGCATGACACAGGAGAACACAGCGGCGGTTGCGGCAGCGTATGCGCATTGCCGGGCAGTGGCCAAGCGCGAGGCGAAGAATTTCTATTGGGCCTTCCGTGTGTTGCCGCAGCACAAATCGGATGCGATGTGTGCGGTCTATGCGTTTATGCGTAAGGCCGATGACTTGTCCGATGATGAGTCGCTGACGCTGGAGCAGCGGCGCGCGGCGATGGCGCGTTGGACGGCGGAGTGGCGCGCGTCCCGCGGGCAGAGTGGGGCGCCGCCGGTGGATCCGGTCTTTGTCGCGCTGAACGACACGCAGGAGCGGTTCGGGATCGCCGATGAGCTGCTGGAGCAGCTTGTGGCGGGCACGACGATGGATTTGGAGCCGCGGCCCGAGGGTGTGTCGTCGGTGCACGCGACCACCGTGACCGAAGCGGGCCGGACGACACACGAGTACCAGGTGTATGAGAGCTTTGAGGCGCTGTACCGGTATTGCTACCTGGTGGCGTCTGTTGTTGGCCTGGTGTGCATACGCATCTTCGGGTACACGGACCAGCGTGCGGAGATGCTGGCCGAGCGAACAGGTGTGGCCTTTCAACTGACGAATATTCTGCGGGATGTGCGGGAAGACGCGGAGCGCCGGCGCATCTACCTGCCGCTTGCCGACATCGAGGGC
This sequence comes from uncultured Acidobacteriaceae bacterium, assembly GCA_964252405.1. Lineage (GTDB taxonomy): Bacteria > Acidobacteriota > Terriglobia > Terriglobales > Acidobacteriaceae > Granulicella. The sequence continues at coordinate 1,079 of CAXUNH010000076.1, read as the reverse complement.
GCCGGGCTGAGCACCGAGCAGTTTTTGAGCGAGATCGCGAGCGGGGAAGCGTCTCCGGAACTGCGGAAGATGCTAGGGCGGGAAATTGAGCGCGCGCGGGAGTACTACCGGGCGGCCGATGAGCTGGTTCCCTTGCTGGACCCTGACGCGCGGCCGGCCATGGAGGTGCTCGCCACGATCTATCGGCGATTGCTGGAGCGGGTGGCGCGCGACCCGGAAGCGGTGCTGCGCGAGCGGGTGTCGGTGCATGTCTCAGAGAAGCTGGGGATTTTGGGGCGCGGTTTGATTGCGTCAGGGATGGCGAGGCTGGGAGCTTGAGCGCTGCCGACCAGCGCACGCCGGACGTCATCGTGGTTGGTGCGGGATTGGCAGGATTGTCGGCGGCTGTGGCGCTGGCCGGTGCGGGTGCGCGGGTGTCGCTGCTGGAGCGCAAGCCGTATGTGGGGGGACGGGCTTACTCGTACCAGCACCCGGCGTTGCAGGAGGAGATCGACTCGCAGCATGTGCTGCTGGGGTGCTGTACGAACCTTGTGGATCTGTGCCGGCAGGCAGGTGCCGATCGCTACATCCGGTGGTTTGACGAGATCACGTTTCTGGAGCCGGCGACACCAGAGCGCGAGGTGAGGGCCAGCGTGATCGGGCCGGAGGGACTGCCCGCGCCTTCGCATTCCACCATGAGCTTTCTGCGCGCGCCCATGCTTGGGGTCGGGGACAAGGCTGCCATTGCGCGGGGTCTGCTGGAGTTCCTGCGGGGGTATCCGGAGAGCGATGAGGAGCCGTTCAGCGCGTTGCTGGAGCGGACGGGGCAGACGGAACGGGCGGTGCGGCACTTCTGGGAGCCGGTGGTGGTTGGGGCCTTGAACGACAGCTTTGAGCGGTGCTCGACGCGCTATGCGGGGCAAGTGTTCCATGAGTCGTTTTTGGCGAACCCTGAGGGTGGGCGGTTGGGCATTCCGGTGCAGCCGTTGTCGACGTTTTATGCGGCGCTCGCGGATCTGTTTGCGCGGAGGGGTGGAGAGCTTCGGTTGCGGGCTAGCGTGGAGCGGATCGAGCGTGATGCTGCGGGGTGGCGCTTGGCA
>CAXUNH010000075.1:0-15967 GCA_964252405.1 uncultured Acidobacteriaceae bacterium | reverse complement strand
CTCCATCACCGGCGCCATCCTCACCAAAATGGACGGCGACAGCCGCGGCGGCGCCGCCCTCTCCATCCGCAAGATCACCGGCGCGCCCATCAAGTTCCTCGGCACCGGCGAAAAGCCCGACGCCTTCGAGGCCTTCCACCCCGACCGCATCGTCGGCCGCATCATGGGCATGGGCGACGTCGCCACCCTGCTCGAGCGCGCCGAAGAAAAGCTCGACAAGAGCAAGGCCGAAGCCTTCGCCAAAAAGGCCTTCTCGGGCGAAGGCTTCTCGCTCGAAGACTTCCGCGAACAGCTACGTCAGATCAAAAAGCTCGGCAGCATGCAATCCATCCTCAAAATGCTCCCCAGCATCGGCCCCTTCCAGGGCCTCCAGCAAGCCGCCGGCCAGGTCGATGACAAACAACTCGACCGCGTAGAAGCCATCATCAACTCGATGACCAAGAAAGAACGCGCCAACTCCAACATCATCAACGGCAGCCGCCGCAAACGCATCGCCCTCGGCTCCGGCACCACCGTGCAAGAGGTCAACAACCTCCTAAAACAACACGCCCAAATGTCCAAAATGATGAAGAGCATGTCCACCGGCGGAGGCATGGCCAAATTGCAACAACGCCTCATGAGCCAAATGGGCGGCATGCAGCGGTTTGGGCGGTAGCACTCGTCTTAGAATGTGATGGTGAGTCAAACGAAGCCGCAGTCACTCGATCACGCTCAGGACAGCCCGGTGTGCGGAATTATCATGCCAATTTCGTCCGTGACTGGATACCCAGGATCGCATTGGGACGACGTGCTAAGTATCATTGAGTCGTCCATTGCGAGCGCGGGCTTTAAGCCGAATCTAGTCAGTTATGCTGATGAGACTAGCGTGATACACAAGACAATAGTTCAGAACCTATACGACAATCCCGTAGTAGTTTGCGATGTGAGTGCCAAGAATCCAAACGTGATGTTCGAGCTAGGATTGCGACTTGCATTCGACAAGCCGACGATCGTTATAAAGGATGAGAAGACTGCTTACTCCTTCGACACAGGCGTCATAGAACATCTGCCCTACCCTTCGGATCTCCGATTTCAGCCGATCGTAGATTTTCAGGCTAAGCTAGCAGAAAAGATCAAAGCCACCTACAACCGTGCAAGCACCGATCCTGACTACAGCGTGTTCTTGAACCATTTCGGTACTTTTAAGCTACCTAAGCTCAAAGAAGAAGAGGTGAGCATACAGCAGTATCTTTTCGAGGAACTTAGGTTATTGCGCAACGAGATGGGCGCCATAGCTCGCACCGTGTCTCCGGCACCAGAGAAGCCTGAAGAACTGGGGCCTCGCATTCTACACCTCGGCTTCTCCAAAGATTTGTCGTCAGAACAAGTCGTTTCGGCGATCAGGAACTTTCCAGGTGTTCTGAACGTTGTAGCAACAGAAGCCGAAGGATTCAAAGTAGCTGAAGTCACTCTAGGTCCACGATCAGGATCGTTGACGGCTAGGAAAATTTCGGACTTTCTTAAGCTTCTTGCAAAGGAGCAATCCCGCAAGAATGATCCAAGCGGGTAAGACGCCCCAGATCTCGCGGTGCCCCAGGTCTCGCTTCTGAGACCTGGGTGTTCGCAGCTCCACCTAACTCCCCGGAGGCCATCACTCAACCCTCCAAAGACGAACTGATCCTCACCGCCCCAGCCTCCCCACACAAACGCCACCAGGCGCTCGACCACTCCCAGTTCTCCAGCCGGCGGCCCACATCTCACCTCCACAAACTCGGGTGCCCCAGGTCTCGCTTCTGAGACCTGGGTATTCGCAGCGCCCCAAAACTCCGGGTGTAAACACATCCCCAAGTCAGATCGAAGCCCCAGTAAAACCCCGTCCACGCGCAGTCCACTCCGACGCAACCTCCACCACACCCGCCTCCCCAGTCGCATAATGCCGCGCACTCGACCATTGCCAGTTCTCCGCAAAACCCACCAAACCCCGAGCCACCGGGTTCTCATTCATGTAGCGAAGCTTCTCCAACCGCTTCTCCCGCGTGAACACATTGAAGTCGTAATACCGAGTCTGCCAGAAAGGCCGCTCCTCCCGCTTCACCGCCACGGACAGCTTCAGCGCTTGCAAAGCTTTGCCCAGCAGCGCCACCCGCGGCTCACTCACCAGCAAATGCACATGCTCCGGCATCACCACATACCCACTGACATAGAAGTCATACCGAACGCGCATCGTCTCTAGCGCCCTCTCGATTAAGTCACGAGCCTGCGGCGAAGAGAGAAACGCGTTGCGGCGAAAGCAACTGAACGTCACAAAGTGGAGATCGCCGGTCTCCTGATACCGCCTAAGCCCCTGAGTCACGCCCCACATCCTACAACCCAGGTCTCAGAAGCGAGACCTGGGGCACCCGGCGAAAAACCTCAAGTCCGGCATCCCTGGCAATTGCGTACTATTTCGCCATCCCTGCTACGCTTTGATCACGCATTGGTTCGCGAGCTTCCATGCAAGCGTGCAAAGATGGCTCTAAGTTGTTGATTGCAGATATTTTGCACACAAATTCTTTGTTTTGAATATTTTGCAGCACCCACCCCTGCGCAAGTGCAACAAAACAAAGATTCTAGTCACAAAATCCCAAACAGCAGGGGGGAGGGGGGTGGGGCCTCCCCGGGCCGCGAACGCACAGACAGAAAAAGTCAAAAGTGACCGCTTGGTGCTAGAGTGCTGTCGCTCCAAAAAGGAGAGACGAATGGCTACTGAACCGAAGAAGTGCGGGAACTCAGCTTGCACCTGCGTCTGCGCAGACGGCAAAAAATACTGCTCCGCGTACTGTGAGGACTCCAGGAAAGTGACGGCCCTGACCTGCCACTGTCCTCACGCCGGGTGCGGCGGACCCAACAAGCTTTAAGCCACGCTCTCCTTTGGCAGGAGCCGGGGATCCACAGCTCTTCGGCCTCTATGCGGCTGTCCAAGCGCGTTCCAGAGCAGCGCAAAGAGGCTCTGGAGTGGGCGTCTCGGCGATAGACTGTGCACAAAGGGGCCTTCTATGGTGCAGCACTTCTCCTCCCGCCGCTCGCTCCTGAAGCGAGGTGCCCTTGCTGCAGCGGCTGTGCCGTTTGCCCGGTACGCGTATCCCTCCGCCGGTACGAAACAAACGCCGGGCAAGTACAAGCCCACGTGGGAATCGCTGAAGCAATGGCGCATGCCGGACTGGTTCCGCGATGCGAAGTTCGGCATTTGGGCCCATTGGACTGCGCAGTGCGTTCCTGAACAGGGCGACTGGTACGCCCGGCAGATGTACCTCCAGGGCCATCCGCAGTACGACTTTCATTGCAAAACCTATGGCCATCCTTCCAGGGTCGGCTTCAAGGACATCGACCATCTATGGAAGGCGGAACACTGGCAACCCGAGCAGCTCATGGATCTGTATGTGAGGGCCGGTGCGCGGTATTTCTACGCGCTTGGTTGCCATCATGACAATCTGGACTGTTTCGATTCCACCTATCACTCCTGGAATACAACCAGGGTAGGGCCGAAACGGGACATCGTTGGAACCTGGGAAAAGATCGTCCGTGAACATGGTTTGCGATTCGGGGTCTCGAACCATTCCTCGCACGCATGGCACTGGTTGCAGACCGCGTACGGCTATGACGCGGAAGGTCCGCTTGCGGGCGTGCGCTACGACGCGTACACCACGACAAAGGCTGAGGGTGAAGGGAAGTGGTGGCAGGGGTTGGATCCCCAGGAGTTGTACACCGGCCGCAACATCGTGATTCCGGACGGCATCGCGGCAGTCGCGGAAGCGGCAAAGTGGCATGAAGATCATGATCGGGTATGGAACGAAGCTCCGACTCCCATGAACCCCGAGTTCACGCGTACATGGTATCTGCGATGTAAGGAGATGATCGATAAGTACAAGCCGGACATGCTGTACTTCGATGACACCGAGCTTCCCTTAGGGCAGACCGGGTTGGACATCACAGCGTACTTTTACAACGCAAACATGCAATGGCATCACGGAACCGAAGAAGCCGTGGTCGCGGCGAAGGAGTACACCCCGGAACACACCGGCGCCACGATGCTCGACATCGAACGTGGCCGGGCGCAAGGCATCCTCGAGGCGCCGTGGCAGACAGACACCTGCATCGGGGACTGGCACTACAAGCGATCGATCTTCGAGCAGCACAAGTACAAGACGCCCAACACGGTGGCACAGATGCTTGTAGACATCGTCAGCAAGAATGGAAATTTGATGTTGAACATCCCGGTCCGCGGCGACGGGACCATCGACGAAGACGAGCACGCTTTTCTTGCGGAGTTTGGGCAGTGGATGAGTGTGCACGGTGAGGCGCTCTACGGCACACGGCCTTTCAAAATTTATGGAGAAGGTGCACCGGACGTGAGCGGATCGCACAACTTCAACGAAAACGGCGCGCGGCCTTTTAACGCGAAGGATATTCGCTTCACGACAAAGGGAGATCAACTGTATTTCTTCGCGCTAGGATGGCCCGACGACGACGTCTTGACCGTCAAATCGCTAGCCAGCGGCAATTCGCTCTATCCGCGCTCCATCAAAGCTGTAGAAAGGCTAGGCAGCAGCGGCGCTCTTACCTTCCAACAGACGAGGGAGGCTCTGCAGATCAGACTGCCGGCGCGGCCGCAAGGCCATATCGAAGCGTACGCCTTTCGCGTCCTAAGTTGAAGAGCGTCCAGGGGCGTCCTCTCGCCGAAGCTCGGTTAGCGAAGACCGGATCGCGGAAGCGGAGGGCCGGCACAGCACTCTGTTGCGTGGTTAGTTCGAGGGCCGCACGGCCTCGGCTCGGATCTCGCGAAGCTGCGGCAAGATGTCACCGATCGGCACGGCGCCGGAGCTCCGCTGTCCGAGCGAAAAGTACAGCTTGCGATAGAGACTATAGAGCCGCTCGTAGACGTCGCGACTTTCCGGCCGTGGCATGTATTCCTTATGCTTGGGGCACATTCTCTCCTGGCCCTCAGCGACGGACGTAAACACGCCGGCAGCCAGGCCCGCGAAGATGCCCGAACCGATGCTGGTCGGCGGACGGTCAGGCACGAGAACGGGCTTGTTCAGCACGTCTGCGTAGATCTGGTTGAGCACCGGGTTATTTTGCGGAATGCCGCCTGCGTTAATGACTCGCTGGATGGGCACACCGCCTTCGGACAGACGCTCCAAGATAATGCGGGTGTGAAAAGCTGTGCCCTCAATGGCCGCAAACAATTCATCCTGTGCTGTATGCAGCAAGTTCCAGCCCAGCGTTACGCCGCCCAGTTCAGAATTCACCAGAACCGTCCGGTCACCGTTGTCCCAAGCCAGGCGCAGCAATCCTGTCTGCCCCGGCCGATACTGATCGAGACCTTGCGACAGGGCACGCACATCTGTGCGTGCACGCTGGGAGATCGCGTTGAAGATATCCCCTACGGCGGAGAGCCCTGCTTCCACGCCGACCAGCGCGGGATCGACACTGCCGGGCACGACGCCGCAAACGCCTTCGATCAGGCCGGCCCGCTCTCCGATAGCGATGATGCAGGTCGAGGTGCCCACCACGTTGACCACATCGCCCTCACGGCAGCCCGCGCCGATCGCGTCCCAGTGCGCATCGAAGGCGCCCACCGGGATCGGAATGCCTGCCCGTAACCCTAGTTTTTCCGCCCACTCCGGCGCGAGATGGCCTGCAATGTGATCGGAGGTCAACACATCGCCGGTCATCCTGTCCCGCATCCCGTCCAAGAGAGGGTCGAGCTCGGACAGGAACTCCTGCGGTGGATAGCCGCCCCACTTCGGATTCCAAAGCCATTTGTGCCCCATAGCGCACACGCTGCGCTTCACCGCGCGGGGATCACGCACGCCGCACAGCGTGGCTGCGAGCATGTCGCAATGCTCAAAAGCTGACGCAAAGTTGTCGCGTTTGTCAGGGTTGTGCCGCAGCCAATGCAACAGCTTCGCCCAACCCCACTCATGCGAGTACACGCCCCCGCACCACGCGATGGCCTCGAGCTTGCGTTGGTGCGCCAACCGAGTGATCTGTTGCGCCTCCCGCAGGGCCCGGTGGTCGCACCAGAGATAATAGTGATCCAGGGGCTGCATCGATGCGTCGACGAAGATCACGCTAGAACCCGTCGTATCGGCTGCCAGCGCCTGAATGTCCGTGCCACGCACGCCGGTCTGCGCCAGCACCTCGCGCATGGCTTGTACGAGAGCGCTTAGCTGATCGTCGTGCGACTGAGTCGCAGAGTCTGGATCGTTTCGCGTTCTCTTGAGAGGGTAGCTCCCCGATGCCGTACCAAGCCGCCCTTGTTCACTGTCCAGCAGCGTCACCCGTGTACTCAGCGTTCCAAAATCCACTCCGGCCACAATCGACACGGGCACATTCCTCATTGTTTCGGCCTGTGAACAGGCCGCATACATCCGCTGACTCTAGAGTGCCGCGCGACCAGCGTCAAGAAGTGTGCCCTGCGCTGCCGGGACTGGCTTCTACATCCGGCTCCGCATAGAGCAGGCGTGACCGACCCATCCAGAAACGATTGCTTTGGCGTGTCAGGGGGCCAGGGAGCCTGCCGTGGAGGCGTCCATGAGCTTCATGGAAGGGGCCGACAAAGCGTAGAGCGTTGGGCAGGTGAGAATAGACGCGCGGCAACCACCGGCGCGCACCCTTCAACGCCTCCAGCTCGCCAGGCCCGAAGGGCAAACCGAACCCTTCGCGCAGATGGGGCGGCAGCCATGATGCCGTCAGAGCGCGGTACCAGAGCGGCGCACGAACCCAGGTCCCTACGCCCGAAAGCACGGCCTGTCCCATCCGCATCGCTTGCTCGTCGACCGCCAGACTGGCCGAACTCATCGTGTCTCCGATGTAGCGCGTGAGCGCGGTCCAGTCCGGCGGCAATACTTTGGAGGGAACGCCGCATAAAGCGGCCATCCGATGACTTTCACGGTAATAGTCCTCCCGTGTCGATGCGGAGAGCGGCGGCAACACCAGCTCATAGGCCAGGATGGCGCTCTCCACCAGGGTCGCGTAGACCCAGCGCAGGGCGCCGATCTCATTGGCTTCGTAGTGCTCGTGCGCACTGTATGCGCCCACCGCCGCCGGCAGCTCGCCCTTGACATAGGCGTGAACGGCATAGAGCCCGCGAGACGCGGCGAGGGCCTGGGCGCGCGTGCCGAAAAGCATGGTGTAGATCACGCGAAAAGTTGAGTGGAATCGCCCGATCGCGTTGTGCATCAATCCGGAATGCTGTCTGAGAGCCGTCGCGACCCAGGGGTGTGCAAGTTGCAACAACGCTGCACGGCCCGCGCCGAGAAACACGGCGCACTCCCGATTGATCTGCCAAGTGGTCGATTCCGGCCCAAAGAAGCCGTCGTTGTCGTCGCCGGGCATAGCCTGGAGCTCAGCCAAAAGGCGCTCAAGATCCTGCGATGCCACGGGCTCCGGAAGTTCGCGCATAGGGATTAGACGAGGGAAGTCCGTACCCACGCCGTACAGTCGTCCTTACGCTGGTCCTCAACGGCCGCGAAGGATCTGGACGAGCAACCATGCGTTCGCAACCGCGATTACGCCCCCGACCACGAAGCCCACATACTTGATCAAGAATCCGTTGGTGAACTCGCCCATGCGGCGCGGATCGCTGGTGAAGGCAACTAAAGGAAAGACCGCAAAACTGAGTTGCATGCTTAGAATCACTTGGCTCAGGATGAGTAACTTTGCTGTGCCTCGCTCTCCATAGATGGCTGTGACGACGATGGTAGGGACGATCGCGATGGAGCGCGTGAGCAGCCTGCGTAGCCAGGGTTTCATGCGGAAGTGAAGAAAGCCTTCCATGACAACCTGGCCGGCCAATGTCCCCGTGAGACTGGAGTTCTGTCCGGAGGCCAGCAGAGCTACGGCGAAGAGAGTGCTCGCGCCGGCCACGCCCAGCATAGGCGACAGCAACTTATAGGCGTCGCCAATCTCCGCAACCTCGAAGTGCCCGCCCTTATGAAACACTGCGGCGGCGAGGACGAGGATGGCCGCGTTGACGAACAGGGCCAGCATCAGGGCGGCCGCGCTATCCACGTTCGCGAAGCGGATCGCCTCACGCTTCCCCGCCGCGTCCCGTCCGTAGTTGCGCGTCTGGACGATGGACGAATGCAGGTACAGGTTGTGCGGCATGACGGTAGCGCCAAGAATGCCGATGGCAAGGTACAGCATGTTCGGATCGCGGAGGATGGCCGTCGAGGGTAGGAATAGGTTCGCGCCGACAAGGCCCCATTCAGGATGAGACAAGGCGATCTCCACCCCAAACAGGACCGTGATGGTGCCGATCAGCACGATCACTAATGCTTCCAGATAGCGGAAGCCACGGTGTTGGAGAAGCAGGATGAGCAGTACATCCGCGCCGGTCAGCAGAACGCCAATCAGGAGTGGTATGTGGAAGAGCAGCTGCAGCGCGATCGCGGATCCGACCACCTCCGCCAGATCGCAGGCAGCGATGGCGACCTCGGCGAAGAGCCAGAGACTGATACTGACGGGTCGGCTGTAGCTCTCACGACAGGCCTGCGCAAGGTCACGCCCTGTAGCGATACCCAGCTTTAGCGCAAGGCTCTGGAGCAGGATAGCCATCAGGTTCGAAAGCATGATGACGAAAAGCAGGGCATAGCCATACCTGGAGCCGCCCGCGATGTCGGTGGCCCAGTTGCCGGGATCCATGTAGCCGACAGAGATCAGGAAGCCGGGACCGATAAAGCCCAGCAGACGTCGCCAAAGACTCCCGGAAGAGGAAAGGCGTACGGATGAGAACACATCGGGAAGAGAGGGGGCTTGGTCGACTTCCTGGTCCTGGGTTACGAGCACGGCAGACCTCTCCCGCGGGCTAGGATGCGGCCGAGTCTCAGAAAGTGAAGTTGGGATTGCCTCGGATAGTTCACCCCGGTTCAGTCCGGCGGAGCGCCCGTATGTAGACCCGTTCCGCCGCTGAGGCGCCCAGGGTGACTTCCGCTTCCGCGACCCGCAGTCGCAGCGTGTTGTCGTAGTTCCGTTCGAGCAGCTGCAGCGTGCTCTGAGGGCCGATGCCTAACCGGTGCAGGAAGCTGAGGAGGCGGTCGTCCCGCTCATACAGGCTGGCCACGGTGTACAGAACGCCCGGTTGCGCTTCCGTGAGGGCGATCAGGCCACGCCGCCGGATCTGTGCAGGGGACTCCGGGAGCACAGGGTTCCCGTGAGGACAGTCTCCGTCGTTTCCCAGCTTTTCGATCAGCTTCGCCTCGAACTCGGGTGAGATAACGTGTTCCAGGCGTTCCGCTTCGGCGTGGACGTGATGCCATTCCATGCCGAAGATCTCGGAAAGCATCCGCTCCACGAGATGGTGCCGGAATGCGGTGCGATGCGCGACCTGACGGCCGGCACGGGTAAGTTGGAGTGTCCCTCCGGGCGCGTCCTCGAGAAAGCCGTCCTCGCGCAGACGGCGAATGGCCTTTGTGACCGCCGGGGGCGAGACGCCGAGCCAGTGGGAGAGCAGGACCGGCACGACGGCATGACCCTCGCTCTCGGCCTCGATGATGGCCTTCAGGTAATCCTCGCGGGAGATGGAGAGTTCCGCCTGCATGAGCTCTAGTTAACCACGGTATACCTTCCGTCACGGAAAGAGGGGCGTTACGGAAAAGGATCGAGTTGCAAAGCGAAGCAGGCTGGGGTCGGTCTACAACCTTTGGTGAACATTCGGGGCTGGAGGAGTCAAGTAACCTAGGGTTGACCTACGTTGGTTTGACTCCGCAAAGAGAAGAGTGTGCTGGTGTGAACGTAGCTGATCTGCTCGTAGCTGGATTCATCTTCCTCTTGTTTGGTTCCATCTACCGGAAGAGAAGCACGCCGGCGGTACGTTTTTGGGTGACCGGCTGGTTCTTTGTCCTGCTTCACTTCTGTGCGCTTGCGTTCCGGACTGGATCGCAGGCGGGGGAGACCGCGCAGAGTATCGTGGCACTCTGCACGCTGGTGTTGTGCGGTACTGCCTTTGCGCTGTCGTACCCCGAAGCGCATGCGTCCCGCCGAAGGCAATGCTGGATCGCATGCCTGCTGGGTGGGCCCTGGCTGATGACCATGGTCTTCGGATGTTTGTCGGCTCGCTGGTTCTGGCCTGCGACCTGCTCTGCGGTTCTCAGCGCTTTCTGCATCTTGGGGGTTTGCTGGCGGCTCTTCAAGGAACACAGGGTACGCTTGATCGCGGCAGCAGCTCTTGTCGCCGTGTGTTCCGCCTGGCTGATCGTCAGTGTCCCGAAACACGATTCAGGGACCGTTCAGGCCGTGGTCCTCACTTTGTGCTTTGGTTTAAATGCCGTTCTCCTGAGCATGCGCGGCGCACGACTTTCGGCGGCGACCCTGACGACCAGCATAGGGGCCATAACCTGGGGCGGTGTGTGGGCCTGTGCCATGCTGCTGCAGCGGATTGGACCGGACCTTGCCGTGAGTCCTGAAGTTTGGAACCTGCCGAAGTATTTTGTTGCTGCCGGGATGGTGCTCAGCCTCTTGGAAGAGGAGATTCGTTCCGCTGAGCTAGCCAGCGAGGAGTACCGGCTCCTATTTGCTGCCAATCCCCATCCCATGTGGATCTATGAGCCGGAGACGCTGCGATTTCTCGACGTGAATCAGGCTGCAGTGGCGCACTACGGGTATTCCCGCTCCGAGTTCCGGCGTATGTCGCTCGCCGACGTGATGCAGATCGGGGAAGACCCTGAGACGCTGGAAGATTTGCGGGCAAGCGAGCCCCAAAAGCTCACCGGACCGTGGCTGCACCGCCGCAAAGACGGCACAGAGTTCCAAGTAGACATTGCGAGCCAACCCGTGACGCGGGATGGCCACCGCGCCACGTTCGCCCTGATTCACGATGTGACTGAGCCGCAAAGGCTCCATGCGCAACTTATCCGACAGGCACATCACGACGTGCTTACGGATTTGCCCAACCGTGCTCTTTTCGAGCATCGATTGGAGATCACGCTGCAGGAGGCAGCGAAGCGCGGGCACAAAGCCGCGCTCTTCTGCATCGACCTGGACCGCTTCAAGCAGATCAACGACACCTTCGGGCACGGGGCAGGCGATGAGTGTCTGCGGGAGATGGCGCGACGGATGACGGCCCGGTTGCAGGGCGCGGGCACCCTCGCGCGCACCGGCGGCGACGAATTCATGCTGACTTTGGGCGATCTGAAGAGTGCAGATGAGGCCGAGAGCTTCGCTACGCTGTTGCTGGCCGATCTGAAGCCGTCCGTGACTTTGGAGCGGGGCGAGGTGGAACTCGTCGCGAGCATCGGAATTGCGGTGTACCCGGATGACGGGCAGGATGCGCCGCAACTATGGCGCGATGCCGATGCTGCCATGTACCGGGGCAAGCGTGCGGGCGGGGCGCAGTGGGTGCGGGTCTCCCGGGAGATCAGCCATGCCGTGAGCGAGGCGTATGACATCGAGCTCAGCCTGCGGAAGGCACTGAAGACAGGCAACTTCGAGGTGTACTACCAACCGCAGATGACCGCCGACGGACGGCTTCACAGCATGGAAGCCCTGGTTCGTTCCAAGGATCCGCTTCTGTCGCGCACCTCTCCGGAACGGTTTATCCCGATAGCAGAAGAGAGCGGGCTCATCGTTCCGCTGGGAGACTGGGTGGTGGAGGAGGTTTGCCGCCAAAGCAGGAAGTGGATGGATGAAGGGCGATCACCTGTACAGATCGCCGTAAATGTCTCGCCCTTGCAGTTGGCCCGCTACGATTTCTACAGCAAGGTGGCGAACACGCTTGAACGGTACCAACTAAGCCCGCGGATGCTGGAGTTCGAGGTTACGGAGTCCACGGTGATGTCCGATCGGGGCGACGCGCCGCACCAGATCGCAATGCTTGCGCGCATGGGGATCCGCTTCTCAGTGGACGACTTCGGAACAGGTTATTCCTCACTGGGCCGTCTACATCAGCTTCCCGTGGAGTCGTTGAAGATCGACTGTTCGTTCACGCGCCGCATTGCAGAACGCAAAGGGACCTATCCGACCGTCCGGGCCATCATCGCGCTGGCACACACGTTCGGCATGAACGTGGTCGCGGAAGGGGTGGAGACCGATGAGCAACTGAGGATCCTTCGCTCACTGGAGTGTGACCGGGTGCAGGGATTTCTCTTCAGCCGCCCTCTTCCGGCGGAGCAGGTTGCGGCCTTTCTGCAATTCCAAACCGCTGGGATTGAGGAAGCGGTCGCTTAATCGGCCACCAGCGCGGATGGATTGTGGTTTGCCAGGGTTTCGGGCGGTTCATCGGGCGCTCGAAGGGTATGGATGACCTGGTCGAGGATGCGGTCGGCCATGGTCCGCTTCGAGGATTTCTCTAAGACGAAGGTTTGGTCTCGGGTGAGAAACAGTCCGGCATTGGTATCCGACTCGAATCCGATACCTGGCTCGGAGATGCTGTTTGCCACCAGGGCATCCGCTCCTTTGCGAATCAGCTTCACGCGGCCGTTCTCTTCGAGATGGTCCATCTCTGCGGCGAATGCGACAATCAACGTCTTGCTCGATCGCTGAGCCACCATGCGCGCCACAAGGTCTGGCGTGGGCTCCAGTTCCAGAACCAATCCTCGTTCCCGGCGCAACTTTGTCTCCGACCGGTGGCGAGGGCGGAAGTCGGCCACGGCCGCTGCCGCAAAGACCAGCGTGGCGCGCTGCAGGTGGGCATCGATGGCTTGGCCCATCTGCTCGGCAGTATCTACCCGGACGAGCTCTGCGCCGGGAGGAGCGGCAAGAGGGGAGGCGGTGATCAGGATCACCTTTGCGCTGCGGGCCTGAGCTGCCGCGGCAAGAGCGTGTCCCATTCGGCCGCTGGAGCGGTTGCCCAGATAGCGGACCGGGTCGATGGCTTCGCGGGTCCCGCCCGCGGTAACCAGCACGGTCTCACCCGCAAGATCTCCTGCCTTGCTGACCACCTTGAGCGTGGCCTCTACGATAGCTTCTACGTCGGCTAAGCGGCCAGTCCCAGTCATCCCGCAGGCAAGGTACCCGCTTTCGGGCGCCACGACAGAGGCTCCGCGCTCGACCAGCGTCCGGAGGTTCGCCTCCGTTGCCGGATGTTGCCACATCTGCACGTTCATCGCCGGGGCAAGGACCAATGGAGCCCGCGTGGCAAGGTACACCGTCGAGAGGAGGTCCGCTGCCGAGCCGTGCGCGAGGCGAGCGAGGGTGTTGGCCGTTGCCGGGGCAACCAGAAGCACGTCGATGGACTGGGCCAGGGTGATGTGCTCGATGGGAGCTTCGGGCGTTTGTGTCGTGACCGGAGTCCATAGGCCGGTGAGGACAGGCTTGCCGGTCAGTGCAGAGAAGGTCAGTGGAGTTACAAACCGCCGCGCGGAGCGGGTCATCAGCACGTCAACCTCGGCGCCTTGCTGCTGGAGCGATCGCAGGATCTCGACCGACTTGTAGGCGGCGATTCCACCCGAAACCCCGAGCAGGACCTTCACCCTTCGGTCTCCAGCAGGATCTCTGCCACAGAGTAGTTGTCGATCAGACGCGTTTCGCCGAGAAAGGCAGCAACTGCGAGCAGACTCTCGCTACCGACCTGGTCCTGCGACAGCAGGGTCTCTCCATCAACGATCTCGACGTAGTCAATGCGAAGCTGCGGTGAGGAGAGGTGAGTGCGCATGCGCTCGATGAGTGTGGCGGCGCGCCGCTCGCCTCCCTGGATGGACCGCGCTGCACAGGCGAGCGCCTGGGAGAGAGCCAGTGCCGTGCGGCGCTGCTCCGCCGTCAGAAAGCGGTTGCGGGAGCTGAGCGCGAGGCCATCCTGGTCCCGAACGGTTGGACAGACCATCATCTGCACCCTTAGATCAAGATCGCGGACCATGGCACGGAGCACCGCGACCTGCGCCGCGTCTTTCTGACCGAAAAAGGCGCGGTCCGGGTCGATGATGTGGAAGAGCTTGCTGACCACGGTGGCTACGCCGCGAAAGTGTCCCGGCCGCGAGCGACCGTCCAGCCGGTTGCCAAGTTCGCCTGGGTCGACGGAGGTGCCCAGGGCGCCGCTGGGGTACATCTCGATGGCGGTCGGCGCAAAGACCAGATTCACGCCTTCCGCGTCCAGTAAGGCGCAGTCGTTCTCCAGCGTGCGCGGGTAGCGGTCCAGGTCTTCATTGGGTCCGAACTGGGTGGGGTTCACGAAGACAGACACGACAACGTGGTCACAGCTTTGGCGGGCGGCGCGCACCAGAGAAAGATGGCCCTCGTGGAGCGCACCCATCGTCGGGACCAGGCCAACCGTCGTCGCCGGCGCTGTGCGCAGGGAACGGCACGCGGAGCGAGTCTCCCTGATTGCCCTGAGGAGCTTCATGCCTGAACCGGATCGCGGGAGACGTCCATTCCCTCGCGCAGGGAACTTGGGAGGTGGTAGCTTTCGGCGTCGTTGGGAAAGGTCCCGGCGATCACTTCGTCGCGGTAGCTGGCGATGGCGCCGCGCAGAAGGGAACCTGCGTCGCCGAAGCTGCGGACGAACTTGGCGGACGCGGAGAATGTCAGACCGGCGAGATCGTGGAAGACCAGGATCTGGCCGTCGCAGTCGGGGCCGGCGCCTATGCCGATGGTGGGGATCGTGGCGCGGGCGGTGATCTGGGCGGCAACCTCGCGTGGAATGCCTTCGAGAACGAGGGCTGCGGCGCCTGCGCCTTCCAGGGCGGCGGCATCGGCGAGGAGGGCGTCGATGGCGGGGGCGGAGCGGCCCTGCACCGTGTAGCCGCCGAGGCGATGGACGGACTGAGGCGTCAAGCCGATGTGGGCGATGACGGGAATCTCATTGCGAGTGAGGCGCTCGACCAGCGGAGCGCGATCGATGCCGCCTTCGAGCTTGACGGCTTCCGCGCCGGCCTCCTTGAGGAAGCGGATCGCGTTGCGCAGGGCGTCCTCCGGGCCCGTGTGGTAGCTGCCGAAGGGCATGTCGGCGACGAGGAGGGCGTTGGTGGTGCCGCGGCGGACGGCCCGCGTGTGGTGGAGCATTTCGTCCACCGTGATGGCGAGCGTGTTCTCTTGGCCGAGGACGGTCATGGCGAGCGAATCACCGACCAGGAGGAGGTCGATGCCGGCTTCGTCGGCGAGGCGCGCTGTGGGGTAATCGACGGCGGTGAGGGCGGTGATCTTGCGGCCGGCTCGCTTGCCCTCCGCGAGGGTGTGGATCGTGGTCTTGCGAGGTGCGCGCGCCGGTGTTGAGGGCTGGCGCTCTCCGGTGAAGCTCATTTCAGATCTCCCAGTGCCGCTCCGCAGCGTGCGGATGCGGCCCGATTGCTGGGAACGAGTATACGCGCGGCAACGTGGCGCGACAGGTGGGGTACCCTCCCCCCCCCCGTACTTTTCGCCTAAAGTACGTCCGAATCGAGACTTAGGTCCGGACATGCTGGCAGCGCACGCCCTCCGCATCGTGGAGTTCGGACCAGTCCGTTTTCCCAACGTAGCAGACGACCCTGGAATTGTGTGCAGCCTGCGGAAACGAAAGGCCGGATCCGCTGTTGACGGGGGAGGAACCCCGCATAGGATGAGGGCCTATGAACTTTCTGGAGCAGGTGAAGCAGCATGAGCCGACGGCGGACGAGGCGCAGGCGCGGCGATGGATTCATGTGCCGTATGACCGGTTGCATGACGGGGTAGGGCCTTTGGCGGAGGTGCGGCCGGAGGACGCGGTGGTGGTGTTGATGGAGTCTCGGGCGAAGGGGACGCGGCGGCCGTACCACAAAAAGAAGCTGACGCTGGTGTTGAGCGCGATGCGGCACTTTGCGCTGGAGCAGGGCGAGCGTGGGTGCCGGGTGGTGTATGGGTCTTCGCCGACTAGCTTTGGCGATGGGTTGTTGGCGTTGCAGGAGCGGTGGGGCTGGGGTGAGTTGGTGATGAACCGGCCGGCGGAGCGGGAACTTCGGGTGGAGTTGCGGGAGGCGAGGGAGCAGCGGGGCTTGCGGGTGCGGGCGGTGCGGGATACGGCGTGGCTGACGACGACGGAGGACTTTGAGGGGGTGTTTGG